>CALMTT010000646.1 GCA_937872615.1 uncultured Verrucomicrobiaceae bacterium | reverse complement strand
TGGGCGGGTCACCGCCGAGGGCCAAAATATTGCTCACGCCCGCTTCGGCATAGCGTTCGAGGATGCCAGCCACATCGGCTTCACTGTGGCACACGCAGGTCAGATGCGGCACCGGGTCCAGCGAGGTGGTCTTTTTGATCCGCACCACGAGATCGTGGGTGAGGTCCCGTGTCGTGCCGCCGGCACCGTAGGTCACGCTGACAAACGCCGGTTTGTAGGCTTCCAGCTCGCCGATGGTGGCAAAAAGAGCCTCCGAGGCCTCGGCGGACTTGGGCGGGAAAAACTCAAACGATAGCGTTGGCTTCTGGTCCTTGAGAATATCGGCAATGTGCATGCGGGTCGGGCGGGAAAAAGTGGCGCATTCAACCACGCTTCGGCCTTTTGCATAGCGTCGAGTTGCGAAAACAGCCCGCAGCATACCTTTAGGCAATCACCTTCCATTATGCCGATCTACGAGTTCTACTGCCCCGACAACAACAAGCTCTATTCCTTCCTCGCCCGCAGCCTTTCGATGAAGGACAAGTTGCCCCGCTGCCCGGATGGCGAGGGGCTGCGCATGGAGCGGCGGGTGTCACGCTTCGCCGTCATCGGCAAAGCCAAGGAAGATACCGCGGATGATCCCTTTGCCGGCATCGACGAGTCCAAAATGGATGCTTTCATGGCCGAGATGGAGCGGGACATGGGCGGCCTTGACGAGGAAAACCCTGATCCCCGCCAGCTGGGGCATTTCATGCGTAAGATGACCGATGTCATGGGAGACAAAACACCGCCGGAACTCCGCGAAATGGTCCGACGGCTGGAGGCCGGCGAGGATCCGGAGAAGCTGGAAGAGCAGTTCGGCGGCATGGACGAAGGCGAAGCTGGCGACGCCATGTTCTCGCAACTCGTCGCTCGCGTGAAAGCCGCGCGAAAAGAGCCCGTGCGCGATCCCAAGCTCTACGAAATGCGGGATTTCGTCACGAATTGACCGTTTCTCAGACTTTGGGGGCTGTCTTCCAGTTCAGCCAAGCCCGACGATAAGTAAACGCCATGGCCATCACCCCGGCAAAGAGCATCATGGCCCTCCCGGGTTCCGGCACAGGAAGCACATGAGCCGCTGTGGCATCCCCCGTGGCCCATGTCAGTCCATCAGACACAGCCGTTGGCTCGGCAGCGCGTGCCACGAGCACGGCGAAGGCAAGGCAAATGAGCCAATAGAGGATGGAGCGGCCTGTCATGGTTGAAGGTTGATTTGGTTGGGAATAAGTCACTTTTAGCAAGCTGGCCGTTCAATCGACAAGACTTATTTTCGAAAACGAATAAGACAATTGACCAAAGAAACCTCAAGCCTGCGTGTCCCCGCCAAATCGCCTCAAACCCTCTCTTGCCAGCGGTAGGCCGCCCGGGAGTTGCTCGAGAAATACTTCTGCCGTGCCTCGGTGCCCTTGCTTGTGAAGAACTCGTCCACGATGCGGAAAACCACCTCATAACCCGCCCCTTTGTCGGAAACCGGCCAGTTACTCCCATAAATCAGGCGATCAGGGCCAAACTGCTCCCACAGATGCTCCAGCACCGGCAGGTAGTAGGCGGTATCCTTCGGTGCCTGCCCTTCCGGACATTTTACCTGCTCGACGAGGGCGGATACCTTCATGAAGACATTCGGCCGACGGGCGATCTCCGTGATCGCGGGCTTCCAATCCGGTCGCAGCGCCTGCGGATCACCCGAGGCCCCGAGGTGGTTGATCACGATGCGCAGCTCCGGCACCTCGGCAGCCAGTTTCGAAGCCGCTGGCAGTCCGGTGCAGGGGCTATTGAGGTCCAGTTCCAGCCCCAATTCCGCCAAAAGCCTCGCACCGGCCTTCACCACGTCCTTTTTGGACTCATCGACCAAATGACCGCTGCTCCAGCGAAGACCACGAAACACCGGATTCTTCGCAAAACGCCTCACATGACCTTCAAAGTCCGCTCCGGGGTCCACATGCCCCACAAACCCCACGATCGACTTCTCCTTCGCCGCGAGGTCGAGGATCCATTGATTGTCCTCCACCCAGGCGCTGGCCTCCACGACCACCGTTTCACGGCAACCATGAGGCGCGGCGAGGGCCAGCCAGTCGGCGGGAAGCACCTTCCGGTAGAGCTTGGTCCCCTTCCCTGGCCATGGCACGCCTTGGGGCCGCGTCGGGTCATAGAAATGCGTGTGCGTGTCGATCACACGCAAAGAAGAAGCCTCCACCGCGGGAGCGATGGAGGGCAAAACGGCTGCCGAGGCAGCGTGGAGAAAATAGCGGCGCTTCATGGATGTCCATTAAACGCCCGCGCCACCGTGCTTTTCCCTTTCGTTTACGCGATGTGCTCGCCCTTCAGCACGTCATCGAGCGTCTGACGCTCGCGGACGACGGTGGCCTTGCTGCCTTCGACGAGGATCTCGGCGGGCAGCGGACGCGTGTTGTAATTCGAGGCCATGGTGAAGCCGTAGGCGCCGGCGCTCATCACCGCGAGCACGTCACCAGCCTGCACCGGCGCGATGTCGCGATTCTGCGCGAGGAAGTCGCCGCTCTCGCAAATCGGCCCGACAACATCGGCGAGCTCCGTTTTGTCGTTCGCGGGCTTGTTCACCGGCACGATTTGATGCCAGCCTTCATAAAGCGTCGGGCGGATGAGGTCGTTCATGCCGGCATCCACGATCTTGAAGGTCTTGGCGCTGCCGCGCTTCTCATACAGCACGCTCGTGAGCAGCACACCCGCATTGCCCACCATGAAGCGGCCGGGCTCGCAGAGGATGCGAAGGCCCAGCGGCTGGAGCAGCGGCACCACGGCCTCGGCGTAGGCCTGCACGGTCAAAGGATGCACCTCGCTGTTCGATTCCCACCAGGTGGACGCGCCGGAGTCGAGGCTCTGCTTGTAATTGATGCCGATGCCGCCGCCGATGCTGAAGAACTTGATGCCATGGAGGCGCTGAATCTCCTTCACCATCGGGATGACCTTCTCCACGGCCTCGCGGAACGGGGTCACGCTGGTAAGCTGCGAGCCGATGTGCATCTGCACGCCACGGATCTCGAGGTGCGGGCACTCTTTCGCGGCGCGGGCATACACATCGAGCACCTGGTCGAAGTCGATGCCGAATTTGTTCTCGCTCTTGCCGGTGGTGATCTTCGCATGCGTCTTCGCGTCCACGTTCGGGTTCACACGCACGGCCACCGGAGCCTTCTTGCCCAGCTCGCCGGCCACCTGATTGATGTAGCGCAGTTCCGCCTCGGATTCGGCGTTGAAGCAGTAGATGCCCTTCTCGAGCGCGAACTCGATCTCGGCGCGGGTCTTGCCCACACCGGCAAAGGTGCACTTCGCCGGATCGCCGCCCGCTTTGATCACGCGGTAGAGTTCACCAGCGGAGACGATGTCAAAGCCACCGCCCTGCTTCGCGATGGTGCTGAGGATGGAGAGGTTCGAGTTCGCCTTTACCGCGTAGCAGACGAGATGGTCCAGCGGATCGAGCGCGGCATCCAGGCGCTGGAAATGGCTCACGATGGTGCCCTTGCTGTAAACGTAGAGCGGCGTGCCGTGCTTGGCGGCCAAGGTGCCCAGGTCAGTGTCTTCGCAGTGGAGGCGGTCGTTTTGGTAGTGGAACAGGTGCATGCGGGCCGCTCTCATAGGCGGATGCCGTGGATGCGCAAGCTGCGGACTACCTTCCACTGGACACCAAAACCACCCGCTCCCCGCTGAAGACATCCGTGAACCACTGCTTCGCAGCGCGGAAGCCGCGGACGAGGGCGTTGTCGATCACCTCGCGACAGCCGAGATGCGTGGCAAGCGCTTCTTCGACGCCGCGGTAGCGCGGCAGCAACACCAGCAGGCTGCGCGGGCGGCTGCTCGCATCCGGTCGCTGAGCGATCGAGGGGTTCACAAGGCCTTTGCACATCACGAGACTGCTTTCCTCCAGCGGCAGGTGGCGCTTCGGGCCCAGGAATCCGCTCCTCCATTCAAAGCGCGGCCGGCCGAGTTCATCGAGCACCACCACGCCTCGGGTGCGCACCGGCACACCACTCGTGCGGCGGGCCAGGAAGGCCTTCGCGCCTTCTTTGGCCTCCGTGGCATCCGCGCGACGGTCCAGGATCAAATCGCGCCCCATCAGCATACCGAAAATCATCAGTCGCAGCGACCAGCCGGCCATCAGCACCCCGATGGCGACCAGCACCAGCGCCACCGCCGCGCCCAGCCACGGATGGATCACCGCGCTCCCGGCCACCACGGCCAGGATGCCCAGCTTCAGCAGCTTCAAACCGGTATCGACAAGGCCAAAGGGCGAGAAGGCGATCAGCACGTTGATGGCATGCGAGCTCAGCCACACCACGAGAAAGGCCGCCACCGCCACCGGCACCGTCACCCATGGCGTGTGCATCGCCGAGTCCGCGATCGAGGCCATCGGCAACATCGCCACGCCGGACGCCGCCTCCCGTTGAATGCGGTCCACCTGGGACATCGCGATCGCCACCAGCGGCACAAAGGCCGTGCTCGCCATGAGGGCGCTGGCCTTGTTCTCAAACAGCTCCAGCCAGTCGAGCGGCTTCTTCGCGATCGCCGGCACCATCGCGCCGAGGATGTCCTTCATCAGGCAGAGGGCGATCAGGCCCAGCCCGATGCCCCAGGCCACCGGCTGGCAATACCACGGCAGTTTGTCCCGCATCGCTGCCTCCGTGCGCCACCACGTCCATGCGCCAATCACACTCACACCGAGCAGCGGACTCACCGCCACGCCCGTGATCTCCGAGATGCCCTCGGCAATGCCCACGCCCGGCAGTCGTGGCTCGTTCACGCCCAGCGCACTCACGGCCGCGGTAGTCGCCGCATTCAAAGGACCAGCCCCAGTCACCTCCTGCGCGCTCAACGAGCCGCAGATGAGCCAGAGCAGGCAGAAAAAGAATCGCGCATTCATGGTGGGAAAGAGCCGTGGAGTTCAAAACACGGCGCGGTCCCATCATGCATCTGAATTCGCCCGTCAGTTCCACTTTTTCAGGAAAATCGCATCGAGAGCGAACGACAGGGCCACTTGCGGGGAGAGAATGGCACAGGATTGCATCCTGTGGTTCATCAGGCTCAACGGGTTGGAAAACTGTTCCTCTTTCTGGGGCAGCATGCGCAGGCTCACAGGCCAAGCAGGAGGCTGGAGGTGCCGTCATCGAAGCGGACGTAGATGAGGAGTCGTCCGGTGGCGTCGATGCAACGGGTTTCGTATTTGCGGTCGTCAGTGGTGGAGCCAGGGAGCGTGATCTCGGAAACGATCTTGCTTCCTTCGCTGGTGGTGAGGGTCTCTCCGACGCGCAGGACGAGACTGAGTGGGCCGCCGCCGGAGGCCTGCTTCCAAATACCGTAGCTGCCGGTATTGGTGGAGGCGGCGAAGGCGACTTGATTGCCATCGCCAATGACGGGATGGTCGAAGTTCGCAAAGGTCTCGCCAGCAAGGCCGGGCGCGGTGTCGCCGACTTTGGCAATGATCTGCATAGTGCCGCTGGTGTTGCCCATGATGGCACGGGACTCGCCCGGGCCGCCTGTGAGCGTGATACGCATGGTGATGGCACCGGAGTCACTGCTGAAGGGGCTCCAGACGCTGCCTACAGTGCGACCGACGGGGATGGAGGCGTTTTGCGCGTTGGTATCGCCGGTGCGAACGACGGGTAGCATGTTTCCAAAGGTGCCCGCCCAGACGCCCTGGCCCTTGTTGCCTGCGGCGTTGTCACCATTGAGGTTGAGGAAGCCACGGAAGGCCATGCCACCATCGAATAGGGTGGGCCGCTCGAAGGTGCTGAAGGTGGCGCCGCTGGTGCCGGGGGCCGTGCTGCCAGCACGGGCCTCGAGAGCGACACCGGAGGTGCCGACGGGGGTGGAGCGCACGCGGCTGTAGATCCCCTGGACAAAGCTGCTGCCCTCGAGTTCCCAGCCGATGAAGCCGAGGTCGCCATTGGTGCTCAGACGGGGATCGCTGGAGTTCCCATCGAGGGCGGTCCAAGTGCCGCCGCCAGGCGCGGTGACGCCTTCCTCGGCAACGACGGTAAGCTGGGCCGGGAAGCCGCCGCTGGCATCAAGGTGAAGGATGGCCGTGCCGGAGCTAAGGCGTGCATTGAGAGCCGCGGTGCTGGCATTGGAGGCGGCGACGGCGCTGCTGCTGCGGAAGGTTTTGACTCCGACGACGGTGGAGCCTTCCCGCAGGAGGAGGCGAATGCTGCCGCCCATTTCGGTCCAGAGGCCGTAGTTCGTGCTGGCAGTGACAGTGGGTGAACCAGTGCCGAGACGCAGACCGCCGAAGAAAGTGAGAAGGCCGTTCGGACTGACGGCGGGATTGAGCGGCAGGATGTCGTAGGAGGCACCGTCACTGTCGGGCGCAGTGCTGCCGCTGCGAGCTTTAAGACGCGTGTCCGTGCCGTCGTAACGCCAGATACCTTGGAAGTCCGCGGGGGTGACCGGGGGAGTGCCGGAGCCGAGCTCGAGGTGGCCGCGGAAGGCGATGTGACCATTGCTGGAGAGCACGGCACCGCTGCGAATGGACTCCCAGCGCCCGACCGAGCCGCTGGCATCGGCATTCGGTGCGCTGCTGCTGGGGGAGGCACCACCGGCGATGCCTATGACGATGGGCGTGAGCGGCGGGCGGCGCAGGACGACGTCGTTTCCATCACCACCAATGTAGGTGAGGATGCGGGAGACGGCGTTGAAGAGAATGTTCACACCTTCCGGAAGGGTGTTGAAGGTGCCCCTGACGGCATCCACCGCGTCATTGCTGATGAGGGTGAAGGCATCGTCGAGGAGCACGGCGCGACTGCCGCCGAGGCTCAAGGTGGCATTACCGAGGGTGACGACGCCATTGACGACCCACTGGTCATGCTGGGTGCCAGGAGTGAGCCCGTCGATCTCGAGCGGCAGGGTGTCATTGGCATCGAGGGTGAAGCTGCCATTGACGACGATCTGGGCGGTGCTGGTGCCGGCGGCGGTGAGGGTAATGGCCTTGGCGGCGGTGCTGACGCTCTCGGTGTAGGTGCCGGCGCTGACCTGAACAGTATCGCCGGAGAGAGCGTAATCGATACCGGACTGGATCGTGGGCGCGTAGCCCACGATGACAGCGGCACGGAGGATGCTCACCGGAGCTCCTGTAAATCCGTTGAAGTAGCCTAGGTTCGCATTCACCGCGGCAATCTGGTTGGCGTTCATGCCGGTCATGTCGGCGGTGACCGTGCTGGTGCCTTTTCGGGTGAGGAAGCTGCTGAGCACCGTGGTGGCGGTGCCATCGGTGGGGATGTTAGCAGCGGTGATGCTGAAGGTGCCGGCGAAGGTCACGTTCTTCGTGATCTCGGTGGTGAGGCTGAGCAGGTAGCCGTCCTCGACATTGACGACATCACCGATGCTGGCGGCGGCGATGCCGCGGTCGAGGCTGCCAGTGGCGCTGACGAAGACATGACCGGCCTTCACGCGGACGAGGCCGAGCGCGGTGTCATCGAGCTTGTGCGTGATCTTGTCCTCGATGTCGAAGAGGGCGGTCTGGGCCGCGGTGGCTCCATTCAAGGCATCGAAGGTGCTTAACGTGCCATCGAGACCATTCGGCGTGCCCACAAGGGTGATATAATCGCCAGTCTGGCCGCTGAAGGCGAGATCGGAGAGGGCTCCGCCGACGATGTTGTTGTAGTCCGGCTGGGCAAAGCTGGCCGGGCGCGTGATGTGGAGCCCGATGGCACCGCCCGAGATGCTGGTGCCAGTGCCGATGGCGAGCTGCACGTTGCGCTTGTTGATCAGCGGAGCGGGATTGGAGGTGGTCCAGGTGGCGTCATCGATGAGACGGAAGCCAGTGCCGCCAGTCTTGAGAGTGAACGGAACGCCTGAAACGGCCGCATGGGCACCAATCGCCGCGGTGCCGAAGAGCGTGGCGGGATCAGTGTCGCGGTTTTTCAGCATAATGCCGACATTCACATTCGACACGGAGCCGCCGGAGATCTGGCCGAAGTGATCGGTGCCGAGGGAGTCGCGATTGTTATCGACATAGAAGAGCCAGTAGCCATAACCGGTCGAGGTGGGCTCGAGAGCGGCGCCATCAATGACATTGCCGGTGGCGGTCCACCACTCGGGCGTCACGACTTGCGGCAGGTTCGGCTGGTTGGTGAAGTTTTGCGGTGCCGAGACAGTGGAATACATGATCCCATACCAACTGGTGCGGTTCTGTGGCGTCGGCGCCATCGCAGTAGCGGCCGGGGCGACGGTGATGGTGTTGTTCACCAAGGCATAGGGCGAGGCGTGGAAGAGATTGGACCAGATGCCGGCGAATCGCGCGGAGATGGTGTTTCCCTGGATCACACGATCAGCAGCGGCGCCGGCATCGGAGATGCGGAAGGAACTGAACGCGATGCCGTTGTCGGCATTGGAGACGGTGTTGTTGGTGACCTTGGCATACATGCTGTTGCCGAGGCGGATGCCGGTGCCGGTCATGTCCTGCACGAGGTTGTCATCGAGGAGAATGTTGGATGAGCGCACGGCTCCTGGAGGGCCACCCGACGCGAAGAAGTTCGTGGTCTGCTCGATGCGAAGGCCGTTCACCGCGTTCTTGGTGATGTTTTTGGCGATGGTGATGCCGTTGACGCCATTCGCATTGAGGAAGACGCAGCGGGCAGCATCAATGGAGGTGCCAAGCACTCCGCCGAGACCGACGCCAGAGGATGGGAGTGTGGGATTGTCACCATCGATGGTGAAGCCACGGAACAGGACGCCGGAGGAGGTGATGGTGACAACGGCTCCGGAGGAGGTGTTGGTGGTCGCCGGGATGATGAGCGCCTCGGCCGACCGCACGCCGCCATTCGGCGAGACGTTCCAGTTCGGCCCGCGCACATCCACCGCTTGAGAGATGGTCACGCTCTCGGCGTAGGTGCCGGCCTCCACGTTCACCACACCGCTAGTGGCAGCGGTCGTCACGCCTTCCTGGATGCGAGCCACAATGCCTGACTGGCTGCCCGATGTGGTGACCGTGACGTCGGAGAAGTCGCCCTGGAAACCGACTGTGGCCGGGGTGATATCGGCACCGGTGGTCAGGAACGGCGTGAAATCGATGGCACCTGTGCCCGGCACCAATGAAGTGGCGATCGTCGCACCACTCGCCACGCCCCACCAGTTGCCGCTGGCGTTGATGGTCGTGCCCACAGGTGGCGTGTCGAGCTGTAGCTTCGATCCAACCACCGCACTGAAGTCGTTGTTCAACACCGTGATGTTCGTCCCGTAGCTGAAAACCGTCATCCCGGCGCCACCTGAGCTGAACTTGTTGTTCCTCACCACCGCGCCCGCCGTGCCAACAGTAGGTGAAGGACCGCCCAGGTAGAGCACATCGCCACCCGCATCCACGCGTGAGAACTCATTGTGCTCGACGACCGTTGTCGCCGAGGGATGCCAGATCAGCACGTTACGCTGGCCGGTCATGCCTTGGAACGTGTTCCCCGAAATCGTGAAATTAGCAGACCACTGCTGCATGATGATACCATTGAACCCAGACCCGCCTCCAGCGGCCTTGAACTGGTTGTGGCTGATGGAACCTGAAATGAAACTGCTGCCCGAGCTCACCGAACCGGATCCCCCAAGCCAGATGTAGCGCTTGGTGCCCGCGGCAGCGCTGGTGAGCTCCAGCACGTTGTTGCGGATCGTGCTGGCCGTATCCTGCCCCTTGGCCCAGACCAATCTGCCATTTGAACTGCTGCTGTAGTCGGCACCTACCAGCCTAAAGCCATCCACCGCATAGCTGGTGACATTGGCCTCCACGGTGATCAATGGAGCATTGGAGGCCGCAGTGATGACCGCCTCCGCCACACGCGTGGCGACCGCGTCATTCAATCCCGCATTAGGCCCCACAAGGCCGATGTTCTTGCCATTGATCGTGAGGTTTTCACTGTAGGTGCCGGCGCTGGCTTGGACCGTGTCGCCGGAGAGCGCGTAATCGATACCGGACTGGATCGTGGGCGCGTAGCCCACGATGACAGCGGCAC
>CALMTT010000645.1 GCA_937872615.1 uncultured Verrucomicrobiaceae bacterium | reverse complement strand
CGGCCTCGTGCTCAACCGCCTCACGCAGCGCACCCGCGGCTACGACTACTACTTCTACAATTCCTACTACCGGACCGAGCAGAGCGAAGATGTGCCGCTCGAGCCGATGGGAAGCTCTTCAGGTCAGCGAGCCAATCCAGCTCCGTTCATCCAGTCGTGAGCCTGTTTCTCTCTTTTGTTAGTGTGGTTAAGGTAAGGCAGGTGCCCGGTCGTGTGACCGGGCACCTCTTTTTGTGCCACGCCCAACAACAAAAAACCCAGTCTCTCGCGAGACTGGGTTCTTCACTTGCTGATGGGCGGGCCTTAGCAGGCGATGGCAAACGAGTGATCGGAGGCCAGCAGGCCGTTCTCGACGCAGTAGCGAGCAATGCGTGCTCCGGAGTCGATGCCGGTCTTCTTCCAGATGTTGTGCTTGTGCACGGAGACCGTCTTCGCGGAAAGGTTCAGATCGAGCGAGATGGCCTTCAGCGACTTGCCCTGGGCGATCTGGAGGAAGATTTCTAGCTCGCGATTGCTCAGCGCCCGGTGGATCTCCTTGCCATTGGCGGGGGCACGCACGGCATTTTCCGCAAAGGCCTGGGCCACGCTTCGTGAAAGGTATTTTTTACCTTGGAGAGCCTGCTCGATGGCCATGACGATTTCCTTGGGCGAGGAATCCTTCGCCACATAACCACGTGCACCGGCCTTCAAGGCCCGCTCGATCCACAGCGGTCCCATGTGCATGCTCACAATGATGGATGCAGGAGGGCGTGGCAGGGTGGAAAAGTCCGCGAGCAGTGTCAGGCCGGTGCAGTCTGCCATTTCGAGGTCGAGCAGCACGACATCAATCGGACGCATCGAAGCCTCCTGACGAGCCCTCTCGGCACTGGTGACGACTTTGACCTCATCATTGACGAACACACTGCGGAGATACTGGCCGAGAGTCTCGGCAAACATGGCGTGGTCATCCACGATCAGAATGGTTTTTGGCTGTTTTAGGCTCATGGGGAGAGAGGAGTTGCTTGAATGAGTTTCTGATCTGTTCGCCCGAAGCTCGGAGAGAGCCTCAAAAGCCCAGAAACTGTGACTCGCTAAAATTGCCAGAGTTTCAGGATTACTCGATTAAACAAAGCTTCAAGTAACCCCTACGTCGAGATTCAGAGAAGCCTCATCGCCGTGCCCGTGGTTCATCTGCGTGGTGACAGGTTTCAAAGCCTCTTCTCCCACGAGAAAGGATAATTGGGAATCCTGTCATGTTGCTGGTGAACACGTTCCGTTGAACCCATCAGAGGGATTTAAGAACGGCTGAGTTTTTCTCCTGCACAGTAGGCATCGCCCCAAAACTCCTGCGCTTTGTTCGATAGGTGAAAAGCCGCCTGGCATGAGGTCATGCACGATGAAACGACGGTTCCTTCCACAAGTCTGATGCGCCGTTAAGCCATCTCTTAACCCTATTGATTTGATGGTGACACGCCGGGCACGACACTTGTGTCCCGCTATGAAAACATCATCACTCCTAGCAGCAACCCTACTCGCGCTCAGCGCCTTCGCCCGTGCCGATGTCATCACCCAAACGGTGGACTTCGGCACGATCACCGGGGACAAGCAGTTGTACTTTAACCAGTTCAACACTGCCCTCGGCACCCTCACCAGCGTCACACTTTCGTGGACGATCAACTCGAGCATCTCAACCGCCTCGATCACCAATCAAAACACCGGCACTGTCAACGTGAGCCGCATCACCTTCACCAACACGGTGGAGGGATACGTCCCATCCATGGGCACCAGCGGTGACTTGGTGGCCGAGATGGCCCGCAGCAAAAGCCACACGCCGGCAGGCGGCACGGTGACTCTGCTCCAGGGCGATACCTACACGGTGAACAACGTCACGTTCACCGGCTTCAGCCAGGAGGACAGCTACACCTCCGCGGATGCGAACTTCAATTCGTTCAAGGGCAGCGGCAGTGTTCCGCTCTTCCTGACGAACACGTTCGGCGCCACGCCCACCGCTTCAGGCTCCGGCTCGACGACATCGTGGCTCACCAGCATCACCGGAAGCTCCACCGGCAATCTCGTGGTGACTTACACCTATGACGCCGCGCCCATCGCTCCGGTGCCAGAGCCTCCATCCATCATCCTCGGCATGGGCGGCATGCTTTTCCTCGGCGGCTTCGCTCTGAAGCGTCGCCGAGCTCAACCGGCGATGGAGGAACCATCCACCGAAGCCTGATTCAGCCCCTCACACCCAGCGCCAATGACTTCCGCCTCATCAAGCCGATCTCCAGCGGGCCTGCTCGCCTGGGCCTCACCGGTCGCCTGCCTCGCTTTTGCTTTGCATGAGCTATGGCTGCGTCATCCGGCGTATGGCTTTGTGCCGCTCCCGCTGCTGGCGCTGGGTTATTTGATGTTCAAAGACAGGAGCGGCCTTCCAAGCGGAGGCCGCGTCCCTGTTCTCACCAAGGTTTTGATCTTCGCGCACTTCAGCCTGGCCATCGCAGGCTTCGTGCTTGTTTCCCCATTCTTTGCAGGTCTTGCCTTTGCAGCCGCGCTGGCAGCCTATGCGACTGCTCATGAACGCCGCTGCGAAGACGATGCGCCACGCTGGGTGTTCCCTGCCCTCTCGTTGTTCTTTGTGCCGCCGCCGTTGATGGCGGACCATGATCTGCATCAGCTTCTCGCCGGACTCGCCGCACGGCTGAGCCAGGGCTGGCTGGACATGATCAACCTCCTCCATGTGGTTGAGGGAACCATCGTCGTGACACCGCAGCGGCGCTTCTTTGTGGATGACGCGTGCAGTGGCACGAACTCTCTTCTGACGATCATCTGCATCGCACTCGTGTTGAGCGCCCTGCGCAGGCGCACCGGCCTGCATGCGCTGGTGCTGCTGGCGATCTCCGCGGCCATGTCGGTGGCCACGAATGTGCTGCGCATCTGCGTGGTGATCGGCGGTGCTCACTTTTATGGCCTCGAACTGGAAAGCGGCATGCCACACCAGTTGCTCGGCATTGGCTTCTTCGTGCTCGATCTGCTGCTCGTCTGGAGCGCGGACCATGGCGTGGGCTTTTTGCTAAACCGGGCTTCGCTGCCACGCCATGTCACTGCGCGACAGGAGACGGATCTCACACGCTCTGGATCTCTTTTGCCCGTTGGGTTGAGCTTTTCAGTGGCTTTGATGGGCGGCGCCTTGCTGGCAGGTCCTTCTTTGCTTCTGACACGTCACTCAGCGAATTCCAGACAGACCCTCGATGCCTCCGTGCAGCATTTTGAAATGCCCGCGCAGCTTGCCGGTTGGAGCCGTGAGGGCACACAAGCCGGCGAAAGCTCGCTCATCGGCAAACTCGGCGTGCGCAATCAGGTGTGGCTGTACCGTCGCGGCACGCTGGAGGCTCATGTGGCGGTGAATTATCCTTTCACCGGTTTTCATGACACACGTCTCTGTTATGTAGGCCAGGGCTGGCAGTTTCAGAAACAGACCGATATCGCTCCACCGGGCGAGAACGGCAGCACGGTGAGGCATCTCGAAATGCAGCAACCTGCTGACCTGCTCCAGGCGCACCTGTGGCTGTCCGTTTTCGATGAACAAGGTGCTGCGCAGAAGTTCCCCTCCGAAGACTTCGTCAAGCGCGTGAGCGACCGCCTCGTCGGCCGCTGGCTACAGCCCGAGCAGGAAGCCGAGACCACCGTCGTGCTCCAAGTGCTCTGCGTCGAACCCGGCGGCTCCAAAGAAGCACGTGAAGCCTGCGCCGAGCTGCTCACCGCGGCACGCCAAAGCCTCTCCCGCACGCTTTCCACCTCCTCAAACCCACTCTGAGCAATTCTCATGCAACAAGACACTCTTTACCGACTGCGCCATCAGTTCACCCAGATGCTCGACGAGCGCCGACCGCTGGACGGACTCATCGGCTTGCCTGCCTTGTTTGCGCTCATCCTGCTTGGCTTCATCGTGTTTCACGCCAGCAGCGGCATCACGCCCGCCCAGCTCGATGCACTCGAAAAGAAGGCGAACGCGCATCTGGAGAATCAGCGCTTCGTGGAGGCTCGCATCATGGCGAAACGGCTCGCACAGCATGCTTCACAAAGTCTCAAAGCCACGCTGATCGAAGCCAAGGCGCTTCGTGGTCTCGGCAAGGTGAATGAAGCCGCGAGACTGCTGGCCCGTATCGCACCCGTGGACCAGCCCGGCTTTGCACCTGCGCATGTGGCTCAAGCAGCGAGCCTGCTCACGCAGGAGAAGCCCGAAGCCGAGGCCGCGCTGCGCCACATCGATCATGCCTTGAACGCTGATCCGACCAATCAGGATGCGCTGGAGCTAGCTGCACGCTTTGCAGCCGGACAAAAGAACTGGCGGGCCGTGCTCAAATACCTCAACCGGCTGCCGCTGACCGAGCGGGCAGACCTCATGCTCATGAAGGCCACCGCCCTTCAGCTCTCCGGCATGGCCGACGAGAGCATCAAGTGCGCCCGCACCGCGGAGATGAAGCTGCGCGACATGCAAAGCGGCGTCACCAGCGGCTCCGATCGCATTCGCTACTCCATCGCGGTGAGCCTCAGTCTGCAGCGGCGCTTTGATCAGGCCATCCAGTGGCTCATGACCGTCACCGGGGGCGAGCTCAACAAAGAGGACCGTCAGGTGCTCGGCGGCATTTACCTCTCCTGGAGCCGTCATCTCAAGGACCAGCCCGCAGTGGACAAGCTGAAGGTGCTGGAGCTGCTGCAAAAGGGCATTCAAGTCTCCCCTGAGAGCCAGGACATCATCATGGCCTTCCTCACGGATTGCGAGGAGCTGGAAACAACGCCTGAGGAGCGCCGCCACCTTGTTGAGCGAGTGCTCGGAGACGGCGGCATCGCCACGTCCTTCCTTCATTACTACCTCGGTGTGCAGGATTGGAAGGCAGGCAGGCGGGATGCCGCGCGTTCGCACTTCGAGCTCGCGTGCTCGTTGAATCCAGGCTTCAAAATCATCAGCAACAACCTCGCGATGGCGATTGCAGCCGTATCCGAGCGTCCTGACGACCTGGAGAAGGCGCTGGCCATCATGGATGACCTTGTGAGCGAGGAGCCGGAGAACGTGCATTTCCTCGACACACGCGGCCATGTGCTTGCGAAGCTCGGACGGCTGAAGGATGCCATTCGTGATTTCGAGCTGGCTTTGCCCAAAGCACCCGTGAAAGTCTCCACACACGCGAAGCTGGCGGAACTGTACCAGCAGATTGGCATGAACGAACTGGCGAACGAGCACCGCACGGCCGCGATCACACCAGCGGGCAAGTCAGCTTCGGTGTTGAAGTGATCCCCAAGCGCCAAAACGAATCAACCGGCGTTTCCGCCGGTTGATCGCCCAAGGACACAAACACTAAAACACCACTCACCTCATCCATTCTGCAGAATGCGCTCCCAGAGGAGATCATTCATGAGCACGTTGGTGATGAATTCACGACTGCTCGCGGCCGCCGCAGGTGCTTCCGCCGCATTGGCAGGCACTTCGATGTCGAGTTTGAAGCCATTCGCACCGCGAGGCACCTTTGCCACGCCGCCGAGATGGCTGGCGAGCATCATGGCGCCGAGCAGCGCCATGCCAGGAGCATCGACACCGGGCTTCGCCTGCGTGAGCAGCGGATCAAACACGGCACGCACGGCCTCAGGTGAGACGCCACCGCTGTCATCGGCCACCGAGACGGTGATCGAACTGCCATCCGCGGCCGCGGCGGCATTCAGCGTGACTTTCTTGCCCACACCGAGGAGTTCTAGCTCGGCCTGAAGCACCAGTTGGAGCAATTTTTCGAAAGCGGCCTTGTTCACCTCCATCGAAGGCAGTGAAGCTCCAACCTCCAAGGTGATGCCTTTGGCGGCAAACGCGGCTTTTTGCGCTTCGGTGACGGATTGGATCACTGCGGAAGCGGGACTCTTTTCACCACCGGATGAGGCGGCGAGCGCTTCCGCCAGCGAATCGGCAAGCAGACCGGACTGCTGGGCCACATGACCGTGGAAATCACGCCAGAAGGTGCCCTGACGCAGGCGATCTAGGTCGAACACCGGACGGCCACCACGACCCGGAATGATCTCCAGGAAGCTGTGAAGGCCACGCAGCGGCTGGCGGAGCTGGCTGGCGAGCGTGCCCGCGGCCACGCCGAGGCCGAGCACGCGATCGGCGATGAGCACATTCTGCAACGTGGAGAGCTTTTCACGGAGCAGATCATCACGCTCCTGCTGGAGGATGTAGAACTCCATGGCACGCTCCAGCGTGTTCCGCATGTCTTCGATCTGAATGGGCTTCGAGATGTAGCGGAAGATGTTGCCGAGGTTCACGGCGTCCACAGTGGCGCTGTAGTCCGCATAGGCGGTGACCATCATGCGCACGAGACGCGGGCGGAGGTGGCGGGTCTTCTCCAGCAATTGCACTCCGGTCTGACCCGGCATGCGCTGATCGGATAGAAGGACGCCGATGTCATCACCGTGTTCTTCGATGAGCTTGAAGCCGGCATCGGCACTGTTGGCTGTGAGAATGCGGAACTCGTCGCCGAAGGACTTCTCGAAGTACTTCAAAGCCTTCTCCTCGTCATCGACGTAGAGCACCGCGTATTTTTTGAGGTCGTATTGGTTTTGCATGGGATGGTTTGTGTTGTTGTGGGACTGGATCAGTTGAAATCCGGGCTTTCGGCGGACGGGAATTCGAGGATGAACTCGGTGAACTGGCCTGGTTCACTGCGCACCTCGACACGGCCGCCATGGTCGGAAATGATTCGATTGCAGATGGAGAGGCCCTGCCCCATGCCCTTGCCCACGTCCTTGGTGGTGAAGAAGGGATCGAAGATCTTGTCCCGGATGGTGGCGGGGATGCCGGGGCCGTTGTCACGAAGGGTGAAGACCACCTTGTCCCGGCGCTTCTCACCGTGGATGCGGATGCAGGGCTGCACGCCCTCGGGATAAGTCTTGCCCTCCATGGCATCGATGGCGTTCTGGACGAGGTTGATGAAGACCTGGGTGAACTGGTTCGCATCTCCACGAATCTCCAGCCCGGGCGGGACCTCCACCTCGCGCTGCATGCCGCTTTTCCACACATGCGAGAAGAAGCGCAGGCCGGTATCGACGACTGCTTTGAGGTCGAAGAAGGCATTGAAGTCCTTTGTCTCGCGGGTGAAGCCACGCAGGTCGGAGATGATCTGCGCCACACGCGTGATGCCGTCCTCGATGTCCTTGAGCGTCTCGTGGAAGTCGGGCTGCTCGGGCTCCGGCAGATGCTTGGCAGACTTGGAGAGCACATGGAGACCTTGACGGGCGTAGTTGAGCGGGTTGTTGATCTCGTGGATGAGCCCTGCGCTGAGACGGCCAAGCGCGGCGAGCTTCTCGTTCTGCACGAGCATGGACTCGGTCTCTTTGATCTGCTCCAGAGCAGCCTCGAGCTGCTGCTTCTGACTGAAGATCTCCTTTTGATACAAGCGTGAATCGACGAGGTTTTTGAGCCTGACGAGCACTTCGGTGAGCGAAAAAGGCTTTGGCAGGAAGTCGCTGGCTCCAGCCTCCAGGCAGTCGAGCTTCGTTTTCTCATCCGCACGGGCGGTGAGGAGCACGATGGGAATGCTGCGCGTGGAGGTGCGGTCACGCAGCTCACGGCAGACCTGCAGGCCATCCTTCTCGGGCATCATCATGTCTGAAAGAATGATGTCCGGTAGGAATTGGGCCGCCTTGTCCACCGCCTGCTGACCATCGACGGCTTCCAGAACTTCGAAATTGGCGCTGAGCTGGCTCTTGAGGAAGCGGAGCATGTCCGGCTCGTCATCAGCGATGAGGAGCTTCGGCTTGCGACTGCGGGAGACACTGATCTCGACGGGCTTCAGCGTGGCCTGGAGCGAGGTCATGGCCGGGAAGAGCTCCGCGCGACGATACAAATCGGCGATCCAGTCCTTCTGCATGCCTTCGGGATGCTCGGCAGCGTCGTGGTGATCATCCTTCTCCTCCACCTCAGCAAGGTCCTCGGCAGTAGGGCGAGTGAGCGGGAGCTTCACGGTCATCGTGGTGCCCTTGCCCACCTCGCTCGTGGCAGAGACGCTGCCTCCCTGCACCTCGGCCAGCTCTTTGACGAGCCCGAGGCCGATGCCCATGCCCTGGAATTTGCGCTGGGAGGAGGTGTCCGCCTGCCAGAAACGGCCGAAGATGTGCGGCAGTTGATCCGCTGGTATGCCCATGCCGGTGTCTTTGACCTCCAGCACCAGCCAGTCGTCATCCGTGTGGGCATTGAATTCGACACGCCCATTCGCGGCGGTGAACTTGAGGGCGTTGAAGATGAGGTTGAGCGTGATGCGCTCGAGCTTCTCAGGATCTGTCATCACCGTGCCGACCTCGGCGGTGATCTGGGAGCCGAGCGTGATGCGCTTGTCCTGCGCCATGGCGCTGACGGCATTGCTGATGCCACGGACGAAAGCGCCGATCTCCACGGGTTTCGGACGGATTTTGATGGAACCGGACTCCAGCCTCACCAGTTCGAGGAGGTCATTGATGAGCTTCAGCAGCCGCATGGCGTTGCCGTGCATCGTCTGGATGAGCTCATGCTCCTCGATCACACGGCCTGGAGGCGGATTGTGCAGCATGGTCTCCAAAGGAGCGATCATCAGTGTGAGCGGCGTGCGCAGCTCATGGCTGATGTTGGCAAAGAAGCGGCTCTTGGCCTCATCAAGCTCCCGCAGCTTTTGATTGGACTCTTCGAGCTCGGCACGGTTTGCATCGAGACGGTAGCGGAGTTGGAACTCGGACTGGCGGATGATGTTGTAATACCAACTGCCGGCGATGATGAAGATTCCGGTGACCACCAGGAAATAGAGATTGTTGAAAAACAAGCCGTGGAGCGAGAACTCGCCATGCAGTGACACGGCGAGAAAGTAGGTCAATAGCGTGAGAAGGAAGATCAGGACGCTGTCCGCCACGGTCCAGCGCAACAAGATGGCGGAGCCGAGCATGATCAGGTTCAGCCCCGCGTAGTAGGGCGAGGTGGCACCATCCTGGCAGTAAATCATCCATGAGATGGCAGCGAGTGGGATCAGCGCCACGAGACGGCCGATCGAACGATAGTGTGTGGTATTCGGGAAGTAGTGCAGGGCCAGCCACACACCGGCAAGGAGCACGGCGGAGATGACACGGACGACAAAGAAGCTCTTGGTGACCTCCAAGCCATACATGAAATAGTCCAGTGAGGCCCCGGCGGGCATGAAGACGCCCGCCAGGAAGGCCCCCAGCTTGTAATTGCGAATGCGGATGGGGCGTTCGTAGAACTCGAACGAACGCGCCATGCTCTCGCGAGCCTCTGGACTATCGAAGATCATTGAGCGGGCTTGCGGACCTCAAGGAAGATGTTCACGCCGGTCTCATCGGCTCTGACGTTGATGGCATCGAGTGGTGCCTTGTCCGGCGCGATCTTGGCAAAGCCTTCCTTGTCCCGATAGACGAGATGCCATTCGAGGACGTACTCCATCCAGTTGCGGGACGGATTGGAGCTGTCGACATTGGTGGCGATAAGGAGACCGCCAGGAGCCACGAGGTCATAAAAGACCTCCAGCAGGCGGCGGCAGATGCGGTCCGAGAGGTAGTCGAACAAGCCAGCGCAATAGACGATGTCATAGCTCGCTGGCTCGAAGCCGGCGCCGGTGCGCGTGGATTCCTTGAGGATCTGGTGCACGGAGCGTTTTTCGAGTTTGATGCCGGTGCGGCGGCGATGACGTGTGCGAAGGGCCTCGAGCTCGCGGGAGGTGTTGGTGATGGTTTCGTCGTTGAAGTCGAGCAGGAGGAAGTCCGCGTTATCGCAAAGCGGATCATCGACGAGGAAGTTCTGGATTTCCTGGGCCGGACCGCAGCCGAGATTGAAGATGCGGGCCACCTTCCCCTGCTGCGCCATGCGCTCGGTCTCCTCATGCAGCCGCTTTTTGAGGTAGATGATGCGGTTGCGATGCGCCACGACGGGCGCGGTGTCGAGGAAGAGGCGGTTGAGCACCTTGGCGAACATGGAACTGCCCTCGTAAGGATCACGGAGCATCATGCTGACCATTTCATAGTCACCGGCGTAGCCGAGCGGCTTCTGGAAGGTGCGGTAGATAAAGGGTGAGCAGAGCACGAGCGGGTGAAGCTGGCGCTTGATGTAGCTGCGGTGCACGGGTTGCAGTTCCGGCGGAATGGAGGAGGCGGTGCCTTCAAACCTTTGGAGCAGTGGCGTAACGGCGGGCAGAATGGGCTCCTCGAGCTTTTTGATGGTCTCACGCTCTGCCTGGATGCGATCTCCAGATGGCAGGGAGCGCACGCCAAGCTCCACCTGCTCCATCCAGCGACGCAGGTCGGAAAGGAGCGTGTGCATGTCCGCCACGACGAGTTTGAAGTCAGGCGAGACGGTGTAGTTTTTCTCCGTTTCGCGGAGGAATTCGGCAAAGTCCTCGAGCAGGCGGTTTTTGTTCTGCGCCGGGGAAAGGATGTCGATATCGATCCAGCCTTCATCGGTGAGAGATGCCTCGCAGATGAGCATGATGCCGGTGTTCACCAGATTGGCGATCACGGCGCGCCCTGAGTAAACGACGCGGTCGTTCATCATGATTCGGAAGTCGTTCAGGACCTCCGAGAGCTGGACGATGCTGTAGGGATTGTACACCTCGAACACACCCAGGTAGCGGGTGAGACGGTGGAGCGTGCCACGCACCTCGACGCCTTGGCTGTTCCGGCAGATGATGAAGCTGAGGCGCTCACCCGTGGAGTTGAGCACTGGAAGAGAATTGTCCTTCGTTTCCATTTCAAAAGCCTCCCCCTGTGAGCGTTTGCCTGAGCGTTTTTACCAGGGCGGCACGGAGTGGATGCCCTCCTCGGAGCGTTTGGTGGTGAATTGGGAGCTTCATTGATGCGCGAGTTGATGGTTAGAAACGGTGAGTGAGACTGAGCGAAATGACGTGCCACTGGTGCTTGTAGCGCCCGTCGAAGGCCGGCGTGGCGTTTCCGCTGATGGTGCGGATCGGATTGTACACAAAGGCGTAGGCCAGATCGATGCTCTGGCGCTTCCCACGCCAGCCAACGCCGACGCCGAAGACATGGCGGTCGTTGGTGGCCACGGAGGGCGTGTAATTCGCGGCGGTCTGCGAACTCTCAGAAAAAAGGTAGCCGCAGCGCAGCTTCCATTGCTCATCCAGCGCGTAAGTGATTCCCGTCCCGAGGTCGATGGAGTTCTTCCAGCCGAGCAACGCTGCATTGTTGCCGGCGAGAAGGGCCTGATTGTTCCCGATGTCGATCGGAATGTCATCGTGAGAGGAGTTGCGCGACCATTGGAAGTCGAAACCAAGAGTGAGGCGGTCTGTGACGTCGATGCCGTAGCCGACGGCTATGGAACCTGGGAAGGTCATGTCCGATTTGAAGCTGCTGGTGGGGGTCGCGCCCACAG
>CALMTT010000644.1 GCA_937872615.1 uncultured Verrucomicrobiaceae bacterium | reverse complement strand
ATGGCCGCGATTCCACCTCCCTCGATGTCGAGGTGCCGGACTTCACCGCGGGCATTGGCAAGGACATCAAAGGCCTCCGCGTCGGTTTGCCGAAGGAATACTTCATCGACGGCACGCACGCGGGAGTCTCCGCCGCCGTCGATGCCGCCATCAAGAAGCTCGAAAGCCTCGGTGCCATCATCGAGCAGATCTCGCTGCCGCACACCGAGCTCGGCGTGGCTACTTATTACGTCCTCGCGCCCGCCGAGGCCTCCGCCAACCTCGCCCGCTTTGACGGCGTGCGTTACGGCCACCGCAGCAGTAGCGCTACCGACCTCATGGAGCACTACCTGAAGAGCCGCTCGGAAGGTTTTGGCCCCGAAGTGAAGCGCCGCATCCTGCTCGGCACCTACATGCTCAGCAGCGGCTACTACGACGCCTACTACCTGCGTGCTCAAAAAGCCCGCACGCTCATCCGCAACGACTTCACCGAAGCCTTTGCCAAAGTCGATGTCATCATCTCGCCCACCAGCCCCGCCCCGGCTCACAAGCTCGGCGAGCTGAAGGACAACCCGCTCGCCGCCTACCTCGAGGACGTCTTCACCATCCCGGTGAACCTCGCCGGCCTCCCCGGCATCAGCGTGCCCTGCGGTGATGTGGACGTCGATGGCGTGAAACTCCCCGTTGGCCTCCAAATCATCGGCAAACCGCTCGACGAAGTCACCGTGCTCCGTGCCGCGCATGCCTACGAGCAGGCGAGGTAGATGGGGTTACTGGGCCACGAGGATCTCGAGTATTTCGCCTGTGTGCCTGTCTATTTTAACACGTGCGAGATAATCCGGACCTGGGGGAGGAGGACGTCCATCTTGCTTTTGGCGATTGATCGGAAACGTCACCAAAACGGTTTTATCGTGGAGTTCCACCTTCGCTGAACTCAAGTCTGGGATCGCCATCACTTTGCTGGCACCTTCAAAAGCAACACGAACAAACCGAACCCGGTCGGCATCGTTTTTTTCTGGCAGTAGATTCGCGTCAGCCACTCCAATCCCACGTTGATCACACAAATAAACACCAGCACTCAAGACGAGTAACCCGGCAGCCAGACAAGCAGCAATTGAAGTGTTCTTCATGGCATTGGTGATGCGCTTGGCAGTGCTGCATCCTTCTCATCGAACCTTTGGCATGAAGGCGATCCCGAAGAACATAACCAGCACGATGCCCACGATGAGGAACACAAGGTAGATCGTGCAAAGAATGCCGCAGAACTTCCAGAACCGCCTTTGCTCCGCCAGTGCGAGCGTCAGATCGGTGAAACTTTGAGAGAACAAAAGCCTGCTGATATTGGAAGCATATTTGCTGAGCTTCAGGGTTGGATAGATCACCAGCATCGCAGAAATGCCGACGGCGACCACGATGAACAAGGCGAAACCCACGCCGATGCCGACCTTGCCTGAATCGGCCATTCCACCGGCGCCTATCAGGCCAATGACCAGATAAAACGCGAGCCCCAGGAGGTTGATAATGCTCACGATCCACATCAGCACGGAAATAAGCCTGACCCATGGCTGTGTGCCGCGAAGCTCCTGCATCACCGGATATGGCACGCTGCCAGAAACAGCACTCGCCTGCGCAGGGCCAGCTTTGGGCGCAGCGTATGGATTCACGCCCGCCGCCACCCCCACCGGTTTTACTGCCTCAGGCTTCAGAGTGACGACCTTGGGACTCTTCGTGGCACTGGCGGTGATCTCGATCAGCGTGATCCACTCTGGCATTCCCTGCCGCCATCCCCAATCGTCCGGTTTGAAATAACCGGTCTTCAAGCCTTCTTCGATCTGCGAGAGGTCAAACGAGCCCAGTTGCTGCTCATCACGGGAAACGGTGTAGTCGCTCATAAAATGGATTGTGTTTTAGTAGGTGTCACAACCTCTTGTCGAGCCCAAAACCACCTGCAAATCATCGACAGGCCGGCCGGCTGCTTCGGTGGAACGGCAAATAAACCTCACGGCATCTTGGTGAAAGGTCCAAGCCCGGCGTTTCGATCTGTTATGCCCATGTTTCGCGCCTGTTGCCTCTCGCTCGCCTTTGTCCCTGCCCTGTTTGCCGCTGCTCCGGTGGAGGCGGATTTTTATAAGATCACCACGTTTGAAACGCCGAAGGAAACGGCGCTCGAGGTCGGCTCCATCGAACTGCTGCCGGAGGGCAAACTGGCGCTTGGCACGCGTCGCGGGGAGATCTGGGTTGTCAGCGGCGCAGGCAGCAGCGATCCGGCTGCGGTGAGCTACAAGCTTTACGCAAGCGGCCTGCACGAGGTGCTCGGACTGGCCTACAATCCGAAGGACAAAAACCTCTACGCGACCACTCGCTACGAGATCACCCGACTGAAGGACACGGATGCGGATGGTCGTGCGGATGTGTTTGAGAATGTGAACGACGGCTGGGGCGTGTCCGGCGATTACCACGAGTATGCCATCGGCAGCCGCTTTGATCGCAAGGGCGATCTTTGGGTCACGCTCTGCCTTACCGGGTCCTTCAGCAGTCAGGTGCCTTTCCGCGGCTGGGCGCTGCGCATCACGCCGGAGGGCAAGGCCGCGTTGATTGCCGGGCTGAATGAAAGTGTGAAGGCAATGTACGCCAAATTGCCTCAGGCTTTTGCAACGGTGCCGAACACGCCACTCGAAATCCGATCAGTGCCGGTCGAAATCCAGGATGGCGCTTCGAACGGTTATTACAACCGGGCTTCGCTTGATGGTTCGCGCCCCGCCATTTACTTCATCAATCTGAAGGATGTCGGTGACTGGCCCAAATATGGCCTGCCTTCACTCACATACCACGAAGGCGTGCCGGGCCACCATTTGCAGATCAGCACAGCGCAAACCTCGGGCGATATTCCAACCCTCCGCAAGATAGGCGGCTTCAGTGCCTACAGCGAAGGCTGGGCCCTCTATGCCG
>CALMTT010000643.1 GCA_937872615.1 uncultured Verrucomicrobiaceae bacterium | reverse complement strand
CACAGCGCGTAGAGATTGACGGTGGTGGCCGAGAACGGGGATTCCCACTGCGATTCGGGCACCTGCGCCTCGGTTGCGCGCGGGGCCGCGCCGCTGTGGCCTTCCGAGCGCGGACGGCCGGCGAGCGTAATCAGCGCGGCGTTGCATTTGCCGGCGGCGATCGCCTGGGCTGCATGCGACACGTGAAGGAGATAGGAGGTGCCGCCGGTCTCGGTGCCGTCGACATGGCGGACTTTCAGGTTCAGATAATCGACTAGCGACATCGCACTGATGCCGGAGGCGTCGCCGGCGTAATAGAAGGCGTCGATGTCATTCTTGCTGAGACCGGCATCGGCGAGCGCGCCGATGGCGCATTCGGCGTGCAGCTGGACCAGCGATTTATCCGGGGCGTGACGGGTCGGGTGCTCGAACGCACCGGCGATATACGCACGATTCTTGATCGACATGAATGGGACCTCGGCAGAAGAGCAGGGCGTTCCGGGCGCGGGGGTTTTCTTGCTTGTTGCGCGCGGTCACATTCGCACGGACGGAGGGTCGCCGTCCATGCCCGGACTGTTCTTCATGTGGGCCTGGGTCAGCGGGTTCTGGTCGAACGAGATGGGGTCGTGGATCCAGGGCCTCCTCGAGCTCACGCTCGGGTTCATCTACGCCCTGATCATCATGCTGTTCATCGAGAACGAGGAGCACCTCGCCCGTTCGTTCAAGGCATGGGTGTGGACGGGCGTGCCCATCGCCATCATCTCGTACATCTTCTTCAACAAGATCGACGAGGTGCAGGCCGACATCGGCGGCGAGAACCGCATCGTCGGGTTCACGGGCAATGCGAACGCCTACGCCATGCTGCTCGCGGCCATCTTCGTTCTGGCAATTTGCGCAGCAGCGTCCCGCCCGATTCCCGAACTGGAAAGCAGCAATCTCATTGAGCAACCATCAATGAACTCCGCAAGCACAATTCGATCACCGCGCGCAATCAAAGCGTGCCAAGCGGCGGCGCTGGCTGTGTTGCTCGCGGTGATTACGACATCATGCGCCACGAGCAACGCGGGCTATCGTCCGAGCGTCGGCAGCAACGAGCCGGTGAAGGGCGCGACGTTGTTGATGCAACACTGAATAGTATCGCGTGCGAATTGTGCTCGCGCATTTTAGCCATGAGAGGACTGACGCAAGACCTATGAAACTCCCCAGGCTCAATTCAACTCGATTTCTGATTCTGCTTGGCGTGGCGCTGGCGGCATTCGAGACTCAGGCGCGTCCGCCCGTGCAGCATCCGGCTCAAGGTGTGGTTCAAAGCATTGAGCTGACGAACCATACTCTGGTTCTGACTGAACCCAAGGCTGCGACCAATCGCATCTTCATCTGGAAGGATTCCACGCGCTTTCGTGTTGGCGGGCAAAGGACTTCGCCCAATTCACTTCATGCAGGCCAGCCCATCAAGGTGTATTACCGCAGAGAGAGCGGAAAACTTGTGTTGCGTGAAGTGCGGTGGAGCGAGGCCAACCGAAATCAGAAATGAAAACCACGCGAAAGAATTTCCTGATCGCTGGCTTTACTCTCCTCATGGCCGGTTTGGTTTGGTCTGGTTGCGCGAGTCACCGCGCCTACCCCGGATCAATTCACGGCTTGAGCTTCGACGGCACACTCCAGTCCATAAATCTCACAAACCAAAGTCTCACCTTGTTGCCGTTGAAGCCGGGTGAGCCTGTTGTCTTCGCGTGGGACAGGAGCACAAAGTTTTGGAAGAACGGGATTCCGATTCGGCCCGAGGAGATTGAACCAGGAAGATCCGTGAAGGTGCATTTCCATCCGGCATCGGGCACGCAAGCGCATTTTGCGGCCAGCCAATACATCGCACACCACGTTTATCTCACCGTCCCATACGCTCCGCTTCATTAAGCAGGCCACAGAAAAAATCTGGAGGGATTCCGTCTCCGACAACGTAATCAATGTGTGGAGCGGAAAAGCTCCCGATCACAAAGCGGAAAAGTGCGCGACTCCGCTGCCCCAAACGATGGGGGCGGAGTCGCAATGGTAATAAAGCAACGACAAAACTTGAAACCGACCATGAAACCAATCCGAGACCTTTCCAAAATCAATTTCGCTCTCATCGCGCTCGCGGTAGCACTCGCGGGCGTGATCTTTTTGACGGGATGCGCTTCCACAGGCGACGGCGCAGCCGATCATTCCACGCATCAGGGTTCTTGTCACTAGCTCGATCCGGCTCGTCGTCGTGACGAAATTGAACGAAACTCGACTGCATGAATTCAGAAAACAAATCTCATCGCCGCTGGCTCACTGGCGCAACCAGTCTTGTGCTCGTTGGTTTGCTGCTCGCCGGTTGCAAGGGCATTCCCACGAAAACCGAGAAGGCCGCGCGTCGTCAGGCGCAAGAGGCGGCGAGCAGTTACCGACCGCACGGTGAAAAGCCCGCGTTGCCTGAACTGACCGGCGAGTCCGGCCTGAGCAACTATCTCGCGTTCGCGCTGCTTAACCAACCCAGGGTGGAAGCGGCCTACTACGATTGGCTGTCATCCATTGAACGAATCACCCAGGCGCGGTCGCTCCCTGACCCGCAGTTGACGTTTCAAATGGACATTCAAAACATCGTCACGTCCGTCATGCCCGGTCTGATGGGAACGATTCCGTGGCCGGACAAGCTGCGAGTCGGCGCGCAGATCGCGTCGGAGGAGAGTCAATCCCGGTATTTCACGTTTCAGTCAGCGGCACTCGCGAGCGCATTCGATGTGAAGCGTGCCTATTACCAGCTTTATTTCTTGGCGGAAAAAATCCGCGTTGATCGCGAGACGCTGCAACTCTTGAACGAAGTGGAAAAATCCGCCCGCGCCCAAAACGAAGTCGGCAAAGCCACCTTGCAGGACGTGCTGCGCGCCCAGATCGAACAGGACAGCCTCCAGACGGAAATCGCCAATCTCGAAGACTCGCGTAGCGCGCTCATGGCTCAATTCAAAGCCGCGCTCGGCTTGGGCGGGACTGACCCCGAACCACCGATGCCCAGCCGATTCGAATCCACCGCGCTGGACCTTTCCGGCAATCAGGTGTTTGAAGCGGCCTTGGCGCAGAACACCCAACTGAAAGCGATGGCGGCTGACGTGCGTGCTGCCGAAGCCTCGATCACTTTGGCCACGCGGTCGCGCTTGCCGGATTTCACCCTCGGCTTGATGGCGGACGTGAAGATGAATCCCACGCTCTATCGTCCGCTCGGAACTGTTTCGTTGCCCATCTGGCGTGACAAAATCGCAGCACAAATCGCCGAAGCGCAGGCCAGCAAGCGTTCCACGCAGGCGCGCTTGTCCGACGAACAAATCAAACTCGCGGTGGACGTGACTGAACGAATGTATCTCTACCGTGAGACTACGCGCAACCTGGAGGTCTTGAACGACCAGCTTGTGCCCAAGGCGCTGAAGTCGCTGGAAGTCGCGCGGGCGAGTTATCTGTCCGGGCAGACGGAGTTCATCAACGTGATTGACGCCGAACGCACGTTGCTCGGTTTTCAGTTGGACAAGGTGGAAGTCGCCGCGCAACGCGAAGTGGTTTTGGCGGAACTGTCCTTGATCGTCCGTGGAATGCCCCCGACGGGCGCGGCGATGGCCGGCAGTGTGAGCAGCAACACCCCAAAGAGCGCGCAACCTTCCATGAATAAAAAGAGTCGGGGCGGAATGTAACAACGAACCCAATCAACCATGAACTTCTTCTCCAAAAATCTCCGGCTGTTTCTCGGCATTCTTGTATTGACGATTTTTGTCGGCGCGGCAGCGGGCCTGTATTTCGACGTGCCAACCCGCCTGCAAAACGTGCGGGCGAAAACTGTCGCCAGCGGGCAATACACCTGTCCGATGCACCCCGACGTGGTGAGCGCCAAGCCGGGCGATTGCCCGAAGTGCGGCATGGCCCTCGTGCCTGCGGGCGAGATGAAAGCCGGCCACGAACAATGCGGCAGCAGCGGCGAGAATCATCCTGGTTGCTGCGCCGCCAAAAGCACAAACGAACCTGTGCCGGAACGGACTTTGCCGCCCGGCCATCCGCCGATTCCCGGCTGGACGGTTGCCCCGTCCGTGAACAACTCAACCAATTCCTCCGACTCGGTGACGCCATCCTCCCACTGATATGAAAGCCAAGACCATTGTTGCCATTATTGCCATCGCCGTAGTTGGCGTGGGCGCATTTTTCGCCGGACGTTCCACCGGCCACAACCACGCCGTCACGAGCGAGTCCGCCAAGGAAGGCAAAACCCTTTACACCTGCGGAATGCACCCGCAGGTCGTTCAAGACACGGCCGGCAACTGCCCAATTTGCGGGATGAAGCTTACGCCCATTCGCAAACAGGCATCGGGTGCAAGTGGCACGCCTGCCGCGTCCGGCGAACGGAAGATCAAATACTACAAGTCCACCATGAATCC
>CALMTT010000642.1 GCA_937872615.1 uncultured Verrucomicrobiaceae bacterium | reverse complement strand
AAAAATTCTTGGTTTCATGCCCGAAGAATGGGCCAGCGATCCGCAGGGCTGGCTGGCGCATCTGCACCCCCACGATGTTGGGCAGGTGCTGCGCCAGATCGCCGCCGCACCGCACAACGGTGCGCTTTTTCGCTCGGAATTTCGGTTGCTGGCACGCGATGGGCGCGTTTTATGGTTCAGCGACGAAGCAACCGTCGTGCGCGATGCCGGGGGCCAGCCGCTGTTCTTGCAGGGCATTATGTTCGAAGTAACATCGCGCAAGTGGGCAGAAGAGCAGGTTGCTTCCGAGCGCAATAAACTGCGCGCCCTGATCGACAATATTCCCGACCTGATTTTTTTGAAGGATCGGCACAGCCGCTTTCTGATCGCAAACCAGGCCACTGCCGATTTTCTGGGCGCGCGACAGGCCAGCGAGCTGATTGGGAAAACCGACTTTGATTTCTACGCACCGGATCTGGCCATGCATTTTTACGAAGAAGAGCAACAAATCCTTGCCACGGGCGAGCCAATTATTGGGCTCGAGAAAGAGCAGCGCGATGTTTTTGACCATGTACACTGGTTTTCGACGATCAAGCTGCCCTTGTCCGATCAGGAGGGCCAGCTGATTGGCCTGGCGGGCATCGAGCGCGATATTACGGCGCGCAAGCAGGCCGAAGACCAGATCAGCAAGCTGAATACAAGCCTGGAGCAGCGAGTTGCTGCGCGCACGGCCGATTTGGCGCAGGCCAACGCCAAGCTCCAGGCCGAAATCACCGAGCGCGCCCAGCTCGAGGCGCACATCCACCGCAATGCCGCGCAGGCAACCATTCTGGCCGAGCTTTCCAAGGCACTGGCCGAGGCAAGCCTGAACATGCACCCGTTGTTCGAAACAACGGTGCGCCATGTCAGCCAGGCAATTGGCGACGCATGCATTCTTACGCTGCTGTCGGATGATCGGCAGCGCATGGAGGCAGTGGAAATTTGCCACGCCGACCCGGAAGTGGCTGCGTTTATGTACAAGCTGCTGGGTGGCGCATACCCGGCAACCGAAGGCATGGCAGGCAAAGTGGTTACCAGCGGGCAGGCACTTCTGATCCCGGTGGTATCGCTGGAGCTTGCCTACAGCCAGATCAAGCCCGAGTATCGGCCCTACCTCGATCAATTTGGCATGGCCAGCCTGCTGATTGTGCCGCTGCGCGCGCGCGGGCGCATCCTGGGCACGCTGGGCCTTTCGCGCGACCGCCCGGGCCGGCCGTATACGGAAGCAGATCAGCAATTTTTGCAGGAGCTGGCCGACCGCGCCGGGCTGGCGCTTGAAAATGCGCGCTTGTTTGCTTCCGAGCAGCAGGCGCGCGCCGAAGCCGAACGCGCCAATCGCGCCAAGAGCGCTTTTCTTTCCAGCCTGAGCCACGAGCTGCGCACGCCGCTGAACGCCATGCTCGGCTTTGCGCAGCTGATCGAGCGCGACCCTGCCGAGCCGCCGCGCCCGCACCAGCGCGAAGCGGTAGACGGCGAAGATGCCGAGGAAGGCGGCGAAGAGGAACTTCTTCATGGGGGAGCGGGAAGTTTGAAACAGGGGCGGCGTGAGAGGCGGGCCTAATCGGGCTGCTCGCCGCCTGTTTATCAACTACTTTCACATCCGTGGAGCGGCCTTCTGCGAAGGAAAGTTTGCCTGCTTCCTGCTCGTATCCCATTTACCCCCCAAAACCCATGAACCCCTATCGCGAAACCGCCCTCGCCTCGCACAGCCTGAGCCGTCGCCATGTCCTGCGTGGACTCGGCACGGCCATGAGCCTGCCTTTCCTCGAATCGCTCGGCTTCCGCGCCTTTGCCGCCGAGGCGAAAAAAGCCCCCGCCAAGCCTCTTCGTGCAGCCTGGCTCTACATCCCGAATGGCGTGAACGTGAACGAGTGGTTCCCCAGCGGCGAGGGCAAAGGCTACACGCTCTCGAACTCCCTGAAGACGCTGGAAAAGAATCGCGAGGACTTCACCGTCGTCTCCGGCCTCATGCAGGACTGGGCGCACTCGCACGGCAATGGCGGCGGCGACCACGCACGTGCCGTGGCCACCTTCCTCACGGGCTGCATGCCAAAGAAAACCGCCGGTGCTGACATCCACCTCGGCATCTCCGTGGACCAGATCGCGGCGCAAAAGATCGGCCATCTCACCCGCCTGCCTTCGCTTGAGCTGAGCACCGATGGCCAGCGCAGCTCCGGCAAGTGCGACAGCGGCTACTCCTGCGCCTACCAATTTAATCTCGCGTGGAAAAACGAGACCATGCCCATGGCTCCCGAAATGGACCCGCGGCTCGTGTTTGAGCGCATGTTCGGCCTCGGTGCCGCCTCCGGCAATACCGCCAATGCCCAGCGCATGCAGCGGATGCAAAAGAGCATCCTCGACACCGTGCTCGACGAGGCCAAGAGCCTGCAGGGCAAGGTCAGCGCGAATGACCGTCGGAAGATCGACGAGTACTTCGCCGCTGTGCGTGACATCGAGACCCGCATCGAGAACGCGGAGAAGTTCCGCGCGAAGATGCCCGATGTGAAAGTGCCCGAAGGCATCCCGGACAGCTACGAGGAGCACATCCGCGCCATGTTTGACCTCCTCGTGCTCGCCTTCCAGACGGACACCACACGCATCAGCACCTTCATGCTTGCCCACGACGGCAGCAATCGCTCCTTCCCGGAGATCGGCGTGCCCGATGCGCACCACTACCTCTCGCATCATCAGAGCGATCCGCAGAAGCTGGCCAAGATCGCGAAGATCGACCAGTTCTACCTCCGCCAGTTCGGCTACTTCCTCGACAAGATGAAGTCGATCAAGGAAGGCGAGGGCACACTGCTCGACAGCTCCATGATCGTCTTCGGCGGCGCCATCGGCGATGGCAACCGGCACAATCACAACAACCTCCCCATCCTCCTCGCCGGCGGCGGCAACGGCACCATCACCCATGGCAAACGCCAGGTGCTGCCCACCGACACGCCCATGACCAACCTCTACCTCAGCATGCTGGATCGCATGGGCGTGCCTGCGGAGCGCATCGGCGACAGCACGGGCCGTTTGGAGATTTCGTGAGGTGATTGCACCTTCATCGTTCTTGACGGGCGATGGCTGTTTCGGCCATGCTTCGACATTCCATGAAACGCCGTTCCTTCCTCTCCGCTGCCGCAGCCGCCCTCGCCGCCACTCGTCTTGATGCCCAAAGCATCGCCAAGACAGCAGCTGATCCGGCTTACAAGATCAAAAACCATGGCATCAAGCACACGCTCATGGGCTGGTGCTGGAAGCCGATGGACACGCTGGAGCTCGCGAAGCACGCGAAGGACATCGGTCTCGTCGGAATCGAGGGTATCGACTCGAAACTGTATCCCGAAGTGAAGAAACTGGGCCTCGACATCTCGCTTGTGGGCAGCCACGGCTTCGCCAAAGGCCCCTGCAATCCTGAATTTCATGATGAGGTCGTCATAAAGCTCACGGATTCCATCAATCTGGCCGCTGATGTGGGCTGCAAGAAGGTCATCACCTTCACCGGCATGAAATTCGAGGGCATGGACCGCGACAAGGCCATCGCCGCCTGCCTTTCCACCTGGAAGGAAGTCCTGCCGCTGGCGGAAAAGAAAGGCATAACGCTCGTTCTCGAGCACCTGAACTCCCGCGACAGCTCGCACCCGATGAAGGGACATCCCGGTTACTTCGGCGATGACGTGGATTTCTGCGTCGATCTCATCAAGCAGATCGGCAGCCCGAACTTCAAGCTGCTCTTCGACATCTACCACGTGAGCATCATGAACGGCGACATCATCCGCCGCCTGCGCCAGCACAAAGACTACATCGGCCACCTGCACACAGCGGGCAACCCCGGCCGTTGCGAGCTCGATGAGCACCAGGAGATCAATTACCCCGCGGTGATGCAGGCCGTGCGGGTGTCGTACTCCTCGACATGGTCAGCGACCAACCGCACCGCCCGGG
>CALMTT010000641.1 GCA_937872615.1 uncultured Verrucomicrobiaceae bacterium | reverse complement strand
GACCTTTGAGATTGGCTCCACCCAGGCCGCACAGTCGTCCGTAGAAAAGCAGGGTTTCCAAGCCGGTGAGGTGTTTGTAAAAATACGGGTTTTCCGGGAGGAAGCCCACATCGCGGCGACTCGTCACGTCGGTGCTCGATTTGCCAAAGATGCTCGTCTCACCTTGGGTAGGTGCGAGCAGGCCGAGGATGGCCTTCATCGTGGTTGATTTACCGCTGCCATTGGGCCCGATGAGGCCATAAACCTCCCCCGCCTGCACCTCAAAGCTCACGTCTTTCACCGCCACGAATGCCCCCTTCACCAAGGTGCCTTTGAAGACCTTGGTGAGATGGCGGACGCTGACTGCCGGTGGGGTTTCGCTCATGCGTAAGGCTGGGCCGGATCAAATGGCGAGGAAATGCCGCGCGGCAAGATTTCACCTGCATCAAAACAGCCCCGGAAACATGTGATTTTCGTCCAAAAAAGCCTTTGCCGCAGGGGGCATCTTGCTAGTCTGAAAACGCTTTCACCGGGCACATTTCCGAAGGGATGACTTGGACGGATTTCGGTGAGGGTTCTCAGACTTTCATATGCCAGACGAAAATATTGATTCCATTGGATCAAACTCCACCGCCGTAGCCGCTGATCAGGCCTATGGTGCCGAACAAATCCAGCACCTGGAAGGGCTCCGAGCTGTGCGCATGCGTCCCGGCATGTACATCGGTGAGACGGATGAGCGCGGCCTTCACCACTGCGTGTTCGAGGTGGTGGACAACTCCATTGACGAGCATCTTGCGGGAAACTGCAAAAACGTCTGGATCAACATCCACTCCGACGGCTCCATCAGCGTCGAGGATGATGGCCGCGGCATTCCGGTCGAAATGCACTCGAAGGGCATGCCCACGGTCGAATTGGTGCTCACGAACCTGCACGCTGGCGGCAAATTTGGCGACGGCGCGTATGAATTCTCCGGCGGTCTGCACGGCGTCGGCGCGAAGTGCGTGAACGCCCTTTCCGATTGGTTCAAATGCGAGGTCTATCGCGATGGCAAGATCCACGCGATCGGCTTTGAGCGTGGCATCACCACCGAGCCACTGAAAGTGCTCGGGGATCTTGACGATCCGAAGCGCACAGGCACGAAGATCACCTTCTTCCCTGACGCGACGATCTTCACGATCACGACAACGTTTGTGTTCGACCGCCTGCGCACCCGCCTGCGCGAACTGGCCTTCCTGAACCCCGGCATTACCATCAACCTCACCGACGAACGCGGCGAGGAGCCCCGCAAGGAGACGCTGATCTACACCGAGGGCGTGAAGCAGTTCGTGAACGAACTGAGCGAGGGCAAAGACAAGGTCCACGCCGAACCCATTGCGCTCGCCGGTCGCCGCGAGGTCGTTTTGGAGGACAAAAACAAGTTCATCCTCGTGGACTGCGTGCTGCAGTATCACAAGAGCCTTGGCGAGCAGACGCTCTGCTTTGCCAACGCCATCCCGAACCCCGATTTCGGCACCCATTACACCGGCCTGAAGACTGCGCTCACCCGCGCAGTGAAGAAATACATCGTCGATCACCCCGAGCAGTATGGCGAGAAGGGCAAGACGAAGGCACCCATCAAAGAGAAAGCAAAGTGGCCGGAACTCGACATCGATAGTGATGACTGCCGCGAAGGCCTGACCTGCGTGCTCAGCGTGAAGCATCCGCATCCGCGCTTCAATTCACAGACGAAGGTGAAGCTGGTGAACGGCGAGGTGGAGGGTGTGGTGAGTTCCGTCGTGTATGAGGGCCTGCTGCATCACTTTGATCACAACCCGGACACAGCGAAGTCGATCATCGACAACATCATCATCGCCGCGAAATCCCGTCTCGCCGCCGCCCGTGCCCGTGAAGCCATCCGCAAGGACGCAATGAGCAGCGGCGGCCTGCCCGGCAAGCTCGCAGACTGCTCCGAGCGCGATCCGCAAAAGTCCGAGCTGTTCATTGTCGAGGGTGACTCCGCCGGTGGCTCCGCCAAAATGGGCCGTAACCGCAACAACCAGGCGATCCTGCCTTTGCGAGGCAAGCTCATCAACACGGAGAAAGCACGCCTGGACAAGGTGCTCGCGAACAAGGAAATCCAAACGATGATCACCGCCATCGGCACCGGCATCGGCGGCGACAGCGAGGTGGAGGGCAGCTTCAATTTGGAAAAGCTCCGCTACCACAAGATCATCATCATGACCGATGCCGACGTGGACGGCAGTCACATCCGCACGCTGCTTCTGACGTTCTTCTTCCGACAGATGCCTGAACTGGTGAAGCGCGGCCACATTTATGTCGCCCAGCCGCCGCTGTATCAGGTCACCCGCAAAAAGCGTGAGGAGTATGTGCAGAACGACGAGGAAATGGATGCCATCCTCCTCGAACTCGGCTCCGGCGAGATCACTCTGCGCAATGTGTCCGACAACACCAAGGTCGAGTCTGACAAGCTGAAGCAGATCCTCCAGCAACTCGTGCCGATGGCGAAATTCGCCGACATCATCCGCCGCCACGGCGCCGACTTCGAGACCTACCTCCAGCATCGCAATGTCGAGACCGGCGAGCTGCCGCACTACCTCGTCATCATCCGCGAGGGCAACGACGTCCGCGTCGAGTATCTGCTCGACCGCGACGCCCTCGCCGCCTACGCCCACGACAACGCCGACCTGCATCTCTTTGGCAAACCGGAGGCTGAAGGCACCAACGGCAGCACGCCAAAACAGACCCGCCGAGCCCGCCTGATCGAAGTCCACGAAGCTCACGGCATGAAGGCCCGCTTTAAGCAGCTCGATGAGCTCGGCCTGCACGTCGATCACTTCAGCAGCCAGGACAAGCCCCTCTTCGAGGTCATCGAGGGCGATGGCGACAACGCCAAGGTCCACCCCGTCTTCAGCATCCCCGGCATCCTCGACAAGGTCATGGAGATCGGCAAACGCGGCATGGAGATCAAACGCTTCAAAGGTCTCGGTGAAATGAACGCCAAGCAGCTCTTCGAGACCACCATGGACCCGGTGAAGCGCACCCTCCTCCAGATCAAGCTCGACGAAAGCAACGCTCACGAGGCCGAACGCATCTTCACCATCCTCATGGGCGATGTCGTCGAGCCCCGGAAGCACTTCATCGAGGAGAATGCGCTGAATGTTCGCAATCTCGACGTGTGACCGCCATCCAGCCACTGCCTGACGCACCCTCTTCCTGTTTTCATAGATGCAAGACTCCAACACACGCCCCATCTCAGTCGCTGATGAAGTAAAGAACAGCTTCCTCGACTACTCCATGTCCGTGATCATCTCACGTGCATTGCCGGATGTCAGAGATGGTCTCAAGCCCTCGCAGCGGCGCATCCTTTACGCGATGCATGAGCTGAACCTGTATCCGCCGAAAAAGCATGTGAAGTGCGCGAAGATCGCCGGTGACACCTCGGGTAACTACCATCCGCACGGCGAGGCGGTCATCTATCCGACGCTGGTGCACATGGGGCAGGAATGGGCCATGCGGGAGACCTTGATCGACCCGCAGGGAAACTTCGGCAGCGTGGAAGGCGATCCTCCGGCAGCCATGCGTTACACGGAGGCGCGAATGACGCACCTTGGCGGCTCGCTGATGCAGGACATGGACAAGGACACGGTCGATTTCGTCCCGAACTACGACGAGCGACTGATGGAGCCCACCGTGTTCCCCGCGGCGTTTCCGAACCTCATCGTCAATGGCGGCACCGGCATCGCCGTCGGCATGGCCACCAACATGCCGCCGCACAACCTCGGCGAGGTCGTCGATGCCGTTTGCGCTCAGATTGACAATCCGGCCATCACCACGCCGGAACTCATGGCGCACATCAAAGGGCCCGATTTCCCGACCGGATGCACCATCATGGGCACCGCGGGCATCCGCGAATACATGGAAAGCGGCCACGGCAGCGTGCGCCTGCGCGGCCAGGCCGAAATCGTCGAA
>CALMTT010000640.1 GCA_937872615.1 uncultured Verrucomicrobiaceae bacterium | reverse complement strand
GTTAGCAGCATCAAAATCATGGTGTCACGACCGTTTTGGGTTTGAATAAGGCATGAGCAAAAAAGCAGGATCCTCTAAACTCTCGGTCAAACGATTGCCCAAGGCAGCATTGGCCGGGCAGGATGCGAATCGCTGGCGAATCGCGCTCGAAAGCGCTGGTGACGGCATGTGGGACTGGCATCTCCCGAGCAATTCGGTGATCTACTCGGACCGTTGGAAGACCATGCTGGGCTACGAGCCGCACGAGATCGGTGATGGCTTCCAAGAGTGGCAGACGCGTGTGCATCCCGAGGACCTTCCCGGCGTGCTGGAGCAGGTCCACTCGTATCTCGTGCGCCAGTCGCCGACGTATTCGGTGGAGTTCCGGATGAGGTGCAAGGATGGCGGCTGGAAGTGGATTCTCGCGAGGGGGATGGTCACCAGCCGAGATGCGGAGGGCCGGGCGTTGCATGTGATTGGCACGCACACGGACATCACCGCCTGGCGTGCCGCGCAGCAGCGGGAGTCCGGTATTCTACGGATGATCATTGAAGGCAGACCGTTGGAGGAGGTTCTGGAGGCGATCGTGCGTGGAGCCGAGGCGTCCCAGCCTGGGGTGGTGTGCTGCCTGCACCGCTACGAGGAAAAAGGGAGCCGTCTCCGCATGGTGTGCGGTCCCAGCCTGCCTGCCTCCTTTCACAAAGCCGTCAAATGCATGCCCGTCGGACATGGTGGGAGCTGCTGCGCCCATGTGGTCCTCACCGGTGAGCGGGTGGTGTGCCGCAGCATCAAGGATGACCCGGCATGGAGCCCGCTGCACGAGGCTGCGAGGCGGGCCGGGCTGGTCTCCTGCTGGGCGGAGCCTGTTCGCGATGGAGGCGGGCGGATCCTGGGCCTGCTGGCCTGCTATCATCGGCACCCGCATGTGCCCGCCGCCGCCGAACTGGCGGTGGTGCAGGTCTCGACACAAATCGCTGCACTGGCACTCGGCCACGATGAGGCCCTGCAAAAGCTGCGGGATAGCGAGGAGCGTTATGCACGGGCACTGGCTGGCAGTTCGGACGGAGTGTGGGACTGGAACATCCTGACCGATGAGGTCTATCTCTCGCCGCGATGGAAGCAGATGCTCGGGTATGAGCCGCATGAGCTGCGGAACAGCCGCCAGGAGTCCTTTCTCAATCAGCTGCACACAGAAGATGTGCCGAGAGTCAAAGTCGCACGAGAGGCGCATTTCAAGGACGACATCCCCTACCAGGTGGAGTTCCGACTGCGCACCAAAAGCGGTGATTACAGGTGGTTCCTCGCCCGCGGCAAGGCGCGGCGGGATGCCAAAGGCCGGCCCGTTCACATGACGGGCACCATCTCCGACATCGACGACCGTAAGCGGGCTGAGGAGGCTTTGCGCGAGACCGAGCGGCTCAATAAAACCGTGCTCGACCAGACCACGGCCATCATCCTCGTGATGGATGAAAAAGGCCGCTTCACGCATGTGACCACGGCCTTTGTGGATCTGCTGGGCTATCCGGAGGAGGCAATCATCGGGCGCAATCCATGGGACGCTGGCCTGATGGCTCCGGACGATGTGCCACGGTCAAAGAAGCGTTTTGAGAATCTGCTCAAAGGAAAGGGCAACCCGCCGGTGGAACTGCAGGTCCGCTCCAGGAGCGGCCGGGTTTTCCATGTGGAGATCTGCAGCACCCCGCTGTGCCGGGCCGATGGCAGCGTGGAGCGCATCATCATCACCGGCACGGACATCACGGTGCGCCGGCAGTTGGAGCAGGAGGTCATTCGTGTGGCTGAAGAGGAGCAGGCCACCATCGGACACAATCTGCATGACGGCATCGGCCAGACGCTCACCGGCATCCATTCCCTCACGCTGCAACTGGAGAACGAATTGCAAGGCGAGCACCAAAAGTCCGCCGCCCGCATCGGTGAGCTGCTCCAGCAGGCGGTGGCGGAGGTGCGGCGCATGTCACACGGGCTTTCGCCAGTGTCGGTGCGGCATCGCGGGCTCGCTGGCGGGCTGAAACTCCTCGCGGAGACCATCAGCACCGATTTTCGCGTGAAGACCACCTGTGAGGTCGATCCCGTTGTGCAGGTCGGCGATCCAGAGCGTGAGGCAAACCTCTATCGCATCGCCCAGGAGGCGGTGAACAACGCTCTCCGCCATGGCAAGCCTCGTCATATCGCCGTCACGTTGAAGCAGCTCACGGCCACGCATGCGGCGATCGAGGTCCGTGACGATGGCCGTGGCATGAAGCTGAACCAGCACAAGGGCAATGGCATCGGCTTGCGGGTCATGCGCTATCGCTCTGACCTGATCGGTGGCGAGCTGAGCATCCGCGCCGCGCCCAAACGTGGTGTGCGGGTGACGTGCTGCTTTCCCTGTGCTGTGGCGGCCAGGCCTGACGAAAAGCCATCGCGCCGCCGCTCGAAACGGTGAGAGCTTCAGTTACTCCATCAGCTTCTTCACCGTCGGCTCGATGGCCTCCGCCCAGATGCGGTAGCCTTTTTCGTTCGGGTGGAGGAAATCGGGCATGATGTCCTTCGTGATGAGGCCTTCGGGCGTGAGGAATTTCGCGCCGATGTCGAGGAAGGTGACGTTTTGGGTGCCATCGAGCTTCGCGATGATTTGATTCACTGCGGCGAGCTTTTCGCGCTGCGGACCGGGCTTCTCACCGCGTGGAAAAATGCCCAGAAGGAGGATTTTGGACTGCGGAAGGCGTTTGTTCAGCTCCGCGACGATGGCGGTGATACCAGCAGCGATTTCAGCGGCCTCGCAGGTGCCGCTGTTGTTCGTGCCGATCATCATGACGACGAGTTTCGGAGAAATGCCGTCGATTGCGCCGTGCTGCAAACGCCAGAGCACGTTCTCCGTTTTGTCCCAGCCAAAGCCGAGATTGCCGGCTTTTCGAGGCTCGTAGAACTCGCCCCAGGTCTGCTGGCCGCGCAGCGCATAGCCGTCGAACTTCTCGCCGCCGAAGAAATGCGTGATGGAATCGCCGATGAATAGGATTTGCGGCTTCGCGCGCTTCACGGCGGCGCTGGTGAGCTCGTGGCGTTTTTTCCAATCATATTGCGGCCAGCTCCGATCTTGAGTGACAGGCACCACGGTGCTTGGAAGTGCTTTTTGGCCCGGCAGCGGCTCAAAGTTCGCGCTGGCGACATCGCTCATCGTTTTGCGATCCGACGAAAAAGCCCGCGCTTTGACCACACCTCCTCCCGGCAGCGAAATCGGCGCGAGATACGGGTTCGACTTCGCGATCGGATCGGCATCGTTGATGGTGTAGAGCACGTTTTCGCCCATGAGTGTCACGGTGCCGCTGGCATCCCGCTGAATCTGCGGCGGCGCGAGCTGGGTGAGCGTTTGCGCCTGCAAAGTCGAGGCGGCGAGGAGGATGAGAAGTGTGCGCATGGTTGGATTCTAAACGATAAAGCAAAGACAAATCCCTCGCGCAGTCCATGCGAAGGTTCGCAGCCAGTTCGTGGCGATGAGGCGGCGGATGATGGTTTCGTCGCGGCCGTTGGCGAGTTTTGTATGCATCGGGGCCTGCCAGATGGCGGTGCTGAGGCAGATGACGGGAAACATGGCGAGGCTGATGAGGAAGGGCAAACCGTGCATGCCATCGTAAAAGAGCCACGCGGCGGTTCCCAGTTCGGTCAGGAACATCGGAACGATCATGAAGCCGATGCGCAGGCAGTGTGCGAAGTGATACACGCGGAACTCCGCCGCGCCGACACGCAGGAACTGCGGATAGACGATGATCTGAATGACCCAGATCAGGCCGACGATCATCCAGGTGATGGAGAGGTGCGCGATGAGCATGCGGCAGGCATAGCCATGCCTCCGGTGTGCGCGAACGCGGAATGCGGTGGCGAAATGCTTTCATTCCCAGGCTTGTGGACCGGCGGAAAGGCGACGATGCAGCGGCATGAACCGCATCACCGCCGTCTTACGCGAAGACATGGACCTCAAAGAGGGGGACCGTGCCGATCTGCGGGTGGAAATGAAAAATGGCGAACTCGTGGTGACGCAGCTGCTCAACCGGGTGAAGCCGGAAGCTCACACACCGGACTATCGGGTGAAGCTGGGAAGCTGGAACCGGAAGTAGCCCGCATGTCTCACACTGGCGGTGCTGTAGTCCGCCTCTGCGAGGCGGAAAGCCAGGTCACAGACCTGGCCTACAGGCCCAGCGCAGCTTGGCGGGCGCGGCACGTGGGTTGGCGCGGATTTCCTCCGCGGAAGGCCGGATGACCTCGTCATTTGTTTCGCTGAAGATGCCGCCGCGCAAAGCATCGCGGAAGAGGTGCTTCACACGACGGTCCTCGCCGCTGTGAAAGGTGAGGATGGCCACGCGACCTCCGGGACGCAGGCAGTCCGGCAATTGCTGGAGAAAGGTATCGAGCGCGGTGAATTCTTCGTTCACGGCGATGCGCAGCGCTTGGAAAACGCGGCGCACGGTGGCCTCGCGTTCTTCTTCGTCGATGCGATACGGCAACGCGGCACGGATGGCGGCGGCAAAGGCACGCGTGGTGGCCTGATCGGTGCCCGCGAGGGCTTGCGCGAGCAATTCGGCACGCGGTTCGTCGGCGTTGTCGGTGAGGATGGTCTGCAATTTGGCAGCGGAGAGCTTTTGGAGCACATCGCGGGCGCTGAGGCCGCGCTGCGGGTTCATGCGCATGTCGAGCGGGCCGTCGTGTTTGAAGCTGAAGCCGCGTGAGGGATTGTCGAACTGCATGCTGGAGCAGCCGAGATCGGCGAGGATCAGATCCGCGCCATCATGCCAGCCGCATTCATCCAAAGCGCGACGGATGCCGGCGAAGTTCATGCGTTTGACGATGAGTGCCTCCGGCGCGGCCTTTTCACGCAGCTTGGCTTCTGTGCGCACGATTTCGAGCGGGTCCTGATCGAGGCCGAGAAGCGTCACGCCAGTCTCAAGGATGGCGCTGGCATGCCCGCCATGGCCGAGGGTGCAATCCACGGCGCGTTCGCCGGGTTGTGGAGCGAGCACTTGCAGGATCTGCGGCAGCAAAATGGGCACGTGCATGCCTGCGGGCGTTTTTCCGGCCGCGCGGACCTTGGCGAGCGTTTCGGCGTCCTGCGCGTGCTCCTTGTACTTCTGCTCAAACTTGCGCGGATTCTTCCCGGAGTAGCGCGGGCGGCGTTTGTGCGGCGTGGGCTGTAGGGGGGCCATTCCTGGCTCCTCATCGGTCGGGGCAGGAATGCCCCGGTTACTGGTTTCAGAGTCGCTCACAGCTCGTTGTATTTGGCGTTGCTGCCGCGGGCCTTGGCCACGGGGTAGCGCGTTTCATTGCGCTCGATCTTGTCGAGCATGGCCTGGCCGAGATCGACGCCGAGGTTGTGGGCGAGTTCGAAGAGCAAGATGGCCACATCGGCCATTTCGTCCTTCAATTCGGCGCTTTTCTCCTGCACACGCTTCTCGAGCTGCTCCGGCTGCTGCCAGACAAAGTGCTGCAAAAGCTCCCCCGCTTCCGCAGTGATGGCCACGGCGAGCTCTTTGGGGTTGTGAAACTGCATCCAGTCGCGTGCGTCGCGAAAAGCCAGGATGCGGGCGGTGATGTCGGGGATGGTCATGCTGGCCGCCAGCATGCCGGAGAGGGGGGCAAAGAGCAAGCGGGGCAAGAAGCGCACAGTGAGTGCCAAGCGAGAATGAGACGCGCCGCTTCGTTTCAAGGATGCTTCAACCATGAAAACGATCCATTCCCTCATCCTGCTCCTTGCCGCTGTGTCCTCCCTTTCCGCCGCGGACGAGCCGCCGGTGGACTTTGTGAAGCAAATCAAGCCGGTGTTGGCCGACCGCTGTGTCGAGTGCCACCACAGCGAGTCCATGCTGGGTGACCTCAACCTGCAAAGCCGCAAGCTGGCCTTCCGCAAACGCACCGGCGGTCCCGTGATCGCCCCCGGCCGGCCGGAGAGCAGCCTCCTGCTCATGACTCTCACGCTGCCCGCCAAGGACAAGAAGGCCATGCCCGCCACCGGCCACCGCATCCCGATGGACGAGGTGAACCTCATCCGCCGCTGGATCAAGGAAGGCGCCAAGTGGCCGGAGGGTGATGAAGGCTTCATCCCGGCCAAGAAGGCGTCGAAGGAGAAGGATGTGTGACCCTGCGGGAATGAGGAAATCAGAATGACGAATGAGGAAGGTCGGACGCGGCCCCGTTTCGTCATTCGCCATTCTGGTTTCGTCATTCTTCCCGCCCATATCGAGCGCAAGACCCTTCGGTTCGTCGCGTTCACGGCGGGCCATGACGCGGATTCTCCTCTCTCTCCTCGCTGTTTGCTCGGTTGCGACCGCGCAGACCAAGCCTGACGTGCTCTTCATCGCCGTCGATGACCTCAATGACTGGGTCACCCACCTCGGCGGTCATCCGCAGACGAAGACGCCGAACATCGACCGCCTCGTGGCGCGAGGCACGGCATTCACGAATTCCCACTGCGCAGCTCCCGCGTGCAATCCATCGCGTGCGGCGCTGATGAGCGGCCTGCGTCCGTGGCAGACGGGCATTTACACCAACAACGATCCGGCGGGCGGAGTGCTGAAGGATGTCAGCACGATCAACCGCCACTTTTTGGCGAATGGCTACAACACCCGCGGCGGCGGCAAGATCTACCACAACTTCAACGCCGAAGGCCGCAGTGATGGCTGGACGGAGTGGGCAGGCCTTTTTCCCACCATCAACGACCACGATGCGAACCTGAACGGGCTCGAGCGCGGCCACTTTGACTGGGGCGCGGTGCAGGCCAAGACCGAGGACATGGGCGACCACAAATCGACCGACTGGGCGATCCATCACCTCAAGACCGCGCCGAGCGACAAACCGCTCTTTCTCGCGCTCGGCTACATCAAGCCGCATCTCCCGTGGTATGTGCCGCAGATGTATTATGACCGCTTTCCCCTCGCCGACATCCAGCTCCCGGTGACGAAGGAGGGTGATCTGAACGATGTGCCAAAGGCCGGTGTGAAAATGGCCGGACCGGAGGGCGATCATGCCGCTGTGTTGAAAGGTGACCAGTGGAAGAAAGCGGTGCAGGCCTATCTGGCCACGATTTCATTCCTCGATGATCAAGTCGGCCGTTTGCTCGATGGTCTCGATGCGAGCCCGCGGAAGGATAAAACGATCATCGTCTGGTGGACGGACCACGGCTGGCACCTCGGCGAAAAGGAGCACTGGCGGAAGTTTGCCCTCTGGGAGGAGGCCACACGCACCTCCATGGCCATCGTTGCCCCCGGTGTGACAAAGCCCGGCATGCGCTGCGATGCGCCGGTGGATTACACGAACCTCTATCCCACCATCTGCGAGCTCACCGGCCTGCCCGTTCCCGCGCATGTGAAAGGCGCGTCCTTGATGCCGCTGCTGCGTGATCCCGCTGCCAAGTGGGACGGCGTGGCCGTGTGCACCCATGGCAAGGGCAACCACGCCGTGCGTGACGCACAATGGCGCTACATCCGCTACGCCGATGGCAGCGAGGAACTCTACGATCACTCCAAGGACCCCTATGAATGGACCAACCTAGCCGGTGAGGTCGGCATGAGCGAGGTGAAGGCACGCCTCGCCGCCGTCTTGCCCCAAGAAGAGATCAAACCCACCTCCGGCGGCAAAGGCGACGGCGAGAAGAAAGGGAAGAAAAAGAAGTGAGGCAGCGCATGGCGCCGTTCGTAGTTCGGGCTTCAGCCCGCCTCTAATCTCCTATCCCTCATCCCTGATCGCCCCTCCGCGAAACCATCCCTTGCTTTGTTCTTCAAACGGGACGAGGGGCAGGCTCCGCAGTCCACCTGAAGCAGGCAGACCGAGCTGTTCATCAGGTGTTTCTTTGGATTCGTTGGTGTTCTGAAATCCGAAGATCGGAGGCTGGCCGTGCATGCATCGAGGGGGGCTGCCCTTTAGAAAGACAACGATAATGAACACCAAAATGTATGTGGGCAACCTGCCCTTCGCCGCCTCCGACAACGACCTGCGCGACGTGGTCGTGACCGAGCGGACGGAGTGGTACCGGTTCTTCTCGACCAACGACAACTACGATCCGGACCGGATCGAGTACGACCGCGAGCAGCTTCGCAAGTTCTACCGCAATCGCGGCTACTACGACTTCCGCGTGGTCTCCTCGGTGGCCGAGCTGGACCCGCAACGCAACGGCTTCGGCATCACTTTCACCCTCGACGAGGGGGAGCGCTACCGGTTCGGCAAGATCACCGTCGAGACGCAGCTATCGCGCCTCAACAAAGACGTTCTGCAGCAACTGGTGCCGATCCGAACAGGCGAACTCTACCAGGATGAGCGTATCGAGCAGGCCACGGACGCCCTGACCTTCGCCGCGGGCGCGGCGGGTTTCGC
>CALMTT010000639.1 GCA_937872615.1 uncultured Verrucomicrobiaceae bacterium | reverse complement strand
CTGCTGCGAGAGGGCGCAGTTGTGCTGGTTGCCGTCGTCGTCGCATTTGAGATAACGGCCCACGCTGGTCCAGTTGCCGACGTCGTCCCAGTCAAAGGTGGCCTCGATGTTCAGCACGCGGGTGGCTTTTTCCATCAGCGCATAGTCGATGGAGAGCTTCGGCAGCTTGCCGAACTGCTTCGCCACCGTGGCGGCAAAATCTTTCGAGCCGCGCAGCTCGGAGACGAAGTCCGCGAGCACCGGGCAGTGGCGGCTGAGCTCGCTGAAGATGGCCGGGATGGTCCAGATGAACATGCCGGCATTCCAAAGGAAATTTCCCTGGGCGATGAAATGCTCCGCGAGGTCGGGATTCGGCTTCTCGCGGAAGCGGGCCACCTCCCACACGGGCTGGTCGTCCACGCCGCCGATGCTCGCCTTCCGGCCGCGCTCCACGTAGCCGTAGCTCGGGCAGGGCCAGGTGGGCTTGATGCCCACGGTGACGAGGTTGCCGCTGTTTTCGGCGGCTTGCGAGGCGTTGTTCAGCACGCGTTGGAACTCGGCCTTGTTCTCGATCAAATGATCGGCGGGCAGCACGATCATGGTCGCCATCGGGTCACGGGCCACCACCCAGCCCACGGCGAGGGCGATGGCAGGCGCGGTGTCCCGCTTCTCCGGCTCCGCGACGATGTTTTCGGCGGGGAGCGACTTCACGATGGTGCGCACCGTGGCCTCCTGCTGCTTGTTGGTGAGGATGAGGATGTTTTCCTTCGGCACGATGCCTTCGAGGCGCTCGATGGTGAGCTCGAGGAGGGTTTTGTCACCGAAGAGCTTCAGCAGTTGTTTGGGCTGGGCGTCACGGGAGATGGGCCAGAAGCGCTGGCCGCTGCCTCCGGCCAGGATGAGGGCGTAGCGTTTGGGGCGGGCGGATTTGCTCATGAGTGCTGGGTTCTTAGAGAGGGAGCAAGGATCGGGCAAATTCCTCTTTGGAGTTTGTTCGGGGCGGGCTTATGTTTCGCCATGCAGAAAGACAATCCCGCCCTCCGTTACGAAAATTACGCCAACGTCATCGCCCCCGCCGCCGCTGGCTGCGCCTTGGGCATCCTGTTTGGCCGTGGCATGCGCCGGGGTTCCTCCAATGTGATCTCCCTCACGCTGCTGGCCGCCAGCGCTGTTGTGGCCGCCCCGGTGATCACCGATTTCATCCAGCGCACCGCGAACCGCCCCTCCACCGAGCGTGGCAGCCGCCGCCGTCTGGAGGGCATCCTGAACCATGGCGTGCCCGATGGCGAGGCGAGCGAGTTCTTCGTGGATTCGCCCGGCGTCGAGGCCTTCCCCGCGGTCACACGCTGAGGTGCAAAGGGACGCGCAAGGCGTGATCCCGACAAACCACCGAGCGAGGCTCACGCATCACGCTCCAAATACCGCGCCAGGTCCTCCCGCGTCATGCGGTAGAGAAACCACTCGCTCATGCGTTTCGCGCCGAGGCGCTGCTCATATACGCGCTGGGCGTTCACGTTCCAATCGAGCGCCGTCCACTCCATGCGGCCACAGCCGCGTTCATGAGCCAGTGTGGCCGCTTTTTTCAGCAAAGCGCCGCCCACACCCGCGCCGCGATGCTCCGGCAGCACAAACACATCCTCGATGTAGAGCGTCGGCAAAGCGAGGAAGCTCGAATACGTCTCCACGAGGATCAAATACCCGCACGGCACCTCCGCCTCGTCCACAAACGCCAGCCACACCTCGATGCGCGGCCGTTCGCTCAAAGCATCCTCCACCAGCCGCCCCTGCGGCGCCGCATCCGGCGGCACCAGCTTCTCAAACTCCGCCAAAGCGATGACAAGGCTGCAAAACGACCCCGCGTGCTCGCGGGTGAGAGGCTGGAGGGTGATGGGCATGCGTGTGTCATAAGCAGAGTCGCCTTGAACTCAATGCTGCATGAGATCCGACAATAGAGCACAGGAGGCTAGGAGCGAGACAGACTGCGACGCAAAAGCAGCCTGGAGAGAGATTGAAGTGTGAGAGGTGCCGGAGGCGGGACCGAATCAATTTTGTTGCCCTATTCCGCTATTTGCGGCTAAAACCACACCATGAAGTTAGCTGTGCCGTACTTTTCCCGCACTTTTGCCGCTTATAAAGGTGCTCGCAAAAAGACTGAAGTGTTTCCCATCTGAAATGTTAGCGATAGAAAATACACATGAAAGTCTGGGCATTTAATGCAGCCGATGATCAAAGAACACGAGATCTTCTCATGGAGTCATTGCGGGCAGGTAAGTCTCGTTTCGGCTGGTCTCAAGATGACAAGCACGATTTAAGAATACCGGACAATTGGACCGACTGGCACTCAAGGCAGAGATTTCTCCTTGAGATTGAGGCCCGCGATTGGGTCGTTCACATTAACACACCGACTTGGGGGCGGTGCATCGCAGCTCAAGCTGTGAGTTCCTACGACTTTGACCAAGGTCTTGAATGCGACTGGGGTGTTGATTTCAGACATTGTATAGCGGTAGACCCAGCAACTTTGATCGAGTTTGACCGGTGTGATCCGAACGTGCTTCCGACAGTGAATCTCCGTCCACGGCAAAGATATCACCGGATCTACGCCACAGATGATTTCGTCCAGTCGATTGATAATCTCAAGGGCAGCAAGATTTTTTTGGCTGTTGGACAGTCGGCTGGAGAGTTTCACCTCATAGAGAAAACAGAGAGATTTTTAACAGAGATTTCTGCTTTGATCCAAGAGATGAATAAGAGCAAGAATCTTGAGCGGTTTCTGGCGAAGGTTTTTCGCCGCCTGCCGAGCGTCATCAATGTCCATGAGAACGGATTTGGGTGGGGGACGGATTTTGGTGCTGACCTTATTGTGACGACTCGAACTTCAATTGAGATGTTGGATTTTGAAAACACTGTGGTCGTGCAGGTTAAATCATATTCAGGAAGCATTTATGATTTGAATGCTGTTGATCAGATCAAAACAGCGATTGAGCAGTATAAGGCAGCAGCGGGAATGATTGTGACTACCGCAGAGAAGACTGAGCAGTTGGAGATGAAGATTGCAGAGGTTTCCAGTGAGTTGGGTGTCCCGATTGATTTGTTGTCTGGTGACGACCTGGCTCGCTTCGTTCTCAGGAATGCTCCAGATATGGTCTTCCGACTCGAACGGAATCGCTAACAAGACGGTGGCGAACAACCGGCTACCCGCCCCCAGTCGAAATGAACCTCTTGACCAAAACCCTTAACCCTGTTGCGGAGTGGCGTTGCCAGAGGCCGGTGCCACACCTCGACGTTCGCCCAACCTCGAACGTTTCGCTCGCCATTCTATGAGATACCAAGACCTGAACGGACATTTCCGGGACAAGATTCGAGAGCGAGTGTGCAGCAAGCTCAAGGAGTCACAACCGGAGAAGCCAGTAGATGCTGGCATCAGAGATTATGTGGTCGGAGTCATCATAATCATTGCGGACGAGAACAATATAGTTCGTGCTGCCGAACGCTTATACGAGATGAAGCAGGCCAACCCAGACACTGCAGGCACTTTGGATAGTGCAGTCGAAGCGGTCGCGGCGGTTTACTCACGCTTTCCCACGGAGGTCTCGATCCTGCGCGATTTATACCAGATGCAGGAGCAGCAAGCCGACATCATGGACATCATCGCTCACATGGAGATACGCCTACTCGAACCATGACCGCCAACACAACCACCGGGGGGCGAACAAGGCGTGGTAGCCCCGCCTTCTCTTTCCGTTTCAATGCGCACTTTGACTCGAACATCTCCCGTGTCGCCCACCTGCTCTCCCGGCGGGGTGCCTACATTTAGTCGTTAGCCCTCACTCCGCTAGCGCCGGATCCCCAAACAGCGTGAAGTGGCCCGCCTCAGTGATGCGCACCTTGAAGATCTCGCCGGTGTGCCGTGCCGGGTTGCCGTCGAAGACGACGATGCGGTTGCTGCCGGTGCGGCCGGTGAGGCGTTCGGAGTTGGTCTTGCTGGGGCCTTCGCAGAGGATTTCGACCTCTTGGCCGACGAGTTTGTCATACATCGGCAGGGCGATGCTGTTGACGAGGGCGAGGAGGTCTTGGTTTCGCTCTTCTTTGACCTTCTCGGGCACTTGGAGGGCTTCTTCCATCTCGGCGGCGGGGGTGCCGCGGCGTTTGGAGTAGCGGAAGACGAAGGCGTTGTCGAAACGGATGTCTTCGAAGAGCTTGCGTGTCTCCAGGTAGTTCTCCTCGGTCTCGCCGGGGAAGCCGACGATGACATCGGTGGTCACGGCGATGTCGGGACGAGCGGCGCGGATGCGCTGGACGAGTTCGGTGAACTTGGCGGCGGTGTAGGGTCGGTGCATGCGCTTCAAAATGGCATCGCTGCCGCTTTGCACGGGCAGGTGCACATGCTCGGCGAGCTTCGGCAGGTAGGTGAAGGCCTCGATGAGGTCTTTTTTATATCCGATGGGATGCGGGCTGGTAAAGCGGATGCGCTGGATGCCGGGCACCTCATGCACGGCCTCCAAAAGCTGCACGAAGGGGCTTTTGCCATCCACGGCGGGGAATTCGTGCCTGCCGTAGAGATTCACGATCTGGCCGAGCAGCGTGACTTCCTTCACACCGCGATTCGCGAGGCGTTTCACCTCCCCCACGATGTCGGCGATGGGTCGTCCGCGCTCGCCGCCGCGTGTGTAAGGGACGATGCAAAAGGTACACTTCATGTTGCAGCCCTGCATGATGCTCACGAAGGCGCTGGCCTGCTTTTCTTTTAAAGTGTGGTCGCGGATGGTGTTCTGCGACTGCTCCTCCTCCTCGACATCGACGATGGAGAAGCGCTCGTCATCCATGAGCGTGGCCTCTTTCTTGCGGATGATCTCATCCACGTAATCGACGACGCGGTGATACTTCTGCGTGCCGACGACGAGATCGACGCTGGCCTTGTCCACGAGCTCGCTGCCGCGGCTCTGCGCCATGCAGCCCATGAAGCCGGTGACGAGCGGGATGCGCCGGCGGCGCACCATGCCCATCTTTCCTAGCGCCTTCTGCTCCGCCTGATCGCGCACAGAGCAGGTGTTGATCAAAACGACATCCGCGTCCGTGTCGGTGGACGTCATGGTGTAGCCGCGCTCGGTGAACATCTGCGACACCTGCTCGGTGTCGCGCTCGTTCATCTGGCAGCCATAGGTTTTGATGTGGACTTTGGGCATCGGGGGCGGGGAGAGTAGCTTCCTGCGGGAGAAGGCGCAAGGAGCGGCGAAGCGGGTAAATGACGAAATCCGAATGAGGAATGACGAATGAAGTCCGAATGGCCGAATGCGGGACGTGCCTGACGTGATTGCCATCCCACGCACACGGTCCGGCGAAAAAGTGACAGGGCGATTTGGCCATTTTCACGCCGGTGCGTCCGGAATCGGGCAAGAAGGGGCTGGTGACCTCCTGCACCGATGCTTCATGAAACGCATTCCCATCATCGACTCCCACACTGGCGGCGAACCCACGCGTGTGGTGTTGGGCGGAGTGACGGCGGACGAGCTCGAAACGTGGCGTCGGGCCATCCTGTGTGAGCCGCGAGGCCATGAGGTGATCGTCGGCGCCTTGCTCGTCGAGCCGCGTGATGCCTCCTGCGCCGCTGGCGTGATCTTTTTCAACAACGTGGGCCTGCTGGGCATGTGCGGTCATGGCATGATCGGCCTGATCGCGACGCTGCGGCACCTCGGCCGCGTCACCGCGGGCACGCATCGCGTGGAGACGCCGGTCGGTGTCGTGACTGCGACGCTGCATGACGACGGCCGCGTGAGCATCCGCAATGTGCCGTCGTGGCGAAAGGCCGCCGCGGTGAAGGCTGGTGGCGTGACAGGCGATGTGGCCTGGGGCGGAAACTGGTTTTTCCTCGTCTCGGATCATGGGCTCGACCTCACGCTGAAAAACGTGCCGCAGCTCACGCGGGCCAGCCTGGCCATGCGCGATGCCGTGCATGCTGCAGGATATCCGGAAGTCGATCACGTGGAGCTTTTCGGGCCGCCCCAGCAGGTGGGCAATGACAGTCGGAACTTCGTGCTGTGCCCCGGTGCGGAATACGACCGCTCGCCGTGCGGCACGGGCACCAGTGCCAAGCTGGCCTGCCTCGCCGGGGATGGGAAACTGGCTCCCGGCACGCTGTGGCGGCAGGAGAGCATCATCGGCAGCGTGTTTGAAGGCAGCTACGAGTCCGGCGAAAATGGAATCATCCCCACGATCACCGGCGAGGCCTTCATCACGGCGGAATCGACGCTCTTGTTTGATTCCGCCGATCCATTCCGGCACGGCATTGCGTGACCGGCAGCCGGATCAATGGTTGAACAAGAACTCCTTCGTGTTCAGCAAGGCCCAGAGGATGTCCTCATAGGCCTCCTTCTTGCCTTTGAAGGCTTCGTCGCCGGTTTTGGACTTGGTTTTCTTCTCCAAGTGGCCGCGGGCGAATTTCACCTCATCGGCGTTCGGGTCGCGGCTGAGGGCGATGTGATACAAATCGGTGATCTTGTCGTCGTCAGGACGCGTGTCCTTCGTGAGCATGTCCGCGCGACCATTGCCACGGGCGAGCTGGGTCTGGATGTCGGCGGCGTTCAGCAAATGCAGGCTTTGCGCGAGGCTGGCTTCCTGGGTGCGCTCGCATTCGCAGGCGCTGGATGAATCGGGGCGGCCGAAGACGCTGAGGAAGTAGGTGCTCTGGTTGTAGCTGTTGTCCGGCAGCGCTACGGCGCGGGTGCCAGGGGCTTGGCCGGCGAAGTTACTCTCCACATCGAGCAGCGTGTTCACGGCGTCGTAGAGCACCTCGGCGTTGAGGCGTTTCGGGTAGTAGCGGCTGAAATTTTGGCGATCCTTGGCGTTGTGCGCGTTCGGCACGGCGCTGAGCTGGTAAGTCGTGCTCGTGACGATGGTGCGGATGAGCTTTTTGAGGTCGTAGCCGCTCTTGATGAAGTCGGCGGCGAGGGCACTGAGCAGCTCGGGATTCACCGGCGGGTTCGTCTCGCGCATGTCGTCCTCAGGCTCGACGAGGCCGCGATTAAAGAAGTGCTTCCAGTAACGATTCACCAGCGTGTGGGCGAAGAAGGGATTGTCCCTCGCGCTCATCCACTCGGCGAGCGAGACACGCGGGTCTTGCTCGGGTTTGAGCTTCAAAGCGCTGCCGCCGAGGCTGGTGGGCATGACTTGCTCTTTCGTGCGGATGTTCTGAGTCTGTGCAATGCCGCGCTTGTTGTAGATGAACTCCTCGCCGGTGAAGGTGGAAGGCTTGCGGGCCACGTTCGCGAAGAAGGCGGCAAAGCCGTAGTAGTCCTGCTGGCTCCACTTCTCGAAGGGATGATGATGGCACTGGGCGCATTGCATGCGCGTGCCGAGGAAGAGCTGCGCCACGTCCTCCATCTGCTGCTTCTGCTCTTTGACCTGCCGATACCAGGCCACGGGCGGGCTGTGGTCGATATCACCCGCGGCGGCGACGACTTCGCGCACGAATTTGTCATAAGGTTTGTTGTCCGCGATGCTGTCGCGAATCCACTGCCAGAATAAATAGGTGCCGCGTGCATAAACCGGCTGCGTGCGCTGGTTGCGAAGCAGTGCGGACCACTTGTTCGCGAAGAACTCCGCGTAGTCCGGGCTGTCGAGCAGGCGATCGACGAGCGCCGTGCGCTTGTTCGCGTCCTTCGACGCCATGAAGTCCTTCATTTCGCTCGCGGTCGGCAGGCGGCCCGCGATGTCGAGCGTCACTCGCCGGATGAAGGTGCCCTCGTCGGCGATTTCTGAGGGTGGGATGCCGATGGTCTTCAGTTTGGCGAAGACGAGATCGTCCACAAAATTGCTCACCGGCGGCAAACTGGCCACCGGAGCTCCCAGCGGCACCGTGGCGCGGAAAGTCGAAACTTTACCCTGATAACGCACCATCACCGCGACATCGCCGGGCAGGTCAAAGAGCTTCACAAGGCCTGTTTCGCTCGTTTCGGCCATCGCTTTCTCGTTGGCCTCATAAAGAGCGCGTTTCGTCACATCGCGTGCGGAGCCGTCGGTGTAATGTGCGGTCACTTTGAGCTGCTGCGCACCTTTGAGCGGCATGGTGAGCTTCGCGGGCTCCACGCTGATGCGCGCCATCTTGGGATCGCTGTCCTTGCCATACGGCATGCCTTCGCGAATCCAGCGCACGAGATCGGCGTAGTCCTCGGAATTCGGATCGAGTTTCTTGCCGCCGCCATGCGGTAGCTGCGCGGTGCCTTTGGTCAAAAGCAGGCTCTGCTGCGGCGATCCTGGAAAGACACGGCGACCGCGTGCTTCCTTCACGATGTGCTCATAGTCCTCCTGCGGCTCAAAACCGAGCAGCGAGAGCTTGAAGCCGTTCTGCCCGCCCGCCTTGCC
>CALMTT010000638.1 GCA_937872615.1 uncultured Verrucomicrobiaceae bacterium | reverse complement strand
CGTGGCGATCATCGGGAATCTGCGAGACTCCACGCTGCGCAAAGAACAGGAGGCGGCGCTGCAGCAGCAGGCGCACGCGGCGCTGCTCTCCCATCTGGAGGGCACGTCCCTGGCCCTGGTGGAGTGTGACAGCCAGAACCGCGTGTGCCGCTGGTCTCCGCAGGCGGAGAAACTGTTTGGTTGGAGCTCGGCACTGGTCATGGGCAGGCATCCGTCGGACTGGGGATTCATTCATCCGGATGATCTGCCGCGTGCCGAGGCCTCGCTGAACCGCCTGCTGGACCGCTCCGAGTCGAGGAACACCTGTGTGCATCGCAATTTCACGCGGGACGGGCGTGTGCTGGTGTGTGAATGGCACAATTCCGTGCTGCTGAACGAGCAGGGGGAGATCCAGTCGATCCTGCAACTGGCCTCCGACATCACGCTGGAGAAGAAGATGGAGTCCGCGCTCCGTGCGATGGCCGAGGGCGCGGAACTGAAGAGCGGTGAGACGTTTTTCCAGTTCCTGTGCCTGCAACTGGCCGACACGCTGGATGTGAAGTATGCCTGCGTTTCGATGGTCATTCCTGAGCGTGACCGAATGGTGCGCACACTGGGCTTTTGCGCGGGCGGGAAGGTGCAGCCAAACGTGACCTATTCGGTGATCGGAACACCGTGCCAGGCCGCCTACAATGGCGAGGAGTGCTTTTACGAATCGGGCGTGCAGGAGCTCTTCCCGAGTGATGTGATGCTCCAGGAGCTGGGTGTGGCCTGCTACATGGGGATGCCGCTGCATGCCTCGGACGGGCGGATCATCGGGCTGATCTCTGTCTTCCACACGAAGGCAATGGACAGGCGTGACCGCATCCACGCGATGTTCCAAATCTTTGCCGTGCGTGCGGCGGCGGAGATGGAGCGGCACCAGGCGGAGATGGCTCTGCGACGCAGCGAGGAGCGATATGCCCTTGCGGCGAGCGGTTCGACGGCCGGTGTGTGGGACTGGGACATCCACACGGGTGGCGTGTATTACTCGACGCGTTTTCGCGAGCTGCTGGGCTATTCGTTGGAGGAATTCCCGAGCCTGTTTTTCTCGTGGGAGCAAAAGATGCACCCGGACGATCTGCCGCGGGTGCAGTCTGCCCTCGAGGCGCATCTGGAGCGACGGGAGCCGTTTTGCGTGGAGCACCGCGTCCGGGTCAAATCCGGCGAGTACCGTTGGTTTGAGGCACGTGGCCAGGCCCTGTGGGACCAGAATGACATGCCCTATCGAATGGCGGGCTCAGCACTGGATGTGCATGAGCGGAAGCTCGACGAGCAAAAGCTGCTGCGCCTGAACAAGCTGCACGCCATGTCGAGCGGCATCAATGAGGCCATCGTGCGCATTGACGAGCCGCAGGGGCTTTACAATGCCGCGGTGCGCATCGCCGTGGAAAAGGGCTGCATGCGCATGGCCTGGATCGGCCTGTATGAGGAGGCCTCGATGGAGATCAAGCCCGTGGCCTTTGGCGGGATCTACCAGGGGTATCTCGACGACATCGTGCTTTCATTGCGCGAAGGGGATCCATCCGGCATGGGTCCGGCTGGCACGGCTTTCAAGACGGGTTCCCATGTGATCTCGAACGACATCGCGAAGGACGAGACCTTTCACTACAAGGAGCGGGCATTGGTGCGCGGTTTTCGCTCCTGCGCGGCCTTCCCGCTGAAGCCAGATGGAAAGTCCGTCGGCGTGCTGCTGATCTATGCGGACGAGTGTGACTGCTTTCAGGACGAGGAGGTGCGCGTGTTGTGCGCTCTGGCGGACAATCTTTCCTTTGCCCTCGCGGCCGTGGAGCGTGAGCGGGAGCGCCGCCATGCCATCGAGGCACTGCGGGAAAACGAGCGCATGATGTCCACACTGATGAGCAACCTGCCGGGCGCGGTGTACCGCTGCCGCGTGGGCACGCCGCCGGTGATGGAATTCATCAGCGAGGGGTGCATGGAGATCACCGGGCACGAGGTGCCGGAGGTCATCGGGAACAAATCGGTGGTTTACGAGCGGTTGGTTCATCCCGAGGACATCGAGAGTGTGCGCGGAGTGATCCGTGACGCTGTGCAGAGTGGTGATCACTATGAGATGACCTACCGCATTATCGCTCGTGACGGCTCGGAGAAGTGGATCTGGGAGCGCGGGCAGGCCATCCCCTGTGATGATGGTGCCGTGAGGCACCTGGAGGGCTTCCTCACCGATGTGACGGAAAAGCGGCGCATGGAGTCGCAGATGCTGCGGGCCCAGCGCATGGAGAGCATCGGCACCCTGGCAGGAGGTGTGGCGCACGATTTGAACAACATCCTCACGCCGATCCTTATGTCGCTCACCATCCTGCGCATGAAGCTCACGCAACCGCGGGATGTGGAGCTGCTCAACAGCCTGGAGTCCAGCGCCAACCGCGGCGCGGACATGGTGAAGCAGATTCTCGGCTTTGCCCGCGGCGTGGAAGGTCAAAAAGTGCTCCTGAAGCCCAAGGCAGTGTTGTGTGAAATTGAGCATCTGCTCCAAGAAACCTTCCCGAAGTCGGTTCATGTCACCTGCGAGTGCAAAGAGGACACTTGGAATGTGGAGGGTGACCCGACGCAGATGCACCAGGTGCTGCTCAACCTGTGCGTCAATGCCCGCGATGCGATGCCTGATGGTGGTGAGCTGCGCCTCAGCATATCCAATTTCCAAATCGATGAGCAGTTCGCCAGCATGTACCACGAGGCCAAGCCTGGGCCGCATGTGGTTTTTGAGGTGCGTGACTCCGGCATGGGCATCCCACCGGAGCTGCGCGAGCGGATTTTCGAGCCCTTCTTCACTACGAAGGAGGTGGGCAAGGGCACTGGACTGGGCCTCGCGACCACGCTCGGCATCATCAAGTCCCATCGCGGCTTTATCGAACTCACCAGCCAGATGGGGAAGGGGAGTGTTTTCCGCGTTTACCTCCCCGCGGCGCAGGCGGAGACGGTGACGGTCGTGACCGAGCCGCCAAAGCATCGCCCTGGGCGTGGCGAGCTCATTCTCGTCGTCGATGACGAATCAGCCATCCGCACGGCCACCAGCCATGCTCTAGAGGCTTTTGGCTACCGGGTCATCACGGCCTGCGATGGCACGGATGGCATCGCCACCTTCCTGAAGGGGCCTGAGACACCTGTGGCGGTGATATCGGACATGATGATGCCGGTGATGGATGGCCCGGCGATGATCCAGGCGCTGCAAAAGATCCAGCCAGGGCTGCCCATCATCGGAGCGAGCGGATTGAACTACCAGATGCAGGCGAAGGTGGAGAGCCTGGGGGTGAAGCACTTTTTGAGGAAGCCCTACACGGCGGACGCGCTCCTCGCCGCTCTTGGCGATCTGCTGGATGAAGAAATCATCTCCGATCATCCCACCATCTAAGC
>CALMTT010000637.1 GCA_937872615.1 uncultured Verrucomicrobiaceae bacterium | reverse complement strand
ACGCCTCGATGTCCTTCTTGGTCGCGAACCCCAGGTCCTTCTCGACGTTGACCTCGACCCACAGGCCCTGGCAGTCGAAGCCGTTCTGCCAGCGTTGATCGAAACCGCGCATCGCGCGAGTTTTCACGTGTGGGTCGAGAAAAAAGAGCAGGACTTTTACTTCCCGTGCGAAACCAGGCCGCGTCTGGTCGTATTTGATAAAGGCCATCATGTTTTCAAATTGCTTCGCTTCCCGAAATCGCAGCAGGAACTAATTTATCAACTGCAACACGATAATGATTTATTAGGCCGTATGCGCGCCGCCAGAGAATTAGCGGGGTACAAAAACGATGAAACGATCAACGCTTTGCAGCAGGCCGTAAACAGTGCCGATCACCGCGCCGTGCGAATGGCCGCTGCCGTTTCTTTGGGCGAAATCGGGCAGGAAGAAGCACGACAAATCTTGCTGGATGCGTACCAAAACTCCCAGGACACGCACGTCCGCCGCGCCTGCGTGTGGGCGATTGGCAATGGCAAAAAAGTGGATGACGGAATCGTCAATTTCCTGCGTGAAGTGATTGCCAACGATCCCAGCTATTTTGTAGGTGCTGCCGCCGTGCGCGCGCTCGGCACCGACGCGCTGGCCGGCATGACCAGCGCGCAGATCAGCAGCTTCACGACCGGTCAGGTCAAGGCGCTCACCACCAACCAGGTGGCCAGCCTCGATTCCGGTGACCTGAACGCGCTCACGAGCGACGACTTCGCCGTCTTCAGCACCGCCCAGGCGGCGGCGCTGACCTCGGCGCAGATCGACACCATGACCACCGACGACCTGGCGGCCCTGGGCGCGGCGAACGTCAGGATGTTCAGCACCGCGTCCGTCGCCGTGCTCGACAGCGCCCAGTTCAACGCGCTGACCACGGCCCAGTTCGCGGCCCTGACCACGGCCCAGGCGGGCGCGATCACCAGCGCCCAGACGGCCACCATGGCCAGCGACGACCTGCAGGCCCTGACCACCGCCAACGTGAAGGTGCTCGGCACCGACGCGCTGCACGGCATGACCAGCGCCCAGATGGTGGCGTTCACCACCGCGCAGGTGAAGGCGCTCACGTCCGCCGTGGGGTCCGCCTCGCGCGCGGCGCGAGCGGGCTCGTACGCCACTCGCTGTGAAGTGAAACGAGATGAGGTGCCGCGGTCAGTGTCGTCGCTTCAGGCCACTTAAGCCGTGCGCTCGATCTTCTTGGCCGCGCCGTATCGATATTTGTTGAGAATCCACACGCGTACTGCGCTGGAGAGGCCACCACCCTCGCGGCCCTGGTCGATGCGCGCGATCAGCTGCGCAACGGGTAAGTGCTCTTCTGCAGCGAGAGTTTTGAGAGCCTCCCAGAACGAGGCCTCGAGCGAGATCGAGGTGCGATGGCCCGCGATCGTGAAAGAGCGTTTGACGGGTCTACTCATGTCGGTAGCGCCTCATCTCCGCCCCTGGATTTCGAAACTGCGCAATCAGCGACCGCCAGCATTCAAGCAGGAAATTCGCCCGCCCGTTGGGTGCCGCTAGTCGTTGTTTGCCTCGCCCTCGAAGCGGTGGCCCTCATGGCGCCGCTTGTCGAGGGACTGCTCAGCCGTGTGCTGCATGCGCTCGGCCTTCGGCATGCCGAAGCGCAGCCGGCGCTCGTTCGCCCGGCGTTCGCGCTCTGCGGCCTGCTTGGCCTTGCGGTAGCGGTTGAGATTGACGATGGTGCCCATCACGCCTCCGGTCCAATCATCTTCCGTGGATCGACCACACGCTCGAATTCTTCCGCCGTGACGTATCCGCCCCCGACAGCTTCTTCCCTCAACGTTGTGCCGTTCTTGTGCGCCGTCTTGGCGATCTTGGCGGCGTTGTCGTAACCGATCTTCGGGGCCAGCGCCGTGACCAGCATCAACGACCGGTCCAGGGCAGCCTTGATGTTGTCCTCGCGCGCCTCGATGCCCGCGACGCAGTGATCCGTGAAACTGACGGCGCTGTCGGACATCAACTGCACCGACTGCAGGAAGTTGTAGGCCATCACCGGATTGAAGACGTTGAGCTCGAAATGGCCGCTCGCCCCGGCGACGGTCATCGTGCCGCGCTCATCACGCTCGGAGCGCCGGCCGAAGAAGGTGATCGCGCCGCCGCCCGCGCCTCCTCTTGCAGAGGGCGCGGCGTCCGCGGACGCACCGCAGGCTGAGCCGGAATCGGCCCCGGCGGCTGCGGTTACGGCTGCCATTCAGGCCAAACAAATGGGCAAAACTGTCATTATTGTTTCGCCCGACAAACATCTCGGCGGACTGTCGAGCGGCGGACTGGGCTACACCGACACGGGCAACAAGGCGGTCATCGGCGGGCTGGCGCGGGATTTTTACCATCGCATCTACCTTCACTATCAGAAGGCGGAGTCGTGGAAGCAGCAGAAGCAGTCCGAATACGGCAACAAAGGCCAGGGCACGCCCGCCATGGACGGCGAGAACCGCACGATGTGGATCTTTGAGCCCAGCGCGGCGGAGAAGATCTTCGAGGACTACATCAAGGAATTCGGCATCGAGGTCGTGCGAGACGAGTGGCTCGACCGCGAGAAGGGCGTCAAAAAAGACGGCGACCGCATCGTGAGCATCACCACGCTCAGCGGCAAGACTTACGAGGGCAGCATGTTCCTCGACACCACCTATGAAGGCGACCTCATGGCCGCTGCGGGCTGTGATTACCACGTCGGCCGCGAGGCGAACAGCGTTTATGGCGAGGAGCACAACGGCATCCAGGTCGGCGTGCTGCATCACCGCCATCATTTCGGCGCGGTGAAGGACAAAATCAGCCCCTACAAAGTGCCGGGCGATCCGAAGAGTGGCGTGCTGCCCCGCGTGAGCGCGGAGGATCCGGGCAAATTCGGCGAGGGCGACAAGCGGGTGCAGGCCTACTGCTTCCGCTCGTGCTACACGAACCTGCCAGAGAACCGCATCCCCTTCCCGAAGCCGGATGGTTACGATGCCGAGCAATACGAAATCCTCCTCCGCGTGCTCAACACGGGCTGGGGTGAGTTCTTTGAGAAATTCGACCCCATTCCGAACTTCAAAACGGACACGAACAACCATGGCCCGTTCAGCTTCGACAACATCGGCATGAACTACGACTACCCCGAGGCCAGCTACGAAAAGCGTCGCGAGATCATCGCCGAGCACCGCCGCTACCAGCAGGGCCTGCTGTGGTTCGTCGCCAACGACCCGCGCGTGCCCGCGAAGGTGCAAAACGAGCTCCGCGAGTGGGGCCTTCCGAAGGATGAATTCACCGACAACGGCAACTGGAGCCACCAGCTCTACATCCGCGAGGCCCGCCGCCTGATCGGCGACTACGTCATGACGGAGAACGAGCTGCGCAAGAAGAAGCCCACGCCATCCTCCATCGGCATGGGCAGCTACACCATCGACAGCCACAACGTGCAGCGCTACATCACGCCCGAGGGCTATGTGCAAAACGAAGGCGACATCGGCGTGAGCACGAACGGCCCGTATGAGATCGCCTACGGCTCGCTCGTGCCGAAAAAGGGCCAGGGCAGCAATCTCCTCGTGCCCGTTGCCATGTCCGCCAGCCACATTGCGTATGGCAGCATCCGCATGGAGCCCGTCTTCATGATCCTCGGCCAGACAGCGGCCACCGCCGCCGTCTTCGCCATCGAGGACAAGCTGCCCGTCCAGCAAGTGGCCTATCCCAAGCTGCGCGACCGCCTTCTCCAGGACGGCCAGGTGCTGCATTACGACGGCCCGAAAAGCGCTCGTGGCCTCGACCCGAAGAAAATGGACGGCGTGGTCGTCGATGACACCCAGGCGGTCAAAACAGGCGATTGGAGCGAAGGCGGCGCGGCCACGAAATTCATCGGCGACGGCTACGCCCACGATGGCAATGCCGACAAAGGCAAGAAGAGCATCCTCTTCACCGCCAAGCTGCCGAAAGCAGGCCAATACGAGGTCTTCTTCGCCTACACGCCGAACAACAACCGCGCCTCGAACGTGCCCGTGACCGTCATTCATGCCTCTGGTCGTCAAACCACCGTCGTGAACGAAAAGAAGCCCACGCCTCCCGGTGCCACCGGCATCTCCCTCGGCACCTTTGACCTCGGCACCGATGCCTCCGTCCTCGTCGAGACCACCGGCCGCGAACGCAACCGCGTCTACGAAGCACCCGCCATCTTCGAAGCCGTCTACGGGTCCGTCGACGTCCCCGGGAGCTCCGTACCCCCGCAGCTTCCGCTCGGTCTTGCCTGACCCTCGCACCACCGCCGCCGACCTCCCGATCTGCGGGACCGTTGGCGCATCGCCGCAACGACCACCCTGGAGCCGCCGGTCTGCGGAGGGCCCCAGGTGCGAGGTGCCGCGGGATTCCGGCACGCCGAGGCCTCAGCGGAGGCGGGTGATCTCGAAGCCGGCTCGGGCGAGGACGGTGGGGAGGGCGGTGATCGCCTGGCGGTTCTGGCGTTTGGCCTGGTCGGGGAGGTCGGGCCAGGCGACGAGGAGGGGGTGGCGCTTGGCGCGGTCGTCCCTCGGCTCGCCGTGGGTCCAGCCGGCGGCGCGGCGCTCCTCGGACCATCGGGCGTGCTCGGCCTCGGCGAGGCGCTCGACCTCGTCGTCGGTGAAGGCGAACCCGGCGCCGTCCCAGGCGTAGAGCGGGACGAGGCCGCAGCCGACCGAGGCGAGGGCGGCGACCACGCCGTCGGCGGTGCGGCGGTTGGCCTCCTGCACGTCGGGATCGAGGCGATCCCACGCCACCGCGTTGGGGGCGCCGGCGGGATCGACCTGGGCGAGGTAGTCGTCGTGCAGGGCGCGGGCCACCGCCTCGTTGGTGCCGCCGTCGAGGGCGGCGGCCGAGCAGGTGCGGTCGAGGAGGGGGAAGCCGACGATGCCCTCGTCCGCGGTGCCGTCGAGCAGGTCGGCGAGGCCGGCGGCGGAACGGGTGCGGACCGTGACCAGGGCGGGCGTCGACCCGAGGCCGTGGCGCACGAACAGCGCGGTCGACAGGGCGGAGGTGTCGTCGTCGTCGCAGACGTAGGCGGCGGTCACCGAGCCCTCGGCGAGCAGCGAGCGGAACGACTCGGCGGCGTCGGGGACCGGGCGATCGGGATCGAGGTCGATGGCCTCGGCCCGGGTGTGGGCGACGAGCGCCGGATGGCGCAGCCGCAGGGTCCCCCGAGGATTTGCGCCGTTTCAAGCAGGCACAGGACATCCGCGAAGTCTTTTTTGCTGCCGGCAAATCGCAACCTGGCTACGAACTGGACGTGAAGGTCACTGCGCCGGGCGCGGAGAAGGTGGAACTCGATGTTGATGGCGTGGTGGTGTCGTCATCCGACGAGAACAAGCGCGTGACCTGGCCCGGGCCGAAAAATAGTGAGCGAGTCAGGCTCGGCTTTCCCGGCAAGCCGCCCG
>CALMTT010000636.1 GCA_937872615.1 uncultured Verrucomicrobiaceae bacterium | reverse complement strand
CGGTAGCCGCCCCAGAACGGTGGGCGTGGCACGACGTCGACACCGGCGAAGCGCTCCTCGGCTTCGGCGACGCGGGTTTCGAGTTCGCTGCGGTTCGCTGCGGCTTGTTTGAGCTTTTCTTCGTGGAGCTTGAGCGTGTGGGCGTAGGTTTTGACGCGGATGAGGATGCTGCCGCCGGGCTTGTTCGCGTCAATGTCGTGCAGATTCATCGCGGGCGTGGCCGTGGCGCTGAGGATGTGGTCGATGAGGCCGTAAGTCGGCGCGTCGTGACCGCATTTGAAGCTGGAGAGGTCCAGCACGACGAGATTCGGATGCCGTGCGGCCAGTTTCGCGGCCCACACCTTCTGCACGCTGTTCGCAGAGTAGTTTTCCGGCCACACATCGGAAGTGGAGAGCGGTGAATCGACCATGCCACGACGCAAATCATCCGCGAAGAAGCGCTCCAGCCATTCCGGCTCCTTCGGGATGGAGCGGATCGAAAGCACCGGATATCCGAGCGCCTGAAATTCATCCAGCACGCCATGATTGAGGCCGGGATCGTTGTGATACGGCCGACCCAGCAGCAGCAAACCGGCGCGATTTTCGTCTTCGAGCTGGGCGAGCACTTCGGAGCCTTTGCGCTGCATTTCGGCATCAAATCGCCTCAAAGCCTCAAAACCCTGATTCACGGCGAATTCGCACTCATCGTATGTGACGCGGAGTTTTTCGCCCCAGGCCTCGAAAAGCTGTTTCACGAGGTAATTTGGCTCGGTGAGCGTCACCGCGGCATCGACGTATTCGACGCCAGCCCGCGCAAAGAAGTCCACTTCCTTCGTGAAGGCCGCACGGATCACTTTCGGTGCTCCAGCGACGATGGGGCAGGAGGTCGAGTCCATCACGCCGCTCACAAAAGTCGGCAGATGCGTGATGCAGGGGAAGAAGATGTAGTTCAGCTGCTTCTCGCGGCTTTTGTGATGCAGCAGGTGATGAATGTGCGCCTGCGTGACCTTGGAAGGATGGCAGGGGTCGATGGAGCCGTATTTGCCGCCTTCCGCCCACATCTCCGGCGTGGTGGCATCGGAGAAAACGATGTTCGCGGATGGAATGCCGAGTGTTTCGAAAAACACACGCCACAGCGGCGCGGTGGAATAGAGATTCAGCACGCGTGGAATGCCGATGCGGATGTTTTGGCGATATGCCAAGTCTTCCGTGCTGCTGCGTTGCATGCGGCGGGTGACGCTCACCGTTTTCGGCGTGCCGAGCCAGTTGCGGCGCGTTTCGTTGCGCGTGAGCGGCGCATCGGCCTCGGGAAGCGGCGCGGGCTTGTAAAAGCTCTGGAAGGCGAGCTTCGATTCGTAATCGACGAGGTTCGGATACTTCGCTTTGAGCTGTTTGCGGCGCTGGGCGAGCTCCTTGAGCTTCTCCTTCGATTCGACGGTGCCGTTTTCGCATGAGAAGCCGGAGATGTAGCGGCTGGTGCGTCCGCTGGCGGCTTTGGTGTCGATGAACGTGCGTTTGCAGTGATTCGGGCAGAAGTGGCAGACCGTGTCGGCGTCGTTCCGCGAGGTGAACGAAAGGTCGATGGCCGCATCGAGTCCGATGAAGGTGCTTTTGCCACGCTGAAGCACGACGCGGCGTGCTTCGAGGGCCGCGCCGAGTGCTCCAGCCTCGCCAGGATGTGGATGCACATGGATGACGGCATCGGGCACGCGTTCGAGGATGTAATCGTGCTGCGCTTTGACAGCGGCGAGGTTGTACTGCGTGCCGCCTTGCAACACGAAGGTGCGGCCCAGCGCGGCCATGCGCGGGACCTGCGCGACATATTGCCAGACATTCTTCGGCAGCACGAGCGCGAGGCCTGCGAGCAGTTCTTCGCGTGAGAAGCCTTCTTTTTGGAAAGTGACGCGATCCGTGTCGAGGAAGACGGCGCAGCCGTAGCTGAACTTCGGGCTCAACTTCGCGCCGAAGGCGACGTCGGCGTAATCTTTGACCGATACACCGAACTGAGCGGCCATGGCCTGAAGCAGCATGCCATTGCCAGCGCTGCATTGATTCGAGAGTCGGAAGCTGGAGATCTGGCCGTGGGTGACGAAGAGCACCTTGATGTCCTGCCCGCCGATGTCGCAGATGACGTCCACCTTGTCGAAGAAGCGCGTGGAGGCCATGCCGTGCGCCACGGTCTCGACGATGTTCGCATCCGCGGCGAGGGACTCCTCCAAAACATCCGCCGCGTAGCCCGTGGCGCCGAAGCCGAGCACGTCGAGCGTGCAACCTTGCTGCGCGATGTCGTTTTTGAGCAGCGTCAGCAGTTCCTTCGTGTCGGCGATGGGATTGCCTTTGGAAAGCATGTACTGCTTGCAGAGGATGTCGCCATTTTCGTCGATGAGGACGGCCTTTGACGATGTTGAGCCGCCATCGAGGCCGATGTAGCCGCGCACGATGGTTCCAGGCGAAAACGTGGCCGCTTTAAAAGGTGGGATGCGGTATTTTTCTGCGAAGGCGGCGAGTTCATCGGCATCGCGCACGAGCGGCGGTCCTGCGGAGGCGCCGAGGCGTGCGGCGCGGCCATGCAGGATGAATTTCTCCAAGTCATCGAGCCCGCGATACACACCGATGTGCTCCGGCTCGTGCATGCCGTAGATGGCTGCGCCGAATGCGGCGTAGAGATCGGAGTTCGGCGGGACGAAGATGAGCTTCGTGATGTCGTCCTCGGGAAAGTTGTGGCCGCGTTCCTTCCAGGTCTCGACGATGCGTTGACGCCAGCAGTGCTGGAGGAATTTGAGGTAGGTGTTTGGCCCGCCGAGCAGGACGACGCTGTGCAGCAGTGTGTTGCCACGCGTGAGCACGGAGAGGTTTTGCATCACGATGGCATTGGCGAGCGAGCAGAGGATCTCGCGCGAGGGAATGCCGGATTTGACGAGGTTGACGATGTCCGTCTCGGCAAAGACACCGCACTTCGCGGCGACGGGGTGTAGTTTGGAGTCATCCCAGGCCATGCTGCCGATGTCACGCGGATCGAGGCCGAGTTTGACGAGACATTTGTCGATGGTGGCGCCGGTGCCGGAAGCGCATTTGTCATTCATCGAGGCGATGGCGCGTTTCGAGCCGTTTTCGCCGCTGGCTTTGTAGATGATGATCTTCGCATCTTGGCCGCCGAGCTCAATGACGCTGCCTGCTTCCGGGTGGAGGCGATCCACAGCCATCGTGACCGCATTGACCTCCTGCACAAACTTCGCGCCGAGTGCTTGCGTGAGCGGCTCCGCACCCGAACCGGTCATGAAGATGCGTGCGATGCCCGGAAACGCCGCGGAGGCCGCTTTGAGCTGCTCCATGACTTTCTCCGCCTGCTTTGTCTCATGCCGTTGGTAGTCGGACCAAAGGATGCGCTGCGTCTTCGGATCGACGAGCACGGTTTTGACCGTGGTGGAGCCGACATCCACACCGAGGACGAGGTTTGAAGATGCAGGCGCGTTCTGCATGGGGCGGAGGGTTAACACCGGAATCGGCGCATACGCAAAGATACGAAGGTAGAAAGCGTGAGCAGGACGCAGAGCCAGCCGAACCAGTCGCCGAAGCGCATGTAAAGCGTGGTGGAGCCATCGCGGATGATTGGAAAGCGGCCGACGAGGGTTTCACGAGTGTGCTGGCCGGCCTGCGCG
>CALMTT010000635.1 GCA_937872615.1 uncultured Verrucomicrobiaceae bacterium | reverse complement strand
GCGTTCGCCCTCAAGCGCGAAATCGACGATCATGATGCCATTCTTCTTGACGATGCCGATCAGGAGAATGATGCCGATGAAGGCGATCACCGTCAGCGGCGTGTTCGCCAATTGCAGCGCGAGCAGCGCGCCGAGTCCGGCCGAGGGCAGCGTCGAGATGATCGTCAGCGGATGCAGCAGGCTTTCGTAGAGCACACCGAGCACGATGTAAGCAGGGCGGAGATTGGTCGGATCCATGTAGCCGACCGTGTGCTCGATGAGAGTCGCAGAAACAGCTCCGGCGATGAACAAGACCACACAATAGCTCCAAGCTTTGTTAACGCGTGCGGCGGAGTGGAAGCCATTTGCGGGAACGTTTGGCGCTCGAAAGCCTCCAAACAACGCAAAGCCGCCCAGCAGCAGTGCCAGGAGCAAAAGTCGCCGGAAATCGAAATCAAACTCCATCGGGTGTCGGTGCTTTGAATCGAGGAGTGCCTTTGTGGGCGCTGAAGTCGATCTGCTTCATCTGGGCGAGCATCAGAATCTCCCGCTCCTGCCCGGGATAGTCGGTCATGGACTGCCACTTGTTCGCCTGCCGGAGGATGCCGAGCGTGGCATGCAGTTTCTGTTCGAGACCAGCTTCGTTTGGCAGCATCTGCTGGAAATGACGGAAACCTTTCAAGGCAAACAAAGGCCCGCCAAGGAAGATCTGGCTGAGGACGTGCGCCGGGCCGGTGATCCTTTGCGTGTAGTAATCGACGACGGCAGCCCCGGCCGTATCTGCTGAAGCGGACAGGTTCGTATAAAGTGAGGACTCGACGTAGGATTGAAAACCTCGGCCTCGCTTCCATGTGCCATAGCCGCTCCAAGTGATTCCCAGCAGGCCAACAATGGCAAGGCCGACAGCCCATTGAGTCGAATACCCGAAGGAGTCGAGCACCAGTGCGGTTCCGTAACGGAAGAACAACCAAGCGAGCAGATAGCACACAAGGCTGCCCAGCAGGCAAAAGACGCCTCGGATGATTTTGGAGCGGTTGTAGGCGGCGATCATGCGGGAAAGACGATCAAAAACAGAACTGAAGTCACCAAGCGGCTACTTCGAGACTCCAAGCTTGCCACGCCACGAGCACAAAGGGCAACGCAAGCCACCGCAATGACAACTCGAGTCGGATGAAGGCGAAAGCGAAAAACAGGCACACTGGAAAGACGATCAACCCGTAGCTGGTCAGAAAGCTGGCAAATGCCATCGGGACGACCGTCGCCGTGAATAGGAAGCCTTGCCAAAAAGGCCCTGTCTCATCTTGCCGGGCGTAATCTAGCAGATAGCCCGTAGCGCCGCCCAAGACACACGCTGCACAAAAACAGGCTAGACGGCCCAAAACAGTCCGAGCAGCCGATTGGAAGGCTTCCAACGGGCTGCTCGGCGTGGTCATTTGTGAAAGAGCTAGCGGTTACACATGAATCGGATGCCCCTTGGCGACTTCGGTGGCCTCTTTGACCATCTCGGACAGCGTCGGATGGGCGTGGATGGTGGCTTCGATTTCGTCCCAGGTGGCTTCAAGGTTCATGGCGAGGCCGATTTCGGCGATCATCTCGGTGCTTTCGCTGCCGATGATGTGAGCACCGATGATTTCACCATGAGGCTCACCATAGAGAATCTTGACGAAGCCTTCCGGCTCGGCGGCGGCGAGGGCCTTGCCGCTGGCGACGTAGGGGAACTTGCCGATCTTGAACTTGAGGCCCTTTTCCTTCGCCGCACGCTCGGTGAGGCCGATGCTGGCGACCTGCGGATGGCAGTAGGTGCAGCCGGGGAAGACGCCGACCTTCTTCGGCTTGTGCTTGGTGAACATGCCTTCGACAGCCTGCACGGCCTCGTAGCTGGCAACGTGGGCAAGCCAAGGCGGCCCGATGATGTCGCCCGCGCCGTAGATGCCTTTGACGGAGGTTTCATAGCGGTCGTTGGTGTCGAGCCAGCCGCGATCGGTGAGCTTCAATTCGATGCCGCCGGGCAGCACGGGGGCCACGCCGATGGCGACGAGAGCCACATCGGCTTCGAGGGTCTCGGTGGCAGCGCCTTCGACGGTGATTTTCACGCCTTTGCCGTCCTCGGAGGTGCCGGTGACCTTCGTGTTCGTGAGGATGCGGATGCCGGCCTTGGTGAGGCTCTTTTCCAAGGTCTGGCTGACCTCGGTGTCTTCGACAGGAAGGATGTTCGGCATCATCTCGACGACGGTGACCTTGGTGCCGTAGGCATTGAAGAAGTAGGCAAACTCAATGCCGATGGCACCGGCTCCGATGACGATGACGCTCTTCGGCTGCGTGGCCATGGTCATGGCCTCCTTGCTGCCGATGACGGTGGTGCCGTTGAAGGGGAAACCGGGCATCGGGCGGCTCTTCGCGCCGGTGGCAATGAGGATGTTTGCGGCGTCGTGGGTCTCCTTTTTGCCGTCGGCGGCGGTGACTTCCACTTTGCCAGCGGCGGGGATGCTGGCGGTGCCTTTGAGGTAATCGACTTTGTTCTTCTTGAAGAGGAACTCGATGCCCTTGTTGAGCTTGTCGCTGACGCCGCGGCTACGACCGATGACCTTGGACCAGTCATACTCGATGCTGCCGATCTTCAGGCCAAACTCCGCCGCACGGTGCGTGAGGGTATGATACAGCTCGGCATTTTTGAGCAGGGCCTTGGTGGGAATGCAGCCCCAGTTCAGGCAGGTGCCCCCGGCGCGGTCGTTTTCGACGCAGGCCACTTTCTTGCCGAGTTGAGCGCCGCGGATGGCTGCGACATAGCCCGCAGGGCCGCCGCCGATGACAATGAGATCGTAGTTCATGAGTGAGAGAATTCTTGGGGGTGGAATTTGAGAGAAGCGCGGCCCGGCACGCTCTTCAACCGCAGATTTCCCGCGGTGAAAAAGCATGGCGGCGCAGGGCGTGGATCACGCCGTGCGTCCGCAGCATTGCTTGTATTTTTTCCCGCTGCCGCAGGGGCAGGGATCGTTCCGGCCGACGTTTTGGAATTTCGACTGCTTGGAGGGCGGCGTGCGCTGCGGGATGATGAGACGCGGGCTGTTGTCAGCGGGAGCCGCGGGCTCTTCTTCCTGCTCGACCTGACGGGCACGGCGCTGCTGCGGCTCGGGCTCGTTTTCCTCGGCACCACCGCCGGTGGCGGAGGCCTGCATGGCCATTTGGGCGAGGAAGGCCTCGAAGGCCGCGAGCTGCTGGGTGCTGCGGAAGAGATTGCCGAGGACCTCGCTGTTGATGTTGCGCATGAGTTCCGCGAAAGCGCCGAAGGCTTCCTGCTTGAACTCGATGAGCGGATCCTTCTGACCATGTGTGCGGAGGCTGACGCCTTCCTTGAGGGCATCGAGAGCGTAAAGATGCTCCTGCCAGAGGCGGTCGATGGCGTTGAGAAGGATCATCTTCTCGATCTCCTGAAGCGCGGTGGGATTGCCGCCTTCCACCTTCACATCATAGGCGTGCAGGATGCGCTCTTTGATGAAGGCGACATTGCCTTCGAAGTCGCGGCTGGCGAAGTCGGCGTCCTCGGCCTTCAAACCGATGGGGAAAGTGGTGTTGATCCAGTGGATGAGGCCGTCGTAGTCAGGGACTTCGTTGGATTTTTCCGCTGGGACGAACTCTCCGATGCGGTCGCGGATGCCTTTCTCGACGGCATCATTGATGAGGATGCGGGTGTCGTTGCTGTTGAGCACGTCGTTGCGCCATTCATAGACGACCTCGCGCTGCTGGTTCATGACGTCGTCGTATTCGAGGACGCGTTTACGCCAGACGTAGTTGCGCTGTTCGACTCGCTTCTGGGCGGTTTCGACGCTGCGGTTGAGCCAGGGATGCTGCAACTCCTCGCCCTCCTTCATGCCGAAACGCTCCATCATCTTCGTCATGCGCTCAGCAGCACCGAAGTTGCGCATGAGATCATCCTCGAAGCTGAGGAAAAACTTGCTCTCGCCCGGATCACCTTGACGGGCGGAACGTCCGCGGAGCTGGCGGTCCACGCGGCGGGACTCGTGACGCTCGGTGGCGAGCACGAAGAGGCCGCCGAGCTCGGCGACGCCTTCGCCGAGTTTGATGTCGGTGCCACGACCGGCCATGTTGGTGGAGATGGTTACAGCGCCGCGATGTCCAGCACGGGCGACGATCTCGGCCTCCTGGCGGTGGTACTTCGCGTTGAGGACGTTGTGGACGATCTTTTGCAGCTTCAGCATGCGCGAGACCATTTCCGAGGCCTCGACGCTGGCGGTGCCGACGAGCACGGGCTGGCCTTTGGCATGCAGCTCCTTGATGAGCTCGATGACAGCGTTGAATTTCTCGCGGCGGGTCTTGTAGATGCTGTCGTTGTGATCCTTGCGCTTCACCGGCCGGTTGGTCGGGATCGTGAGCACATCAAGGCCGTAGATGTCATTGAACTCCGCGGCATCGGTTTCCGCCGTGCCGGTCATGCCGCCGAGCTTTTGATAGAGGCGGAAGTAGTTCTGAATGGTGATGGTGGCGAGCGTCTGCGTCTCGGCGTCGATGTGGACGCCTTCCTTCGCCTCAACGGCCTGATGAAGGCCATCGCTCCAGCGGCGGCCGGGCATTTTGCGGCCTGTTTGCGCATCGACGATCATGACCTTGTTGTCCTCGACGACGTATTCGACGTCCTTTTCGTAAAGGGTGTAGGCTCGCAGGAGCTGGCTGATCTGGTGGATGCGCTGGCCTTGATGTGAGAGGCGGTCCTGAGTCTCGTTTTTCTTCTGAATGCGCTGCTGATCGCTGAGCGTGGTGTCGCCGTCGATCTCGCTGTAAATGGTGGCGATGTCCGGCAGCACGAAGGCATCGGGATCATCGGGATTCAGGAAGGTGCGGCCCATCTCGCTGAGGTCGGCGTCATGGCTCTTTTCCTCGATGGAGTAGTAGAGCTCCTCCTTGAGTTTGAAGTATTCGACCTTCTGCGTGTCCTGGTAGAGGGCGAGTTCGGCCTTTTCCATGTCGCGGCGCAGCTCGGGGTCCTCCATGCAGCGCATCAGAGCACGGTTCTTGGGCTGGCCGAGGTGGACCTGGAAGAGTTTTTTACCGGCGAGGTCGTGTTCACCCTTCGTGGCGTGCTCCTTGGCCTCGGTGATGATCTTGGTGCAAAGCGTGGTCTGGCGGCGGACGAGCTGTTCAACGAGCGGCTTGTAACGCTCGTAGTGATGCGAGGATTCGGCGACGGCGACGGGGCCGCTGATGATGAGAGGCGTGCGAGCCTCGTCGATGAGGACGGAGTCCACTTCGTCCACAATGGCGAAGTAATGGCCGCGCTGGACCTGCTGGTCCTTGCTGGAGGCCATGCCGTTGTCGCGCAGGTAGTCGAAGCCGAATTCGCTATTCGTGCCGTAGGTGATGTCGCAGCGGTATTGCTCGGCACGGATGTGGCTGGGCTGATCGTTTTGAATGACGCCGACGGTGAGGCCGAGGAATTTGTAAAGGTGGCCCATCCACTCGCTGTCGCGTCGGGCAAGGTAGTCATTCACGGTGATGACGTGCACGCCGCGGCCGGTGAGGGCATTGAGGAAGACGGGGAGCGTGCCGACGAGTGTTTTACCTTCGCCGGTGGCCATTTCGGCAATCATGCCGCGATGCAGGGCGATGCCGCCGATGAGCTGCACGTCGAAATGGACCATGTTCCACTTCAGCGGCGTGTCGCAGACCATGATGTCGCTACCGGAGAGGCGGCGGGCGGCGTTTTTCACGACGGCGTAGGCCTCGCGGAGGATGTCGTTGAGCATCTGCTGCTCGATGTCGGCGAACTTGGGCTGGATTTCGTTCCACGCGTCGCGGGCGCGATCGATGCGGGCTTTTTTATCGTCCAACGAGGCAGAAGCCCAGGCGGACGGAGCGAGGTAGTCGTCGGCCAGCGAGCTGAAGTGTGTCTTCAAAGCAGCGAAGTAGGGTGCGATGCCCTCCAGCGAGGCATTCACCTGCTGCTCATCGGCGATGCGAAGAGCCACACCACCAAGAAACGGAGGCGTGTGGAAGGCGCGGAACTGCTGCTGCCACTTCGCTACACGGTCACGCAGCGCCTGCTCGTCCTGCTGCTGAAGCTGTTCTTCGATGCGATTGATCTCGGCGACGACGGGCTGGAGCTTGCGCACGGTGCGCTGGTTCTTTGAGCCGAGAATTTTCTTGATGATCCAATTGAACATGTGGGCGGGGGAAAGGGAAAAGGGCGCGGAACATGGAGCGGGCAGGCCCGCGTGCAAGGACCGTTCCGTGAGGGGATGACCTCAAACGGTGCCGGGCGGCCTTTTGGGCTTCGTGATGAAGGCCTCGGCGAGGTAATGAGGAATCAGAGGCCGGGCAATGAGCGCACGTAACTCCGGCTCGGGCAAGGCGGCGACGATTTGCGCCAGTTTGATGGCATTCGGACGCGTCTGCACTACCTGCGGCAGCCCGAGAGGCACCTGCGGGTCAAACGTGAGCCACGTCGAGCCATCGGCGCAGCGTTCGCGGGCTACCTCGGGGGATACCGTTTCGATGTCGGGCATCAAACGGCCGTTTTGCACCTCGGCGAGGTAAAAGCTCTGCCGCCGGGCATCGCCGATGACGCGATAGTTTGGGGGCGTTTCGAGATCCGGTGCCGCCAGCGAGGACCAGCCAGCACACCAAACGCCCCGCGAAAGGGCAATTCCCTGTGCCGCCGCGATGGCAATCCGCACACCGGTGTAGGATCCGGGACCGATTCCGATGACCACGCCCGTCAGCGAGTCTCCGGCGGCCGCCAAGGCCTGCTGAAGCGGTGCAAAGACCCGGGCATTGTGCGACCTTTCGGACTCAAACGAGGCCTCGAACCGCACCTCGTCCCCACAAACCACCGCGAGGCTGCCATGGGCAGTCGAAAGGTCGAGGGCAAGGAGGGTGGCGGGCATGAAATGAGGCGGGGCTGAAATGTCAGGTCGAGGTTAAGAAAATGCTTGGGAAATACAGGGCGTTCTGTTATGCAATCGCTTTCCGACTCTTTTTTTGCGACGCCACCCTCCGCATGCCCTTCAAATTTTGCTCCCATCTCACTCCCGTCCGCTGGACCTGCTCCAAGGCGCTGAGTCTGCTGGTCTTGATTGCCGCTTTTCCTGCCTCCGCCGCTGACAGCGTGGTCCAACTCGCCCAACGCGAGGCCATGAAACGCCAGATGCGGGTCGATTCGACCGGTGCCGACCTGAAGCGTGCCTCCGATTTGGTGATGGAAGGCAAGACCGAAGAGGCACTCAACCTCCTCGAATCTCTCTACCAAGCTCTGCCAGAGGCTCCATTGACGCAGGAAGCTCGCAGCGTGACCAAGGCCGGCTATCTTTCCGTGGGCTGCATGCGCTCCGAAGAACTCATGGCCGCCGGCAAACGCCCCGAAGCCGATGCACTGCTGGAAAAGCTCCTCAGAGTGTCTCCGAACGACAAACAGGTGCTCGCCCTGCAAAAGCGCTTCGCTGATCTGGATCGCTTTCCGCCTGCCCTCACCGCCGAGCACATCGAAAACGTCCGCAACGTCCAAAGCCTCCTGCTGAAAGGCAATTCGGCCGTCGAAATCGGCGACTACGACCTCGCTATTCGCATCTACCAAGATGTCATTCGCATCGACTCCGCCAACAGTGCGGCCCGACGTGGCATGGAACGCGCCGAACGTGAGAAAGCCCGCTACTTTGACGCCGCGCGTGATCAACAGCGGTCCAAAATGCTCAATGCCGTCGCTCAGACATGGGAGGAACCTGTGCCCCCCTCCTCGGCCGAGCTAAGCGCCTTGTTTGGTGCCCGAGTGCAGGCCTCTGCCAGCAAATCAGGCGGCCGTGACAGCATCGTGGACAAGCTGCGCAACTACCGCATGCCCAAGGTGGAGTTCCAGCAGGCCACCATCGTCGAAATCCTCGAACTCCTGCGCCTCCGCAGCCGTGATCTGGACCCGCAGGGCAAGGGAGTGGATTTCGTGCTCAACGTTCCAGATGATTCACGTCAGCGGCAGATCACTCTGACATTGACGGATGTTCCCTTGGAGGAAGTACTGCGATATGTGTGTGAGGCGGCATCCGTCACCTACCGTGTCGAAGAGCATGCCGTGATGATCTCCTCGCTCAGCGAGAAGAATGCGACACTGGTCACACGCAGTTTCCGGGTTCCGCCGGATTTCATCCAAAACAGTCCTGTGGCTGCTGCAGCCCCGCCGGGCGATCCCTTTCAGCCTGCGGCTCAAGCAGGCGGCCTCACGCTCAGACGCATGGGAGCCAAGGAATTCCTCGAAAGCCGCGGGATTCCCTTCCCGGATGGTGCCAGCGCCAGTTTCGCCGGCGGCACGAGCACCCTCGTCGTGCGCAATACCGCCACGAACATGGAAATGGTCGAAAACCTCGTGGATCTCGCTGCCAAAAGCAGCCCCAAGATGGTTGTTGTCAGTGTGCGGATGCTCGAAGTAGCCCAAAAAAACCTCGATGAACTCGGCTTCGACTGGCTGATGGGGGGAGGAGGCTTCAATGGTGACAAAGTTTTTGCAGGCGGGGGGACAGCAGGATCAGGAATCCCCTTTTCCGCCACCAACTATCCCTTTGGTGGAAACGCGACGATTCCAGCGGTCCTAGTCGGAGGAACGCAGGTTTTCCCAGCACAAACCGTTGCATCAGCAACGGGTGGACCAACCCCATTAGGAGTTGTCCCAGTCAATGGCGGAGGAGGCGGTCCCATTACAGCTGGAAATCGGTCAGGAGGTTTCGCCACCGGGCAAAATGCCCTGTCCAGTCTGCTCGAGACGGGATCAGCCACCGCTTCACCAACTGTAGCGCCTGGCATACTAACAGTCGCAGGGGTGTTTACCGATCCTCAGTTTCAAACTGTGCTCCGAGGACTCGCTCAGAAGAAGGGCGTGGATGTTAATGTCAGTCCGAATGTCACAACAAAAAGCGGTGTGAAGGCCACTGTTGAGATCACGAGGGAATTTATTTACCCGACCGAATTTGACCCGCCTCAACTTCCCCAAGGAAACCTTCTGGGTGTGACACCAATCGCAACCCCCACAACTCCAACCGCGTTCGAAATGCGAAAGACAGGGGTTACTCTCGAAGTGGAGCCGGTAGTTTCGGATGACGCTCGAACAGTCGAAATCGTTCTAGCACCTGAAGTTGTCGATTTCGAGGGCTTTGTGAACTACGGCAGCCCGATCAATTCTCCGAACAGCTTGGCCTTTAGACAAGTCACCGTGGGGGGCAACACAAGCTTCGTCCCCCTTAGTCAGCAAGAGCAGCTCATTACGCCGAACAAAATCCTCCAACCGGTCTTCAAATCGACCAAAGTTTCCACCGCCGTTAAGGTTTGGGATGGACAGACGGTCGTCTTGGGGGGCTTGAAGCAGCAGGAGCATACTATCGTCGATGATCAGGTGCCGATTCTTGGAGACCTGCCTTTTGTGGGGCGCCTGTTCCGCACCCATGTAAAGCGGACGGATACCAAGAACATCATTATCTTCGTCACGGTGAACGTCATTGATCCTTCTGGCCAGAAGATCAATCGCGACACCGCCAGCATCAGCCAGTGACGGGAGGTTAGAACTCTGACTTTTCCAGAGCTGCCGCTGGAAATACGGAATCGGCCCCGTATCATCAAGCCATGTTCTCAGGCCCCCACGCCAGATTTCCGCTTTTTTTGGCAACCATTGCCCTTGTGACGACGCTCCTCGCCGGCCAGGAGGCACCTCCGCCCGCGCCGCCGCCTCCGGGCACTAAAATGCCCATTCCCGATGATGTCCTCGGTGATGAGCATGTGCGCGAGGAGTTTGGCGTGAATGACTTCACCACGCCCTCCATCCGCAAGCTGTTCGACATGCTGAACAAGGTCGGAAAACTCAAGTATGACGAGTTGAAGCGTCCGTTTTCCGACAAGACTCCCGCCGATCGTGTCATTGTCTCGCTTGGCCTCGGCACGCTCATTGCAGACGGCTTCCTGATCGTGCAAACCGAGAAGGTCGACGAGATGGAATTCGTCGGTCGCGCGATGATTAAATACGGCAAGGCTCTCGGGGCTGGCGGCCGGATGAACAAACACACGCAAAGCCTGTTCGAGCACAGCCTGCGTGGTGAATGGAATGACCTCAAAGAGGAGCTTGCTCGCACCCAGGCTGATGTTGAGGCTGAGATGGTGATGCTACGGGATGTCGATATCGCCCACCTGATCAGTCTTGGCGGCTGGCTGCGTGCGCTGGAAATCTCCACCAAGACCATTGCCATGGATTACACGGAGGAAAAGACCCGCCAGCTCACGCGGCGTGACATTGTCGAATACTACCTCGGCAGCCTCGACAGCCTCCATCCCTCTCTTTTGAAAAATCCGAACCTCATCGAACTGCGCAAAGGTATCCAGGAACTCATGCCGATGGTGGACCAGCCTGAAGGAAAGGCCCTCACGCATGACGAGATCAAAAAGCTCAGCGAAAAGGCCTCCATGCTCTCGCACATCATCACGGATAAGATGAAGGGTTGATCCATCCTCCAGCCTCTCACAAGCCCATGTCCAGCCCCACACCTGATCAACGTCAAAAAATCGCCACTTGGGCCGCCGAAGGCGCCAACCTGAACCAGATTCAGGACAGTCTTCGCACTGAATTTGGCATCACGCTCACTTACATGGAGACCCGCCTGCTCGTGCTTGAGCTTGGCGTGAAGCTTCAGGACAAGCCTCGTGAAAAGCCACCTGAAGAGGAAAAGAAGCCCGAGGCAGCGCCAGCGGCACCCGAAGGTGAATTTCAAGACACCGAGTATGAAGAACCGGCCGCCAGCGAAGCACCAACTGGCTCGCTGAGCGTCACCGTGGACGAAGTTCCGCCAGCAGGAGCCGTCATCAGCGGCAAAGCCACCTTCAGCGATGGCAACACCGTCATGTGGTTCATGGATCAAATGGGCCGTTTCGGCATGCGTGGCCCGGCTCCAGGCTATCAACCACCGCCCGCTGACATTCCCGCCTTCCAATCTGAACTCGACCGCATCCTCACGCTCCGCGGATTCTGACCCTCACACGCCTCATGCTCCTGATCATCGACAACTACGACTCCTTCACTTACAACCTCGTGCAGTATTTCGGCGAGATGGGAGCCGTCATGGAAATCAGGCGCAATGACCAGGTGACGCTCGGGGAGATTGAGAAGCTCAAACCCGACCACATTTGCATCTCTCCCGGCCCCTGCACGCCAAAGGAGGCCGGTATCAGCTGCGCTGTCATCGAGCGTTTTGGCAAAAGCATTCCCCTGCTGGGTGTGTGCCTCGGTCATCAAGCCATCGGGCATGTTTTCGGGGGCGATGTCGTTCGTGCGGACAGGCTCATGCACGGCAAGACCTCGATGATCCATCATCGCGGCATCTCCGTGTTCAAAGACATGCCTGAACCCTTTGAGGCCACCCGCTACCATTCGCTGCTCGTGAAGCGAGCCACCCTGCCCTCCTGCCTTGAGATCACCGCGACCGCCAGTGATGACGAGTCCGAGATCATGGGCCTGCGTCACAAAGAACTGCCCATCCACGGCGTGCAGTTTCACCCGGAATCGATCCTCACGCAGGATGGCAAGAAGCTGCTGAACAACTTCCTCGAGATGTGAGGCACTTCACGCGGACATTGCCGCGTGCATGAGCTTTTCCTGGGTGGCCTCTTCACGTGTAAATTCGCCGCCCACGCGGCCTTCGCGTAGCATCAGGATGCGGTCGCTCATGCCAATGAGCTCCGGCAGCTCACTGGAGACGAGCAGCAAGGCTTTTCCGGCGGCGGTGAGCTTGTTGATGATTTCGTAGATCTCCAGCTTCGCGCCGACATCGATGCCGCGCGTGGGTTCATCGAGCAGGATGACGCTCGGTTCGGTGAGCAGAGCCTTGCCGAGCACGATTTTTTGCTGGTTGCCACCGGAAAGGCGGCCCGCGATGGCATCGAGTCC
>CALMTT010000634.1 GCA_937872615.1 uncultured Verrucomicrobiaceae bacterium | reverse complement strand
GCCCGTTGGCGAAACCATGCGGACATCTCCGATTGCACGTCCGATGCGTCACGGCGCTGGACGTGACCACGCAGGCGCAGATCCTGAAGCTGATCCGCGAACTGCAGCAGCACCACGGCACCGGCGTGCTCTTCATCACCCACGACTTCGGCGTGGTGGCCGAGATCGCCGACCGCGTCGCGGTGCTGCGCCTGGGCGTTGCACCCACACGTTGCGTCCGCCTTTTCCGCACACAAATACATAGATGACTTGATTCGCCAGCAGATCCACACCCATGTAGAAATCATAGTGCAATGGTTTCGCCAACACCCACGGTTGAAGCCCCGCAGCCGTCAAAATACCGAGTGCGAGATTTCGCAACCGGCTTCCGCCGACCGCCTGTTCGTCACGCGCCACACGCGCGACCGTTCGCTCCCGCACGCATTGCGAAGCAAGCGAACAGAGTCGCCGTTTCAGCAAATCATAAATGTGTTCGCGGAGCGCGTCGGCCAGCACGATTACCGGAAGAAATGTTCCGTCATTGTTCCGAACAAGGTCGTCCGCTGCTGCCAGCAACCCCGCGCCAGCATGGGGTTGCTTACCGAGCGGGTATGAAATCTGCCGTGCAATTCGCGGAGCGACGCCACAAAGTTCTTTGATTTCCTCGCCAAGTCGCTGGCGAAGTTTTTCACGGGCGTTCCGGTCCAGGTTGTCGGGATAGAGCAAAACCAAATCAGGAAGGCTTTGACTCGAAAATGGCCCGTGCTCGTAAAGCATCGTCATCTTTCCCTGCCGATACCGATTGTAGCCTTCTTCGATCGGTAGGGACGCATCCACGGCTAGTGTCTTGCCATTCCCGAATTCAAGTGCTGGCGCGGGAAAAACAGATCGCTCCACCGTTTGGAAGTGGCTGTGCCCTATCGTAAGCGCGCTGCCTGCAAAATGCACATCACGCAAATCATTCAGAAATGCCCGGATGGTTTCTACCCGCTCATCCGGCGGCATTTGCGGCACGACAGAACAGTTTCTGACTTCATCGTATTCGGTCGTGAACAGCGGAAACAGCCGCGACGCAGGAACAGGCCACGAATCGCCTCCTTCACGGTCGCGCACGAATACGGCTTCGTCGTTTTCGGGAACGCGGATGCCGTAGGGCTGCTCGTAATACTCCCGAACGTTTTTCTGCCCGCCGTTGATTGGGAAAGTGTATTGCGTCACCGTCTTTCCTGTTGAGCCAACAAAGCGACAAGGAATTTTGATCTTGCCGTTATCACGCAAAAACATCGCGCGGTCGTCTGCCTCAATGCGCTCGCTCACATGGAAGTGAAGTTCCCGTTGGCGCTGCTCGCTCGAATACTCCGAGAGCGCGTGTTGTCCATGATAGGTCGTCAGAATGTCGGCAGCCAGCCACGGCTTATCGCCCAGGAAAACAACGCTGAATTTTAGCCCGCGATACGCGAATACCCGGTCGCGCCTATCCTGCAAATTCTCCGGCTCAAGCCGGAAATAAAGATTCCAATGCTTGCGCCAATACTTGTCGGAATTTCGCCCGAAGGCATCGCTGATTGCCCGCTTGATCATCTCTCCGGCTAGATGGAGTTCCTCACTGCTGGCCGAGGCAGGAGCAACCTCAACAGTCTCCGCGATGACTTCGATGGAATACTCGCGGTCAGGAACATCTTGAACAGTCAACACGCGTCCTACCGTCAACGACTCCACATCGGGCGTCAGAAATGCCGGCCATTCAAATCGTCCAGTTGGAACAACGGCCTGCTTGAGTTCCTTCCATAGCTGAGTCGCCCAACGATTCAACCGAACGGGAGTCTGCGTATCCATCGGGATGGTTTCCCGCACGCGCAGAACGCGCAAACGGAATGCCTGTGCCGGAAGACCGGTGATCGGGAAAAGGGTTGCGCCAAGTTGTTTATCGCTCATAGCTAATTCTCCGGTGATAGGTTCGCGCGGCACACTCGTTTGAAGTTGCAGCGGCGGCATTCTTCGACCGACGCGGCATAGTCGAGGTCGCTCAACTTCAACCGACGCTTTTCAAAATAGCTTTCCCATTGCTGTGCTAAACGCACGCTGTCCTCGATAATCCGAGATGTTTCAACAGCGCGTTCTTCATCCAAATCAAAGCAAAGTTCCTTCGCCTGATCACCGCCAAGATAAACCAAGCGGCTGGTCACTCCTTCGAGCGGCAACTTCAAACCGCGATTGGCCCACAGCATATAGACACTGACCTGCAATTCATTCTGGCTAGGCTCGGCACTTTCGCGCGGTGGTTTTCCAGTCTTCCAGTCATACACAGTGAACGAAACTCCCCGATGATGCAGTGCCAGGTCCACCTTGGTAATCACCTGCACATTTCCAGCCATGAAGCCCGGCGCTTCAACACCCCAGGCAGGCGGCTCAATCCAAATGCGATCGGCAGTGCGGACTTTCTCGGCAAGACCACTCTCGCCTTCCGCCCATGAATGGAAAGCCCCGATCATTTTCGCGGCTTTCCCTATCAAGGTCTCGACCGATGTTTCGGGAGGCACTTCGTCGTATTCATGCTCGAACAAGGCGACTCCCGTTTTGCCGACCGCAGTAGGTTCTTCACGGAAGCGGCGTTTCTCGGAAAAATCCCACTCTCGTTGCATCCGTTGACGGAGAGACAGAAGAAGGCTGTCGAGTTTGGGAACTTGTTTCTGGTGGACTTGATTCAGGTATTCCGCAATCACCAGATGGACACACTCGCCCTGCCACATGGGAACGTTCTTTAACTTCTTGAGCAGGGCGATACCACGCAACCAAGGGTCGGGACTGTTGATTTTTGCTTCCGCGACATATTGGAAGAAATACTTTCGCTCGCAGGCTTGGAGCTGCTGGTCACGGCTGACCGACCAAGTCGGCCCATTGGAATTCGTGTAGAAGCTCCGTTTCATAGCACACTCAGCGGCATCTCAACCGCTGGTTTTCCCACCACGCTT
>CALMTT010000633.1 GCA_937872615.1 uncultured Verrucomicrobiaceae bacterium | reverse complement strand
GTATGCGGTCAACGCCGACTTCGTCCCGGACGACACGGCCAACTACAACAGTCTCACGGGCGCCTCGGCCGGCAACTTCGTGATCCAGAAGGCGGGGACGCCGACGCTGTCCGTGAGCAACACGCCGCTGATCTTCAACGGCAGCGCGCAGGCGGCGATCGTGGTGGGTTCGGTCGCCGGCACGCCGGCCAACGTGCTGTATAACGGTTCGGCGACGGTGCCGACCGATGCCGGCAGCTATGTGATCACGGCCGACTTCACTCCGGACGACCAGGTCAACTATGACACGGTCACCGGTGCAGCGGCGGGGACGCTGGTGATCGAGCAGGCGGCGACCGCCACGACGATCACCTGTGCGGCGGGACCGTTCACCTACACGGGTACGGCGTTTACGCCGTGCACGGCGGGGGTGAGCGGGCCAGGTGGGCTCAGCGAGGCGCTGGGGGTGGTCTATGCCGACAACGTTGCGGCGGGGACGGCCTCCGTCACCGCCGGGTATGCAGGGGCGGCCAACTACCTGCCGAGCAGCAACAGCGCCACCTTTACCATCAACAAGGCCGACCCGACGATCGCCGTGACCAACTCGCCGGCGGCCTATGACGGGACGCCCAAGGCGGCCAACGTGGTGGGTTCGGTGACGGGCACGGCTTCCAATCTCACCTACAACACCGTGGGCGCAGCGCCCACCAACGCCGGCACGTATGCGGTCAACGCCGACTTTGTCCCGGACGACACGGCCAACTACAACAGCCTCACGGGCGCCTCGGCCGGCAACTTCGTGATCCAGAAGGCGGGGACGCCGGTGCTGTCCGTGAGCAACTCCCCGCTGATCTTCAACGGTGCGGCGCAGGCGGCGACCGTAGTGGGATCGGTACCGGGGGCGGTCAGCAACATCCTGTACAACGGCTCCGCCACCGTACCCACCGGCGCCGGCAGCTATGTGATCACGGCCGACTTCCTGCCTGATGACACGGTCAACTATGACACGCTCGCCGGCGCGGCGGCGGGGACGCTGGTGATAGAGCCCGCGGCGACCTCGACGGCCGTCACGTGCACGGCGGGGCCGTTCACCTACACGGGTGCGGCGATCACGCCCTGCACGGCCGTGGTGACTGGGCCGGGCGGGCTCAACCAGGCGCTGGCGGTTGTCTACGCGGGCAACACCAACGCCGGGACGGCCTCGGCGAGCGCCACCTTTGGTGCGACCGCCAACTATCTCACAAGCAGCGGCAGCACGACCTTCACGGTGCAGTTCACGCCATCCGCCCTCGGCACACGCACGGCCGCCATCCACATCGCCAGCAATGACGCGGACGAGAACCCCTTCGATATTTCCCTTTCCGGCACCGGCATCGCGCCGGAGATCGTCATCGAGTATCCCACCGGCACCTCGCTCACGGATGGCGTCTCCACACTCACACTGCCGTCCACCGACATCGGCAGCGTCGGCAACATCACCGTCACGCTCCGCAACACCGGCACCGCCACGCTCACCGGCATCAGCATCAGCAAAGACGGCGACCACAGCACGGAGTTTGGCACATCCACCACAGCGACGAGCCTTTCCGCAGGCTTCAGCACCACCTTCAGCGTCAGTTTCAGCCCCACCGCGCTCGGCACCCGCACCGCCGCCATCCACATCACCAGCAGCGACGCGGATGAGAATCCCTTCGACATCATCCTCACCGGCACCGGCACCTCGCCCGAGGTCGAGATCGAGCACCCGGCAGGCGTGGGCCTCGCCGATGGCGTTTCCAGCATCGACTACGGTCCCCTGCTCGTCGGCAGCACCTCAGTCAAAACCTTCACCGTGCGAAACACCGGCACCAGCAGCCTCACCGGCCTCGTTCTGAGCAAAACCGGCACGAACAGCAGCCTCTTCACACTTTCCAGTCTCAGCACCACCACCCTTGCCATCGGAGCCAGCACCACCTTCACCGTCACCTACGCTCCGAACGCCGTCTCGGCTCACAGCGCCACCATCCGCCTCTCCAGCAATGATTTGGATGAAAACCCCTTCGACATTGCGGTGACCGGCAGCGGCATCGCTCCAGAGATCGCCATCGAGGCGCCGGTGGGCACCAATCTCATCGACAACGGCTCCACCATCACCTTCCCGGCCACTGTGGCAGGCAGCAGCAGCGATCCCGTCACCTTCACCATCCGCAACACCGGCAGCGCACCTCTCACTGGTCTTGCTTTGTCCAAAGTGGGCACGAACAACGCGGACTTCATCCTCGGCAGTCTCGGTGCCACCTCGCTCGCTCCGACGGAGAGCACCACCTTCACCGTCATCTTCTCCCCCACCGCAGGAGGCACACGCAGCGCCACTGTCCGCGTCGCCAGCAACGATGCCGATGAAAATCCCTTCGACATCCCCCTCAGCGGCAGCGCCACCGCTCCGACGATCTCCATCGAGCAACCGGCGAACTTCGCCCTCACCAGTGGCAGCTCCGTGATCGACTTTGGCGAACTACCTCCAGGCTCCCCCATTGGTCGCACCTTCCGCATTCGCAACACCGGCACCGCTCCTTTGAGCAACATCGTGCTGACCAAATCCGGCCATAATCCCGGAGACTTCACGCTCGGCACACCCGCCGCCACCACCATCGCTCCTGGAGGCTTCACGACGTTCTCGGTCATCTTTAATCCAGTCGATGGAGGCTATCGCAATGCCATCCTGAACATTGCCAGCAATGCGACAAACGTGAGTAACTTTGTGGTGTATCTGAATGGTGGCGGACTGGGGCCTGAGATTAAAGTCGCCACGCCCAACATCTTTCCGATCACGCTCGGCTACGAGCTATTCAGTGGCACTAGCACACTGGATTTCGGAACCGCTAACGCCACCACCAGCGCTCCGCCTATCAACTTGGTTATTTCAAACATCGGCTTGCTCGATCTCTCGCAGCTCACTGTTTCCATCACGGGCACAAATGCTTCTGACTTTAGCGTCAGCGGACTGACCACAACCAGCCTCGCTCCAGATGGCACCACGACGATTTCGCTCAACTTCACACCTTCAGCCGGTGGACTGCGAACTGCCACACTCCAAATCGGCAACGATGACAGCAACGAGGCTCCTTTCACAGTCGCCTTGACTGGAACCGGACGATCGAGACTCGATACATGGCGACTACAACACTTTGGATTTTGGGTGCCACCATTCGATCCGATCTTTGAGGGAGAATACGAAGACCACCAAGACCCTGACCGAGACGGCACTCCAAACCTCCTCGAATTCGCCACTGGCCAGCATCCGCTCAACAGCACCACACCGGTGCAAGCCTTCACCCGAGGCACCGGCGGTGAGTGCATCTTCACTTACCAGCGATCCAAGGCCGCCGTGGCTGACGGTCTCCTTTTCACCGTGCAGCATAATGCCACCCTCGATCCCGGCGGCTGGAGCAGCACTGGCGTGACCGAAACCATCCTCAGCGACGACGGCAATCTGCAAACAGTGAAGGCCACCGTACCCGCGCCGACGGGAGGATCGTGCTTCACGCGTCTGCAGGTCACGCGGCCGTGAAGATGAAAGCCTTTTCATTAGGCCGCAGGGAGAGCTAGGGCATGATTGGCATGCCATGAAAACCACGCTCTTCCTCGCTGTCTTCCTGTCCTTCGCCTCGCTGCATGCCCGAACCTGGACCTCCAACACCGGGCAGACGGCGGACGCGGAACTGGTGAAGGTGGAAGGCGAGAATGTGGTGGTGAAGATGGCGGATGGTCGCACGTCGTCGTTTCCGATCGCCCGGCTGAGCGCAGCAGATCAGGCGTTCATCAAAGAGCAGGGTGGAAAGGCACCTGCGGTCGAATCGAAGCCGGTGATGCCGGTTTCACCACCGCCCGCCGCTGCGCCGAAGGCACCTGAAACGGTCGCCAAGGATCAAGGCGAAGCGAAAGACGCCTTCATTGGCACGTGGGAAGGCTACATGGCGGACAGTGATGGCTCGAAGCATGGTGAGATCCGCCTCGTGATCACGGCGGACAAAATCACCGCCTCGAATCCGCAGGGAAATCGCGAGATGGGCGCTGGCACCTACCAGCTCACCGGCAGGCGCATTGATGCCACGGGCACGGAAGGGCAGTTCGCGGGGAAGAAGTATGAGGGCATCTTTGAGCTCGATGGCAAGACGCTGAAGTGGTGCTCGGCGAATGACAATCCGCGCTCGCAACGGCCCGCGAAGATGCAGACGAATCCGCAGGCGGGGCAGTTCCTGATGGTGCTGGAGAAGAAGTAACTCGCTTTACTCCATCTTCCACATGGCCTGGCGGAGCACGGCGTGCGGCTGCTCCTTCATCTTTTCATACCACACGGTGAGCAGCGTGCCGTCGCTGAGCTCGACGGTGCTCGGATAGCCGAGGTCACCGCCGATGCCATCACCGCCAGCCCCCTCGAGCTGGTGGCCCTGCCCAACGACCTCCTCGCCG
>CALMTT010000632.1 GCA_937872615.1 uncultured Verrucomicrobiaceae bacterium | reverse complement strand
ACGAAGGCCATGGCCGCGACGGTCTCGATGTCATCGGGCGTCAGGCGCGCCAGGAACTCGTACATCCGGGTGCGCCAGGTCCAGAAGCTGTCCTCGCCGGCACCACGCCACTCGGTGAGGCCGGCCATGGCACGCTGAAAAGTGTGGCTGTGGAGGTTGGATGGGGCGGGCAGGAGGGCGCGACCGACCTCGCCTTCTACCACCAGCCGGGGCCGGTGCTGAAGGCGTCGATGATCTTCGTCGACTTCCCCGACCACCACGCCGCCGGCGCCGAGAGCCCGCCCCAGACGACGATCGGCCCGGACCTCACCAACTACGGCTGGCGTGCTCCTGCTGCCGCCGTGATCCACCGCAAGCTCTACGCGCCGCACTCCCTCAACGACTGGAGCACGATGCCCGCCTACAAGCACCTCTACAAGCTGCAGAAGATTCAGGGCCCCGCCTCCGAGCGTGCGCTGAAGCTCACCGGCAAGTTCGCTCCTCCGGCTGGCTTTGAAGTCGTCCCCACCGCCGAGGCCGATCGCCTCGTGGAATACCTTCTTTCCCTCAAGAAAGACTTCCCCGTCCCCGGCCAGGCTGCTGTCGCCGCCGCGAAAAAGTAACTCCTTGCTCCCTGCTCCCAGCTACAAGCCATCATGAGCGCCCCCGCCCATCCCGATTCCACCGACCTCGACCGCATTCACGCCGCCGTGAAGCGTGAAAAGGCCGATCAGGCCCCTTCCAATGCTCCCGCGCCGATGTGGGCCATCTTCATGCTCATGATCGTTTCGATCATCGCAGGCGGCCAACTCGGTCAGAATCCCTTCAACGCTCCGGTCGTTGATGTGCGCCCCGGCGGCAGTGGTGGTGGCGATACGCTCGACCCCTTCCAGACAGCGATGAAAAAAGGCTCCAGCGGCTATTCCGTCTGCGGTGGCTGCCATCAGGGCAATGGCAACGGCATTCCCGGCCAGTTCCCGCCGCTCGCCGGTTCGGAATGGGTTCAGGGAGGCACGGAGCGCCTGATCCGCGTGGCTCAGCATGGTCTCGTCGGTGCCATTACCGTCAAAGGCCAGGGCTACAATACGCCCGGTGGCATGATGGGCTTTGGAGCGGCCATGTCGGCTCAAGATCTCGCCAACGTGCTTACCTACGTTCGCAACTCGTGGGGCAATGAAGGCACCATGATCACCAAGGAGATGGTCGAAAAGGTCCGCTCCGAGGAAAAACGCGCCACCCAGTGGACCGAAGCCGACCTGAAGCCCTTCGCGGACAAGAACGTCCCCGGCGACATCCCTGCCGGCCCAGGTGCCACGGCTGCTCCGGCCGCCAAGAAGTAATTTCCAAACCCCGCAATGCTCCGTCGTGTGACACAAGACACCTCCCGCCAGGCGCTTCTGACCGCCTTCGGAGTCGTTTTGTGCCTGACGAACACGAGTTGCGGTAAAATGGCTGACAACGGCCCGCACCTTCCTCAGGCTCCGTTGGCTCCGGCGGTCGAAGTGGCCGAAAAACCGGCTCTCAGCGGCAAAGTCACGCTTCAGGGCATTGAAGCCGAAAAGCTCCGCAAGGTTGTCGATGTCGGCGGCAACCCTTTCTGCACCGGTCACGGCGAAATCATTGATTCAGCCTGGCGTGTCGCCCCGGATGGCGGTCTCGCGAATGTCGTCATCACCGTCGAAGGCAGTCCGCGTGCCTCGAACGTGTCGGCCACGTCGCCGCTGATTGATCAGACCCATTGCGAGTTCGTGCCGAACACTCTCGCCGTGCAGGCCGGGCAATCCGTGCGCTTCCACAACAGCGATCTCACCTTCCACAACATCCGCATCGCACGTCATCAGCTTGGCACCAGCCATGGCGGCGAGAACTTGGCGAACCTCGCTCAGGCTTCGCAAGGCGATGCCAATGTCGAAACCTTCTCCGTGCCCGGCATCTACCGTCTTGAGTGCGACGTACATCGGTGGATGAAAGCTTGGGTTTACGTCCATGAAGGTATCCACAGCGCGGTTTCCGCCGCGGATGGCACTTACCGCATCGACCGCGCCCTCGCCGACGGCACTTACACCGTGAAAGCCTGGCATCCGCAGTTCGCCGAGCCTCTCTCGCAAACCGTCACCATCGCCAACGGCACCGCCAAAGCGGATTTCACCTTCGCCCATGCCAAAGCGTTCCAACTTTGAATTTTTGAACCTGAAACTTTAAACCGAAAATGAGCGCCGCCACGACCCACGATCACTCCCACGCCGCCGACCACGGGCACGACCACCACGAGCAGGCCTGGATCTGGAAATACGTCTTCTCCACGGACCACAAGACCATCGGCATCCAGTATGCCATCACCGGTCTGCTGTTCCTGCTCTTCGGATTCTTCCTCATGCTGCTCATGCGCTGGAGCATCGCCTATCCGGGCGTCGCCGTACCTGGCGTGGAGGTCATTCGCTCCATTCCTGGCATCAGTTACATCTTCAATGAGATGTTCGGCCGCTGGTTGAATGCCGATGGCTCCCTCAATGGCGAGCTCTACAACATGCTCGGTGCCATGCACGGCACGATCATGGTGTTCTTCGGCATCGTGCCGCTCGGCTTCGCCGGTTTCGTGAACTTCGTGATGCCGCTGCAGATCGGCACCATCGACATGGCCTTCCCGAAGCTGAACATGCTTTCCTACTGGTTCTTCTTCCTCAGCGGCGTGCTGATGATGTGGAGCTTCTTCGTCGGCACTGGCCCGGTGCAGACCGGCTGGACGATGTATTCCCCGCTCGCCTCCACCACCGCCATCGGCGTGACGAACATCTGGGACCACGGCCACACTTGGTGGCTCATGGCGATGGTGTTTAACATCTCCGCCTCACTCCTCGGATCCGTGAACGTCATCACGACCGTCATCAACCTTCGCGCCAAAGGCATGGGCTGGATGCGCATGCCCGCCTTCTCCTGGGCGATGTTTGTCACCGCCTTCCTGCTCCTCCTCGCCTTCCCTCCGCTGGAAGTTGCCGCCCTTCTTCAGCTCTCCGACCGTGTCTTCGGCTCCTCTTTCTATCTTCCGACCGGCCTCATGGAAGGTGGCAAGCACCTCGACATCTCCGGTGGTGGTTCCCCGCTGCTCTACCAGCACCTCTTCTGGTTCCTCGCTCATCCTGAGGTGTATGTGTTGATCCTTCCAGCCTTCGCCATCCTCACGGACGTCATCCCGAACAACGCCCGCCGCCCGCTCTGGGGCTACAAGATGATGGTGTATTCGATGCTCACCCTCGGCTTCCTCAGCTTCCTCGTCTGGGCGCACCACATGTACCTCACCGGCATGGGCACCATGATGACCACCTATTTCCAGATCACCACGGTGCTCATCTCCGTTCCTTCCGTGATCCTTCTCACCTGCCTCATGATCTCGCTGTGGGGCGGCTCCATCCGCTTCAATACGCAGATGCTCTTCGGCTCCGCCTTCCTGCCGATGTTCGGTATCGGCGGTCTCACCGGTCTGCCTCTCGCCTTCTCCTTCATCGACCTCGCGCTGCATGACACCTACTACGTCATCGGCCATTTCCACTACGTCGTGGCTCCCGGCACCATCTTCGCCCTCTTCGCCGGTGTGTATCACTGGTTCCCGAAGGCCACCGGCCGCTTCATGAACGACAAGCTCGGCAAACTGCACTTCTGGCCCTCGCTCATCGGCATGAACCTCATCTTCGCCCCGATGTTCATCCAGGGCATGGCCGGCTTCCATCGCCGATGGTATGACGGTGGCAAATACTTCGAGCAGACCTCCAGCTTCCAAAACTGGAGCACCACGCTCACCCACAAGATCGGCGCCTTCTTCGGCCTCGACATCCCGGACAACATGCTCTCGCTCAACGTGGTGATGACCTTCGGTGCCATCGTGCTCGCCCTCGGTCAGGTGCCCTTCATCTACAACTTCTGGGTCAGCATCAAGTGCGGCGAGAAGGTGAAAAGCGACAATCCGTGGAACGCCACCACGCTCGACTGGGCCACGCCCACACCGCCTCCGCATGGCAACTTCGTCTTCGACGTGAACGCTCACCGTGGCCCCTACGAATACAGCGTCCCCGGCCATCCGACCGACTTCTTCCCGCAGTGGGAAACCGAGCACGGCAAGCCCAACCCCGACGGCAGCGACGCCCCGGCCAAAACCGACCACGCCCACGCCGCTCATCATTAATTTAACCGAGAACAGCGAACCTAGAACCGCGAACTCCTCATGGATATCCCTTACACAGTACACGCCCGCCCCGACACCGGCCTCTACAACGCCAAAGTCGGCATCTGGCTCTTCCTCGCCTCGGAAGTCATGCTCTTCGGCGGTCTGTTCTCCAGCTACATCTTCCTTCGTGTCGGTGCTGACTATCCCTGGCCGGTGCATGAGCTGAATGTCACCCTCGGCTGCGTCAACACGGTCGTCCTCATCGCCTCCTCCGTCTCCGTCGTGTGGGCCTGGGCCGCGCTGAAGATGCGCAAGTTCGGCCTCTACAAGATGCTCATGCTTTTCACGGTCGCCTGCGCCGCGACGTTCATGGTGAACAAGACCTTCGAATACAAGGCCAAGTTCGAGCACTATGCCGTGAAGCTCTCCGACGGCACCATCCTCACCGGTCACCTGCCGCATGGCTACCAGATCAAGTTTGGCGAGGTCAACCAGCTCGCCATGAGCATCCCGCTCAAGACCGCCGCCGTCGGCGCTGATCCGATCAACTACGTCCTCAGCCACCTCGACGCTGGTGCCTCTCCCCGCTTCAAGACTGAAGACGGCAAGGAAATCACCCTCGATGAATCCACCTTCGCTGAACTGAAGGCCGCTGCCATCGAGAAGGCCAAGGCCGCCAACCAGAACACCGCTGGCCTCAAGCTCACCGCGGTCTCCCCGCTCTCCTTCACCGTCGGCCAGTCCGATGTCTTCGCCTACGACGCTGCCACGATGACCTTCCGTGATGGCACCGTTGCCTACGGAAAGCTCGCCGACGACAAGATGACCCTCGAAGTCGATGGCGTCGATACCCGCGGCGTCGCCGTGAAGGAAAAATCCCTCGCCTTTGACCATCGCTACCTCGGCGAGGCCTGGCAGAAGGCCTTCGTCGCCAACCGCGACCATCACACCGCCGAGTTCGATAAGAACTACCCGACCCGCGACAAGACCAAGTCCGCCACCTTCCAGAAGGAAGCCTATTTCCTGCACCTCGAGTCCGCCACGCCTCCGGCTGCGGAAGGTCATGGCAATGGTCACGGTGCCGAAGCCCATGCTCCTGCCGCTCATGGCGACGGACACGGCGCTCACCATCCGACCGTCGTGCTCGAAAAGAAGGACATCACCTTCTTCTCGAACTTCACGCCGAAGCTCAACACCTACTACGCCATCTACTTCACTCTGACCGGTCTGCATGGTCTGCACGTCGTGGCCGGTGCACTGGTGCTCGCCTACTTCCTCTTCTTCAACGGCAAGATGATGCGCGAGGACCCCGAGCATCTCGCCAACCGCGTCGAAGTCGGCGGCCTCTTCTGGCACTTCGTTGACCTCGTGTGGATCTTCCTCTTCCCGCTGCTGTATCTTCTCTGAGTCTTCTTACCTCACCTCTGACCTTTTCCCGCCATGTCTGACCACGTCGATCCCGCCGAACTTCAGAAGCACGTCAAAAAGTACATCATCATTGGATTGCTTTTGATCTTCTTCACCGCCGTCACGGTGGCTCTTTCCTATGTGGAGCTGCCCACGCACAGCATGAATATCATCGTCGGCATGATCGTGGCCACCTTCAAGGCCGCCCTCGTCGCCCTGATCTTCATGCACTTGAACCATGAGCGCCCGCTCATCTACAAGGTGCTCGCCTTCACCACCGTCTTCTGCTTCGCCTTGTTCATCCTCTTTGTGATGGCCAACAAGGACCCGCTTGTGGACCGTGGCTTTGAAAAGCCTCTTCAATCCATCGAGCAGGCCGCTCCGTAATTTCTTCACGAGCCCGACACCATGTCCCTGAAGTACTTCCATCTCGTTTTCCTGTTTTTCGCCATTTTGGCGGACGCGGGATTTTGGGCCTGGACGCACTTCATGCCGGAGGACGCCGCTCGTGCCGGTGCCCTGCATTTGAAGCCCTACGCCGGTTTCCTCTGCCTCATCCTGCTCGCCTACGGTGTTCACTACCTCATCAAGAAGATGCGCACGATCATCGTGTGACCTTCGTGACTCCCTTTTCCGCCTCATGACCCTTTCGCTTCCCATCGCGTGTGCCACCTGCCTGCCTGACAAAGGCAGCGCGGTCGGTCAGGCGCAGGGTTTGGCGATCCTCGTCATGCTCGCCGTGCTCGCCTTCATGTTCCTCTGCGCCGCCGGCATCATCTTCACCCTGGCGCACCGCCAGAAAAAGCACGCCGCCTCCACCGCCGCGGCCTGAAACCTTCCAAACCTGAAACTTCCCCTCCTCATCCCATCATGAGCGTCTCCTGGATCAACGAATTCTTCGGTCAAACCCCGAACGCCTCCGAGCACGGCGGCCTCGTGGACCACATGCTCGGCTTTGTACATTGGTTCATGCTCGCCCTCTTCATCGGCTGGAGCATCTACCTCGTGCTCGCCTTCTACCGCTTCAATGCCAAGCGCAATGCCAAGGGCGATTATCATGGCGTGACCGGCCATGCCACGACCCACATCGAAATCGGTGTCGTCATCGTCGAGGCCATCCTGCTCCTCGGCTTCGCCTTCCCGCTCTGGGCCCGCCAGGCGGATGACTACCCGGTTTCTCCTGACACCATCAAGATGCGTGCGCTGGGTGAAAAGTTCCTCTGGAACTTCCAATACCCCGGCAATGACACCGCCCTCAGCACCTGGGACCCTCGTAACATCAACGCCGCTGCTGGCAACACCACCGGCAAGGACCTCCACGACCCGAACGGCAAGGACGACTTCGTCAATCCCGGCACTATGAAGCTGCCTGTCGGCCGTCCCGTCATCGTCGATGTCGCCTCCAAGGACGTCATTCACAACCTCGCCCTCGTCCCCATGCGTGCCGCGCAGGACGCCACCCCCGGCGTGAAGGCCCACATGTGGTTCAAGCCCGTCAAAGAAGGCACTTGGGACATCATCTGCGGCCAGCTCTGCGGCCCAGGCCACGCCCAAATGAAGGCCGTGCTCGAAGTCATGCCTGCCAAGGACTTCGAAGACTGGAGCAAGGAAATGTCCGCCAACGCCGCCAAGAAGGCTGCCGAAGCCAAGTAAGACATCCGGCGACGCGGCAACGACGAATGCAGAATGCTCGAATGACGAGAAAACTCCTCACCGGGCTCTTCTTCGGCATTCATACGTCATTCTGAATTCGACATTCGTCATTCTCCCGCCGTGTCCCGCGCCTTCCATCGCTACTCCCTCCTCACCCTCGTCGTCGGCGTCGTGCTGATCTGGTGGGGAGCAGCGGTCACCACCGAAGATGTCGGTCTAGCCGTTCCGGATTGGCCTCTGTGCTTCGGACGCATCAATCCCGAGGGTTGGTATCGCGTGCCGGCTTTGCTGCTCGAGCACGGCCACCGCTGGATCGCGACCATCATCGGCTTTCTCGTGCTCGGGCAATACTTCTGGGCCTTCGCGAAGCACAAACCGAATATCGCTGAGGCTGCCATCATCCTCATCACCGGAGTCGGTTATCTCGTGCTCGTTTACATGGGTGTGCTCGCCGCCGCGGCCTTCATCCTCTTTCTCGCCTTCAGTTGGCTCTTCATGACTTGGTTTGGTCAAAAGTGGCATCTGCTGCGCGGTCTCACCACGCTGGCCCTATTCCTCGTCATCCTGCAAGCCTCGCTCGGCGGCCTGCGAGTGCTGAAAATGTCCAACGCCTACGGCATCGTGCATGGCACGCTGGGCCAGCTCTTCTTCTGCCTGCTGATCCTCATCGCCTTCGCGTCCTCACGCACTTGGGAAGAAGGCCAGCTTCGCCTGAGCGCCGCCACCGCCCGCAAAGCCCGCTGGTGGTCGCTGACGCTATTTCTTGTCGTCTTCACCCAACTCGTGCTCGGGGCCACCCTGCGCCACACCCAGCGTCACAACCTTTGCGCCAACGATATCCTCACCACGCAGGGCCACGTCATCCCTCCGACCATGCCGCCGGATGCCTTCGTGCTCTTCCTGCACAAATACTGGGGCTTTGGCACGGCCGCGCTCGTCATCTTCGTCGCCATCCAGGCCCATCGCTGGCTCGTCACCATGCCCGGGCTTCGGTTTGTGCCCACGCTGCTGCTCTACCTCCCGCCCATCCAGGTCAGCCTCGGCATCTTCGTCATCCTCACCGGCAAATCCTTCTGGATCACCAACTTCCACGTCCTCACCGGCCTCAGCCTCCTCGCCGTCAGCTTCATGCTCGCCTCCACGCTGTGGGGCAGCTACCTCCGCACACCCGTCGCCATAGACCCGGCTAAACACAGCCCGTCAAATGGCACCGCGTAATGATCTGCAGGAGTTCAGCGTGTGAACGCCGATCGCGATGGAATTAGGCTTTTGCGGGAAGTTTCAAGCCGCCGAGCTGGCAGATGCGGTCGAAGTGCTTCTTTGAGACTTCGGTGATCGAGAGGCGGTTGCCGCGGCGGAGGATGAGCAAATCGGCGAGGGCGGGATCGGAGCGGAGCATGTCGAGGCTCACGAAAGTGGGGAAATCGGCCTGCCACTTCACGTCGATGAGCAGCCAGCGGGGCTCCTCGCGCTTGCTGCCGGCATCGAAATACTCGGACGCAGGATCAAACTGCGTGGGATCGGCCTTGGCCTCGCTGGCGATGCGCACGACACCGGCGATGCCGGGCTGCGGGCAGCTCGAATGGTAGAAGAAACCGAGATCGCCGACCTGCATCTGGTCGCGCATCATGTTGCGGACCTGGTAGTTGCGCACACCGTTCCAGGGTTCGGTCTTCTTCGGGCGCTTTTTGAGGTCGTCGAAGGAGAAAACGTCGGGTTCGGATTTGAGGAGCCAGTGAGACATGGGGGGAATGACGAAACCAGAATGTCGAATGCCGAATCAATGTCGAAGCTCAAATGACGAAGAGCCGCGAATTCGAGATTCCTTCGTCCTTCGGCATTCCGCATTCGTCATTCAGCGAAGCGCTAGACCGTGATGCGTCGATTCCGTGCCGTGACGGCCCAGCGTGTCGTGCAACGACCGCCTTCCACGAGGTGGGCCTCGCCGTGCATGGAGACGGTGGGGCAGACGTGGCGGGGGATGCCGTGGAGGGCCTGGCCGATGAGGAATTCGTGGGCTCGCTCGGTTTCGAGCACGAGGTGCTCCTCGCTCTGCATCACGGGCGTGGCATCGGGCAGTTCCTCGAAGCGCACGCGGGGATGCGGATTCTCCGGGGCGACGGATTTGTGGCCGAGATCGAGGGTGAGGCGGTTCTTGCCGGGCTTGCTGACGACGCGGGCGAGCAGCGCGGCGGCGGGCAGGAAGGGCAGGTCGGGATGCTTGTCACCGTAACCGAAGTCCCACAGCACAGTGGTGCCGGGGCTGAGGGTGCGGTCGTTGTGCTTCGCATGAATGCCAAAGGTGGGAGAGCCGCCGGCGATGAGTTCTTTGACGATGATGCCCTCGCCTTGCAAACGGCAGCGGAACTGATGCACGGCCTCGAACGCGGCATCGCAGCGCTCGCGGCGCAAGTCGATACTCTCATCGTGAATGTGGCCGTCGTAGGCATGAAGACCGCGAAATTGCAATTTCGGCGTGTCCTTCATCACATGGGCGAGGTAGGCGGCCTCATCGCCGGGCACGATGCCGGTGCGGGCCATGCCGCAGTCGATTTCGAGATACACACCGAGCGTGACGCGGTGCTGCTGGGCGGCGGAGGCGAGGAAGCGGATGCTGTCCTCGGCATCGGCGATGCTGGAGAATGCGGTCTGCGGGAATTTCAGGGCGAGCTCCGCGAGACGATGGGCATTCGGGCCGACGCAGGGCATGGCAAGCAGCACGTCCGTGGCACCCGAAGCGGCGCACATCTCCGCCTCGGCGATGGTGGAGGCCTTGAAGCTCGTGATGCCGAGCTGCACCTGCCACGCGATGATCTCGGCGCACTTGTGCGTCTTCACATGTGGGCGGAGGCGCTTCGGATCACCACCGGCGATTTCGATCATGAGCTTCAAATTGTGCTCAATGCGGCTGCGGTAGAAGAGAAGAGCCGGAGAGGGGATTTCGGCTTCGTTTTCGATGTGGAACCAGGCGGGGTGCATGAGCTTGAGACTTCAAAAGGGGATCAGGCGAACTCGATGACGTGCTTCTTGCCGTGCTCGTCGTGGGCGGGATTGAGGCTGCGGAGCTCAAACTCGGCTTTTTCGGCGGTGGCGCGGACCAGCACCCAGCCGTTCGGGCGGTCTTTGCCGAAGGTATAGGCCACAGGTGGCAGGCTGAGCACGGGCAGGCCGGTTTCGGCATGCTTCGAGAGGTTCCAGTTGTGAATGTGGCCGTGGATGAAGCCCTTCACCTTGTCGTGCGCGGCGAGGATTTTGAAAAGCCCGTCGCTGTCCTGCAGGCAGCTGTTTTTTTTCTTCTCGTCCATGCTGGCGAGCATCGGATTGTGATGGGCGCAGACGAGCGTGGGCTTGTTTGGTAGGCCGCGGAGCGTGCGGTCGAGCCAGCCGAGCTGGACATCGCCGAGCAGGCCGGGTGTTTGATTCACGCTGTGGAGGGAATCGAGCAGCACCCAGTTCATCGTGGCGCTGGAGACGACGGCGACATGCTTGTCCGCCACCGGCACCTGTCGCTCGGCATTCGGCGGGCCGGGCGGGAGGACGGCGTTGATGAAATTTTGGCGGCTGTCGTGATTGCCGAGGGTGCAGTGGACCTGGATGGAGTTGCTGGTGAGCGGTTCCATGAGGCGGACAAAGGTGGCGTAGTCCTCCGTCTTGCCATCGGTCAGGGCGCAGTCGCCATTCACGACGACGCCGAAGGGCTTCTGGCCGATTTTGAGCACCTGATTCACACAACGCGTGAGGTTTTCCGCCATGCACACCTCGCGGGCGATGGTCTTTTCATCCTCGGCGATGTGGGGATCGGAGAAGAGCACCCAGAGCTGCTCCGGGAGGTCCATGGCGGGCAGTTTCGCGGCGAGCGTGCCAAATCCGGCGGCGGTGGCCTGCTGCAACCAGCGGCGTCGGGAGGAGGTGGGAAGGGTGATGGGCATGACGGCGGAAAAAACGCGGTGAGAGGATGAGATCGTGCGCTGGAATCGCGGCTCATGCCACGCGGTCGTGGCGTTATTTGCGGCTGAGCTTGCGGAACATCCACGCTCCGACGCCGAGGAAGAGCACATTCGGCACCCACATGAGCAGATGGGGCATGGCGCCGGGTTTTTCGCCGAGACCTTCCGCGAGGATGATGAAGCTCATGTAAGCCAGCGCCGTGGCGATGCCGATGACGAAGCCCATCGAGGTCTCGCGCCGCTGCGCGGTGACACCCAGCGGGATGCCGACAAGGGCAAAGGTGATCGAGGCGAGCGAGAAACTATAGCGCTTGTTCAGCTCGGTGTTCGACAGCGACTTCTCGACCGGGGTGAGATCGACGCCAGTGAAGCAATTTTTGCCCGTGCGGACCTCGTCGGTCAGCGCGGCGGTGGTCTTCATGCTGGCATTGATGCGCACGGTGTCCTCCTGCAGCTTCGCCAGCGAGAAGGAGAGTGATTTGGTGCCGAAATGCATCGCCTGGATGCCACCGCCCGGCTGGCCGGGGAAGTGCTCGAGATGCTCCTCACGCAGGTTCAGCAGGAAATCGAGCGAGCCGGGCTTGGAGTAGAGCGTGGCCTCCTTCGCGCGGATGTAGGAGGTGGCGTTTCCATTGATCTGCATGATGTGCAGGTCCTTCAGCTCGGTGCCGTCGCGCTTGCCGGTGTAGATGCGGTAGCCGGGCATCTTGTCGAGCACCTGTCCTTCCTGGAAGAGCGTCTCCGGATTGTCCGCCACGACACGGTAAAAGAGGCGCTTCATGCGATCCTTGGCCGCCGGGGCGAGATCGACATTCACATAAAAGCACAGGCCGCTGAGCAGCACGGCCATCACAAACACCGGCAGGCAGATGCGCGGCATCGACATGCCGGTCATGCGCAGGGAGACGAGCTCATTGTCCGCGGAGAGGCGGCCAAAGACGAGCAGGATGCCGGTGAGAAAGGCCCAGGGGATCGTGTAGATGAGCGAGAAGGGAATCACCAGCGCCACAAACTCCAGCACGACGGAAATGGGCAGCTCGGTGTTCCCCAGCAGCTCGTCGAGCTTCTTATACACATTGCCCAGCACCATCACCCCGCTGAGCAAGCCCACGCCAATGAGCGTCGCCATGCCAATCTGGCGGGCGAGGTAGCGGTCAAAGATGCGGAAGGGCATGCGGGCAGGTTCTTTGTTCCCGGTTCTTTGTTCTTTGTTGTCCTGTTTCGCAACACGTCCCTTTCGTCCTTTTCGTCTTGCCGGTCCGTTTTAAACTGCGCCCCATGCCCGAAGCTGCCAAAGCCCCGCCGCCACCCGAGCCGCCCGATGAGCTCGCGGAGGCCTTTTTGCAGTTTCTCGATGGCGAGCGGCGCAGCTCGCCGCGAACGCTGATCCTTTATGAGACGGCTTTGCGGCAGTTCAGGCAATGGCGTCTGCCGTTCAAAGGCTGGGACAAGGTCGAGGCGGATGACTTTCGTGCCTTCCTGTTCGATTTGATGAAGCAGGAACGCGCCCGCTCGAGCATCCGACTGCAGTTCGCGGCGCTGCGCAGCTTCTTCAAATGGCTCACCCGACGCCGCGGCTGGAAGCACAACCCGCTCATGGATGTGCAACTGCCGAAGCTGGAGAAAAAGCTGCCCGTCGTCTTCACCGTCGATCAGATCGACCACCTGCTCTCGCTGCCGATGACCACGCCGAAGACACCGCAGGCCCTTGCCTGGGCCGCGGAGCGTGACGCGGCCATTTTGGAGCTCTTTTACAGCACCGGCATGCGCCTCAGCGAGCTGGCATCGCTGAATGTCGAGGACATCGATGCGATCAGCGAAGTCGTGCGTGTCTTTGGCAAAGGTCGCAAAGAACGCCTCTGCCCGCTCGGCACGCCCGCCCTGTCCGCGGTGCAGCGTTACCGGCAGAAGGCCGGCGTGCATCACGGCCCGCTTTTCCTCAGCCGCGTTCGCCGGCGCATGACGATCGATGCGATCAACGATGTCGTGCAGAAATACTGGAAGCTCTCCGGCCTCGCAGTGCATCTCACGCCGCACAAATTCCGCCACAGCTTTGCCACCCACCTCCTGAACAACGGCGCCGACCTGCGCAGCGTGCAGAGCCTGCTCGGCCATGCCAGCCTCTCGACCACGCAGATCTACACGCACGTCTCCACGCAGCGTATGAAGGAGGTCTATGAATCCGCCCACCCCCGGGCCTGACGTTTAACCATCATGCTCGACCGCCTTTTCCCATCTTCCCAGGATCATCTGCCGCTCACGTGGTGGAAGCAGCGTCCGATCTATCTCGCCGCCATGGTGGCGCTGGCGGGTCTCGCCAGCATGATCCTCACCGCCATCCTTGGGCCGAAAGTCGCGGGCCAGATGGTGTTCACCTACAGCAGCTTTTTCCAAGATTGGCACCTGTGGACGCCTTTCACCTGCCTGTGGATGAATCCGCCGAGCTTCTGGACGGTGATCGGCTGCCTGCTGCTTTGGAATTTTGGTGAGGCAGTGGAGCGTCACATCGGCCGACGGGCCTTCGTGCGCCTGCTTGTGCTTCTTTGGCTGGCGCCGCTGATGGTGATCTCGCTGTTTGGCATCCTCGGCATGCCGGGTTTTGCCTGCGCGGGCGTGATGGCGATGGAATTCGCGATCTTCGTGGCCTTTGCCACGCTCTATCCCACGGCCAAAGTGAGCATCATCATCCTCACACTCGATGCCTGGGTGCTCGCGGCGATCTTTGTGAGCCTGAACGTGCTGGGCTCGATCTCCGCCCGTGATTGGGCCTCGCTAGTGCTGCTGGCCTCCACCGTGGGCACCGCCTACCTTTTCATCCGCTACGAGAAGGGCGAACTCGAAATGCCGTCGATGCCCAAAGTGGCCGCGAAACCTTCCAAGCCTGCTCCGAAGCCCGCACCGGCTCCGAAAGCCGAAGCGAGCGTGGATGACCTGCTCGACAAAATCAGCCGCGAAGGCCTTCACAGCCTCACCGCGGAAGAAAGACAGGCTCTCGAGAAGGCGAGCCAGAAGATGAGACGCCGCTCATCCTGAGTTTCCGATCAAAACGGAATGTCATCGTCTTCCATGCCCTCGGTGATGGGTCCTTCACCGAAGTCATCGTTCTGCTGCGCCGGGGCTGGACGCTGCTGCGGGCGCTGTGCCGGAGCCGGGCCGCCACGCTGCTGCATCGGGCGCTGCTGCGGGCGGTTGTAACCACCACCGCCGCCACCGCCGCCGCCATATCCACCACCACCGCCTCCACCGGAGTAGCCGCCTTCCTCATCACCACCACCGCCACCGCCGGAGCGATCACCGCCGCCCTGGGCGCTGCCGAGGAATTGCATCTGCTCGCCCACCACGCGGAGGCGCGTCCGCTTCTGGCCGGTCTGCTTGTCCTCCCACGAATCCATCTGCAAACGGCCTTCGATGAAGACCGGGCGGCCTTTGTGCAGGTACTTGCCGGCCAGCTCGGCCATCTTCGACCAGAGCACGACATCGACGAAGGTCACTTCCTCCACCTTTTCACCGCTGTCGGAGGTGTACACGCGGTTCACCGCGAGGCCGATGTCACACACGGCGCTGCCCTTCGGCGTGTAGCGCACTTCCGGGTCGCGGGTGAGATTGCCGATGAGCATGACTTTGTTGTAGGAGGCCATAAAACGAGATGGGGTGAGAGACGGGAACGTTAAGTGTGACGGGCATCATTGCCGGGGGGCGTGCTTTCGGGCAATGTTTTTTTGTCAGCAAAGCCGCCGGGGTGCATGCTGAGGCCGTGCTGGACCTCGTTGACCGCTTCATCCTCCACCTCGCCACGGAACGCGGCCTTTCCGTGAGCTACCAGATCCTCGTGCGCGGGTTTCTGGAGGCCTTCGCGTCGTGGTTCAAGGAGGCGCACGGCTCCGAAAACCCCGCACAGGTCACCACGGACCTCATCACCGGCTATCTCATCCGCCGAAAGAAAGACGGCCTCGCCACCTCCTCCGCCCGCGTGGAGCTCATCGCGCTGAAAATCTTCTTCCGCTGGCTCGCCGCCCGCAAACACATCCCCGCCGATCCCGCCGATGCCATCCTGCCACCGCGGACGGAGCGTCACCTGCCGGACACGCTCAACGAGCACGACGTGCGCCGCCTCATCGAGTCCATCACCGGCGTCACACCGCTCGACCGGCGTGACCGCGCCATGCTGGAACTCTTTTACGCCAGCGGCCTGCGCCTCGCCGAGCTGCTCGATGCCCGCCTCGAGAATCTCAGCCTCGAAGAAGGCTGGATCCGCGTGACCGGCAAAGGTTCCAAAACACGCATCATCCCCGTCGGCGGTGCAGCACGCGATGCCATCAGCGCTTACCTCGAGCACGCACGGCCAGCCCTCGTGCGGTCGAAAAGCTCCAGCCATATCTTTCTCTCGAACCGCGGCCAGAAACTCGGCCCCGACCGCATCCGCGACATCTTCACCGAGCGTGCCGCCGCCTGCGGCCTCGAAAAGCACATCCATCCGCACAAGATGCGCCACAGCTTTGCCACCCATCTGCTGAACCACGGTGCCGACCTCCGCGTCATCCAGGAGATGCTCGGCCATTCCGACATCGCCACGACGCAGATTTACACCCACGTCGATCAAGCGCGGCTCAAAGAGACGCATCGGAAGTTCCATCCGCGAGCTTGAGCCATCCTCGCCAAAACAGGGGAGGCCGTCGCGTGCTTTTTGCTTTCATCCCGGGCATGCTTTCGGCTAGAAGCACGGCGCATGTCCGCCAACACCGCCTCCAAACCCTCCCACGGCAATCACTGGCCCATCGTCATCGCCCTCGTCGCCGGTGTGGGTGTCGGCATGATCCTCCAAAAGATCGCTCATCCCGCCGAAGGAGCCGCGCCGGAGTGGATCAAAACCGTCATCGAGGCCTGCCGCTTCGTTTCGGACCTTTTCCTGCGTGGTTTGAAGATGGTCATCGTGCCCCTCGTCGTCGCCAGCATCATCAGCGGCATCGCAGGTCTCAAATCACTCGATGGCTTTGCCCGCATGGGGTTGAAGACCTGGGCTTATTACCTTTTCGGCAGCCTCACGGCCGTGTGCGTCGGCCTGCTCATGGTCAACACCCTCAAACCGGGCCTCGGTGACGACGGCAAACCCAATGCTACGCTCAAAGCCGCCATGGATGCCGCGTTGCAAAGCAAAAACGCCAGCGAGGTGGGTGAGGTGATGAAGGGAGCTCAGGGCGGCGCGTCCTCGCTCGTGGACATCGTCCGCCGCGCCATCCCCACCAATATCATCGAAGCCTGCGCCAAGGGCGATCTGCTCGCCATCATCGTCTTCAGCATCCTCTTCGCCGTCGCCATGGTGCTCGTGCCGGGCGGTCCGCCCGCCGCCCTGCGGGACGTCTTCAACCAGCTCGCGGATGTGATGACCCTCATCACCACCTGGGTGATGAAGTTCACACCGCTTGCCGTCTTCTGCCTCGTCATCCCGGCCATCGCGGAGGTCGGCGTGGGCGTGTTGCAGAATCTCGTGCCATATGTGCTGACCGTCGTCGGGGCGCTGCTGCTGCACACGCTCGTCATTTTGCCTGTCGTGCTCAAGCTCGCCGGGGTCTCTCCTCTCCAGCACTTCAGGAACATGAGCGATTCGCTGCTCATGTCCTTCTCCACCGCCTCCTCCACCGCCACCATCCCCGTCACGATGCGTTGCATCCGCGAGGAGTCGAAGGTCAGCGAACGCGTGGCCTCCTTTGTCATACCACTCGGTGCCACGGTGAACATGAACGGCACCGCGCTCTATGAATGCGTGGTCGTCGTCTTCGCAGCCCAGGTGCTCGACATTGATATGAGCCTTACGCAGCAGTTCATCGTCGTGCTGCTCGCTCTCGTGAGCAGCATCGGCGTCGCCGGCATCCCGGCCGCAAGTTTGGTGGCGATCATCATCATCATGCAAAACGCCGGCTTCAGCGAAGACGCCATCAAAGCCTCCCTCGGCCTCATCCTCACCATCGACCGCCCCCTCGACATGGCACGCACCACCGTCAACGTCTTCGGCGACACCGTCGGCGCGGTGGTGATCGCGAAGTCGGAGGGGGAAGCACTGGACGCGTAGAATCATGGACAACGCCATCGAATGGGTTTCGTGGATTCTTGCCTTCGCCAGCCCGGTGGTGGTCTTCGCGTTTGCGGCATTTGCCTGGCAGAAGCATTCCCAACCGGGATTTTTGCTGCTGGCCCTGTCTTCGATGCTCACGGTTCTGATGGTTTTCGGAAATGCAATCATGTCCCGCTACACGCTCACAGACGAGGAACACCTAGCCTGGTGGCGCTGCCATGCGACACTGCTGATCATCGACGGCATCTTGTATCCGTGCAGCCTGTGGATGGTGCTTCGTCACTTTACTGACCTTCGACCTGCCCAGCGTGCGGTGATTCCATCAGATGGTGATTCTGCGTGAGCAATTCCCACACTCATGCTAAGGGCACCCTCCCATGAGCCAGACCGCCAATCTCCACATCGCCTCCAACATCGCGCTGCCGTCGCCGCGTTCCATGGTGGCTAAAATCGCTCCCACCGAGGCGCAGACGGCTTTCATCGCCGAATCACGCCGCCAGATCCGCGACATCTTGTTTGGCAAAGACCCGCGATTCCTTGTCGTGCTCGGTCCGTGCTCGATTCATGATCCGGAGGCCGGTTTGGAGTATGGGCGAAAGCTCGCCGAGCTTGCTCAGGAGCTCAACGACCGGCTCTGCCTCGTCATGCGCGTCTATTTCGAAAAGCCACGCACCACCGTCGGCTGGAAGGGCCTCATCATGGACCCGGACCTCGACGGCACCTGCAACATCCCGGACGGACTGCGTCTCGCACGGCGCATCCTGCGTGATGTGATCGACCTCGGCCTGCCAACAGCCACGGAGCTGCTCGATCCCATCACGCCGCAATACATCGCCGATTTGATCTCGTGGAGCGCCATCGGCGCCCGCACGACGGAGTCGCAAACGCATCGTCAGATGGCCTCCGGCCTCTCGATGCCGCTCGGGTTCAAAAACGGCACGTTTGGCCACATCGCGCCGGCCATCAACGCGATCAAAGCCGCGATGCAGCCGCAGACCTTCCTCGGCGTCAGCGAGGACGGCGTGGCCTCCGCCGTCACGACGAGTGGCAATCCCGACTGCCACATCATTCTGCGCGGCGGTGAAAACGGCCCCAACTTCGGCGCGGACAACGTCATGGAGACCATCGACGGCCTCGAAGCCGCGAAGTTGAAACCCGCTATCATGATCGACGCCAGCCACGGCAACAGCCAGAAGAAGCCCGAGAACCAGATCCCGGTGCTGCGCAATGTCGGCGAGCAGCTGGCCGCCGGCGACATGCGGATCTTCGGCGTGATGA
>CALMTT010000631.1 GCA_937872615.1 uncultured Verrucomicrobiaceae bacterium | reverse complement strand
TGAAACGCGGCGGTTGATCGGCGGGGTGGATTCGGGCGTGATGGTGGGGATCTGCGGGATGTCTCCGCGAAGGGCAGCAGGCGCATTCGGAGGCAGCAAGAGACCGGCGGAAGCGGCGGCGGGTGCAGGCATCTGGCGGGTTTGCAGGCCGGGCTGGGCCACGGCGGGCACGCCGGCGGGGGCGATGGTTTCAGAAGGGGTGCCCGAACCATCGGAAAGGGTCACCCAACCGACTTGATCGCCTTTTTGGAGCTGCACACGGATTTTGTCGCTGGTGATCTCGCCATCGATTTTCCGCACTTTGACGCCAATCTCGTTCTCGGAGCCGATTTTGGCCTGGAAGACCTGCGACGTCGTTTTGTCCACGATGAGCGCGACGACCTCTCCTTGAAGCTCATACACACCGGAGAGGCTGAGGTTGTCCGCAAAGCTCGGACCGGCAGGCGCATCGGGTGCGGGCAGGTCCTTGGTGGTGAAAAGACTGCGCTCCCAGAGGGCGGCGTAGGTTTCGAGTTTGGGGAACTCGACGGGTTCTGCGGCGGGGACCGCAGTGACCAGCGTGACCGCCATGACGGCCCAAATCATAAATCGTAAGTCATAAATCATAAATCAATTCTTGGTGACCTTCGGCACGCTCTTCTCGTGGTAGAACTGGGTGAACTCGACCTCGGCGTTGATGGTCTTGTTCGAGCCGGCGGGGTTGATCTGGAGGCGGGTGATGCCGATGAAGCTTTTTGGCTGCTGGAGGGTGTGTAGCCAGGTGAAGAGGGCCTGCTCGCTGACGCCGGTGAGGGTGGTCTTGATGCTGGCTTTCTCGAAGTGGCTCTCCTCTTCGTCCTCGACGGGCAGGCCATCGGTGCCGATGGCGCGGGTACGTTCGAGGAGCTCTGTGCCGCCGATGGTGAGATCGTGTTTTTGCGCGGCGGCGGTGACGGTTTCGAGCAGTTTGGCGCTGGCGTCCTTGTTGCTGGTGAAACCGGGGGCGTTTTCTTCGAGCCAGGTGTTTTTTTCAGCCCACTCGGTGCCTTGAGAAACGGCGAGGTTCATCGAGCCGAGGCGATCCCGCAGCAGCTCGACCTCATCCTGGACCTCGAAGTAGGTGCGGAAGGCGAATGCGCCGCCGCCGATGAGGGCGACGCCGATAAAAATGGCGGCGAAGATGCCGAGGAGGACTTTTTCACTCTTCTTCATGGGCGACTCCTCCTTTCATTTCAAAGGTGGCGCTTTGATCACCGGCGATGAGCGGCGGCGGACCATCGAGACCGAAGTGGGCGAGCGCTTCGCTGTCCTTCAGCGCCTGCGTGTATTCGAGGGCGAGGGAGGCGCTGGGCATGCGGCCCATGAGGCTGAGCATGTCAGGCGTCCATTCCCAGTGCGTGAGCAGGGCTTCCTTGGACGATTCAGGCTCCATGCAATGCATGAGCATCTGCTGCGGCCAGGTGGTGGGATCGACGGCGGGCGCGGCTTCCATCCAGGCACGCTTGTGATCCATGACGCGTGAGGCACGCGGCATGAGCTCGGCCACTTTTTCACGCAGCATGTTCCGCTCCTTCAAAGCGAAGGCGGTAAGCGTGGCCACCAAAGCGATGGCGGCGGCCGCGGCTGCGCCAAAGCTCATCGCGAGGAAGCGGGTGCGTGAGCGGGTGCCCTGGCGCTGGCGTTCGAGCACGAGTTCCTCCGGCATGAGCAGGCTGGAGCCGCGCTCCGGCATGGTGGGCGCGGGCATGTCACAGCGGAAGGGCGCGAGGCCGGTGACGCGCTGGATCTTGCCGAGGTCGCCCTCGTCGATCCACAGCACGATGCTTTCGAGGCGGCCGAGCACACCCTGAAAGCCGAGCTGGAGGCAGATGTTGTTCAGCTCAGCGAGCGCATGATCATCGAGACGCGTGGAGGAAAGCGGGGCGCAGTAGATGAGCTGCGAACCGGCGGTGATGGCGACGACGAGGCGGCCCAGCTCGCGGAAGAGCGTGATGCTGTTTTGCACCATCGGGTAGCAAAGGGCGTGATGCGTGACTTCATCAGGAAGGTAGGTCGTATCACTCAGCGGCACGGGCTGATCTTTGAGCGCGAGGATGCGGGCGAGGTTGGCGCCTTCCTTGCCGCTGATGCTGCGCACCTGCACGCTGGCCTCGTCCTCGTTTGTTTTCACGCCCATGCGTTCGAGGTGGAGCAGCGCCATGCTACGGAGGTGCTCGGTCTCGCCTTTGAGCCAGGCGGGCAGCACCCAGAAGTGTGTGGAAGGCAGGGCCAGCACGCGGCGCGTGGCTTCTTTGCCAAAGCGGCTGCCATCGGTGGTGAATTCGCCGGTTTGCTGGCACAGCTCGCCATCGGCGCCGGTCCAGCTTTGCCAGACGGAGGCTCCGGGGAGCAGCAGCTCGGAGGTGGTTTTACGAGTCCTGGCCATGAATCGGGATTTCGCCACGCCAGACGGCCTGTCCGCCCTGCGTGATGAGGATGAGTTTGCGTTTCAGGGGCCCGAGGTAGCCGACGCTTTCGATGCGACGGATGGGGCCGGAAAATTGAATCCACTGCGTGAGCTGCGCCACGGTCTGGCGATTGAAGACGCCGAGCATCTGCGCCACCTGCGGCACGCTGCCGAGGCGCACATCGTCCCGCGTGCGATGCTGACCATCGCGGCCGTTTCGCATCGTCAAAATCGGCTGCACACGCTCCATCGGCACATCGCCGAGCAGGGAGATGATCTCGGCGCTGGTGTCATTGATGTCGATGCGGCCATCGCCATAGACGGTGAACCACTCACGCCAGTCGGGGCGCTCGGCGTTCACGATGTCCATGCCGCGCACGTGGAGCATCTCCTCGACCTCTTTGAAGGGTTGATTGAAGGGCATGCCTTCGAAGCCGGCTTTTTCATACTCGCGTTTTTCCGCGCCGTTGAGGCTGGCGTTGCTATCGGCATCCACCCAGTCCTTCAGCGCATCGCAAAGCGCGGTGGTGAAATCCGGCTTGAAGCCCCAGCGGGTGAAAAGACGGCGCAGCAGCACCTTGTCGCCGCTTTGCAGGAGGAAGTTGATGTTGAGGCGGGCTTCCTCGGTCTTCAGCGTCACGTCAAAGCCGCCGCCGATGTCGCTGCTGAAGTGCAGCAGCGGATCGTCCTGCTGCATCGCCGGATGGCGGGCCAGTTCGAGGCCGGTTTCCGCGTAGCGCTTCGCGTAAATGCGCCCGCGCATCATGCGCGTGTATTCGGTGTCGCCATGCAGCGCCTTCGTGGCCGCGAAGAGGACCATGCCCAGCGCGAAGATCATCCAGAAGACGGCGATGAGGGCGGAACCGCGCTGGAATGACGAATGACGAATGGCGAATGACGAAGGAATGACAAAACCCCTGCGAAATGACGAATGACGAATGACGAATGATGAAGCCACGCCGGTCCCGTGAAGGGCGTTTCGGCCCTCCATTCGGATTTCGGTCATTGAAAGTTCATTCGTCATTCTGAATTCGTCATTCGTCATTCGTCATTCGTCATTGCTGCGGAGCCGCGGCGATCTGGCCGCTCAAATCACCCGCCACCCAAAACGTGTACTCATGCTCCCTCGTGTCGTTGAGGAAGGCGAAGCGAAGCTTGATGAAGAGGGGCGGTTTGGGGCGCTTTTTGGGGTCCCAGTCGATGAACCATTTTTTGTCCTCGGGGCTGTAGAACTGCCACTGCATCTGCTTGAGGTTTTCGAGGATCGGAAGCTCGGCGAGGGTGTCGAACTGGTCTTCGCGAGTGGCTTTGAGCGGACGCTTCAAATGACGCACGACGAGGTTGAGCGTCTTTTCCGGCCCGGGAGCACGCACGAGGCCGAATTCGACGGCGTCGGCCCTTTTGAGGCGTTGATCCCACACGAAGGGCATCTGGCTGCCGAGGATGAAAAGATTGCCGGAGGAGCCACGGGCGGCTTTTTCGGCTCCAGCGGCGAGGCTGATGCCTGGAGGCACGGTTTCAAAGTAGTCGCGCCATTGCGTGACGAAGTTCGAGATGCGTGTTTCGCTCACGCGAGCCGCTCCCATCGACTTCCCGAGCTGCATGGCCCCATCCGCGACGCTGAAAACGCCCGAGAGCACCAGGCCGATCAAGACAAGTGAAAGCAAGACTTCCAGCAAGGTGAAAGCGGATTCCTGATTCCTGATTCCTGATTCCTGATTCAGGAATCTTGAATCTCGAATCTTGAATCCCTCAAATGGGGCTGTTGGGTGAATACACATAGGTTTCCATGGTGCGGACGATGCGGCGGGAGGTGCCGTCGCTGATCCAGGCTTCGGCGCGGACGCGGAAGACGTGGTCGAGCTCTGCTTTGTCGCGGGTGAAGAGGCGGACCTTTTCGATGGTGGCGCTGGCGTCGATGTGATCGGCGGTTTTGGGGAAGTCGATCTTCGTGGCCTTGAACTCCGGCTGGTGAGCGACTTCGGCGAGCACGGACTCGAGCACGCGGAGCACCTGCGCTTCCTGACGTGCCGCCGTGGTCGTTTTGGCGATGCCGTCGATGGCCTGCGTCATGCCGACGGAGACGAGTGCGAAGAGGGCGATGGCGAGGAGGATTTCGAGGAGAGCGAAACCACCGGATTTATGATTTATGATTTTCGACTTATGATTTGAGGTCAGGGCAAAAACTCTGCGTCCTCCGCCTCTCTGCCCCTCCCAATTCAATTCCAGAAGATCTCCCACAGATTCAGGGAGGCCCACAGATTGGGTTTCTGAAATAATCTGCGGGCTTCCCTGAATCTGTGGGAACTTACTCTCTGTCCTACAATCAAGTCGCCATGGTCTCCGGTGCTCTGCGGCGAAATCAAGGTTCTCAGACGCTCGGTTTGCCGCAGAGGGGCAAAGGGGCAGAGGAGGCTGAGAATGTGAGGGTTGGACTATATTTGAAAAGGCATGAGGGCGGCCGCCTGATGGAATCAGGAATCTTGAATCAGGATTCAGGAATGCGGTCTTCATGACTTGGCGTTGAAATCGAGGCTCTTGCGTTTGGCGCAGGCGGTGAGGGCATCGAAGGCGAGTTCGACGGTGCCGCCGGGGCCGGAGAGGCGGACTTCGATGGGCTCGCAGATGCCGGTGGGGCTGAATTCCCAGGTTTCGCCGCGTTTCGGCTCGCGGAAGCCGCGTTCGCCGACGCGACGCACCTTGAGCATGCCGCTGAAATCGGAGCCGGTGCCAAACGAACCGGCGGCGAGCGGCATGGTGACGAGCTGCTGCGTTTTGACGGCCTGGAGGAGGTTGTCGCGGGCGGTGGTTTCGATCATCGCCACGGCACGGCGCAGGCGATCTTCATCTTTGATGCCGGAGATGCTGATGATCGAGATGCCGAGCATCAAGGTGATGATGCTCAGGACGACGAGGATCTCGATCAGGGTGAAGGCGGAGCGGCGGGGGAATGACGAATGACGAATGACGAATGGCGAATGACGAGCGTTGATGCTCGCCATTCGGCCTTCGGGCATTGGAAGTTCATTCGTCATTCGAGAATTCCTCATTCGTCATTTTCAAAGCTGCCAGCTTCCCACGTCATCCGCGTTATCAGGAACGCCATCGGGACCGGCGGAGTAGATGTCGAAGCCGCCTTTGTCCTTGGTGCCGGGCTTGCGGTAGTGGTAGGCGTTGCCCCAGGGATCGACGGGGAGTTTCTTGAGCTTGCCTTTCTCGACTAGGATGCCGATGCCCTGCGAGGTGGTGGGCAGCTTCATCGAATCGACTTCGTAAGCGCGGACGGCGGATTGAATCTGGTTGATGTGGCCGAGCGCGGTCTTGTTTTTACCGCCTTCGAGGACGCCGCCAAAGCTGACGACGCCGACGCCGACGAGCAGGCCGATGATGCCGAGGACGAGAAGCATCTCGACGAGGGTGAACGCAGAGCGCATGGCGCGAGGCGCATGGCGATGGTGTTGATGGAGGGATGTGTGTTTCATGGTGTGATGTTGGTTTTGGGTGAAGTTGCTGGCTCCCTGCGCTGTGCGCCCGGCGCCCTGCTATTTGATGGAGCTGATGGTTTCGAAGATGGTGCTCATCATGATGTAGGCCATGAAGCCGACCATGCCGGCCATGATGAAGACGATGAGGGGCTGGATGCAGGCGGCGAGGGTGTCGATCTTCTTGCTGAGCTCGCGGTCGAAGCGTTCGGCGGCACGGGAGAGGGCGGCGGGCATGTCGCCGGTCTGTTCGCCGACGTTGACCATGTCGAGCAGCAGCGGTGGGAACTGGCCGCTACGATCCAGCGCCCGCGAGAGGCTCACGCCTTCGCCGACGTGGCGTTGCACGGCTTCGAACTCGCGCTGGAGATGCGGATTTTCGATGGCCTGATGGGTGAGTTGCATCGACTGAACGATGGTGAGGCCGTTGCCCAGGAGATTGGCCATCGTTTCGAGGAACTGGACGTAGAAGCGGGCCTTGAAGATGGCGCCGAAGAGCGGCAGGCGCAGTTTGAAGCGTGCCCATGGAATGGCGGACTCAGGACGGGCGAGCCAGGCGCGGAAGAGGATGAAACCCGCGATGCCCGCGATGAGAAACATCCACCATGTCGATTTGAAGACCTCGCTGGCCTTGAGCATGACCTGCGCGAGGAAGGGCAGCTTGCCGCCGGTGCTGTCGAGCATCTCGGTGAGCTTCGGGATGAGGTAGAGCACAAACATCAGCGACACGCCGACGGCGGCGACGACGAGGAACGCGGGATACAACATGGCCGCGAGCACTTTGGAGCGCAGCGCGGCGAGCGAACGCATATAGGCAGCCTGGCGCTTCAAAATGGTGCTCATCGAGCCGCTGGCCTCGCCGGCGGAAACGAGGGCGCAGAAGAGATTGCCAAAGCTGGGGCTGGTGCTCGCGACGGCCTTTGAGAAGGACATGCCATCTCGCACCTTGCCACGCAGCACGGTGGCGAGGGTTTTGATGCCGGAGAGCTCGCGGCGACGCTCCATCGTGGCGAGCGCGGGCTCGAGCTGGATGCCGGCGCTGACGAGATCGGCGAGTTCTTCGATGAAGAGCACGACCTGGGCGAGTTTGAGCTTGATGGGGCCGCTTTGAAGAGGCTCGGCGGAAGCTTTGGTTTTGGCCTTCGAGGTGGTTTTGACCTCAGAAGCGGCCTCGAGCTTGATGGGCTGGATTTTTTTCTTCCCGAGCAACGCAAAGGCCTCGCCGCGATCCGACGCGGTGAGTTCTCCGGTGATCATACCGGAGGGGCCGAGGGCGCTGTAGGTGAAGAGCGGCATTGCAAATTGAGAACTGAAAATTGAGAACTGAAAATTGGGTTAGGCTGCGAGGCGGGTGGGAGCGGGCACTTGGATTGGGGATGGCGTTGAAGGACGTTCGCTCGCTGAGGTGACGGAGAGGACCTCTTCGATGGTGGTTTCGCCGGAGAGCACTTTTTGGAAGCCGTAGCCGCGCATGGGGATGTAGCCGTCTCTGATGGCCTGCTTCATGAACTCGGCGGGATGGGCGCGGCTGTTGATGAGATGCTGCAGGGCATGCGTGACGAGGACGACTTCGTAGATCGAGAGACGGCCCTGGAAGCCGCTGCCACGGCAGGCTTCGCAACCGGTGCCGCGCATGATTTTTCCGCGTGCCTGCACGGGGAAGCCGATGGATCGCAAGTAGCTCTCCTCGACCTCGGCGGGTGCTTTGCAATGCGGGCAGAGCTTTCTCACGAGGCGCTGCGCAAAGAAGGCCCGAACGGCGCTGCTGACGAGGAAGGGCTCGACGCCCATGTCGATGAGACGCGAGATGCCACCGATGGCGTCATTCGTGTGCAGCGTGCTGAGCACGAGGTGACCGGTCAACGCGGCACGCACGGCGATCTCGGTGGTCTCAAGGTCGCGCATTTCCCCGATCATGACGACGTTCGGATCGCCACGGAGGATGCTGCGCAGGCCGGCGGCAAAGGTGAGGCCGATCTCGGGCTTCACGGCGATCTGCACGACGCCGGGCATCTTGTATTCCACCGGGTCCTCGATGGTGACGATGCGGCGGTGGGTCTGATTCAGCTCGGTGAGGAAGGCGTAGAGCGAGGTCGATTTGCCGCTGCCGGTGGGGCCGGTGATGAGGATGATGCCGTTGGGCAGGCGCAGCAGCTCTTCGATCACCGGACGGATGGTGTCGGTGAGGCCGAGGCGATTGAGCGTGACCTGCTGCTGGGCGAGGAGACGGAGGCTGACGCTTTCGCCTTCCACGCTGGGAATGGTGGCCACGCGGACGTCGATGGGCGTGCCATCGAGTTCGAGATTGATGCGGCCGTCTTGCGGGAGGCGCTTCTCTGCGATGTCGAGTCGCGCCATGATCTTCAGGCGGGCGATGACGGACGCTTGGAGGGATTTGATATTTTCCGGCACCGGCAGCTCTTCGAGACGGCCATCAATGCGGTAGCGGATGCGCAGGCGGTCGTGCTGCGGCTCCACATGAATGTCCGTGGCACGTTGATCGAGGCCACGGCGGATGATTTGATTCACAAAACGCACCACGCTGGCCTCCTCGTCCTCGGGTTCATCGAGCACGGTGACTTCGTCCTTCAGATCTTCGGAGCCCCAATCGGCCCGGCCGCGCAGGATCTTCTCAAACGTATCTGCGCCGAGGCCGTAGAGCTTTTGCAGGCCCTCGACGATGCGCGTGCGAGGTCCCACATGCCACACGACGGGCATCGAAAGGCTCGCCGCCACCCGCTGATGCGCCACGAGGTTCAGCGGATCAAAGGTGGCGATGTGCAGCGTGCGCGGAGTGTCCTCGAGCTCGCCGCCTTCGGCCTGCTCGGTGAAAAGCGGCAGCAAACGATGCCTCAACGCGATCTCTGCAGGCAGCAGGCGGCGGATGCCAGCCTCGGCGGGCTTGTCGTCCTCCTTTGGTTCCCACCACGGCAGCGTGAGTGTCTTCGCCAGTGCCATGAGGAAATCCCGTTCGCGGACGCCTTCGCAATCCAGCACAGCATCGACGAAGGAGGTCTGGTTGAAGCACGCATCCTCAATGGCCTGCCGTACAGCAGGCGAGTCACCGCAGCCAGCGGTGGCGAGGATTTGGTCAATGAGAGGAAGCATCCGAGGACTGAAATTTGAATATCCAGCCCAATAATTATGGATTTTAGAGTAAATCGCAAGTTTTTAATGAAGCTAAACCATTCGGAGGTCCTGAAAGCCAAGAGGTGCCTGCGAGGTCGTTGTGACCTCATTGACCGGGCTGACCCCAATGACGGCTGCGCAGCCTTTTCTCAGTTCGAGGCCGGTTTGGCGGCTGGAGCGGGCTTTTTGACCTTCGGGGTGAAAATCTTCCGGTCGAGGTTTTTGGCCAGATCGACGGGGGAATCCGTGGCGGCACCGGTGGCGGGGACGGGGAGTTTTGAGCACCAAAGGAGGGCGTTCACGAGCAGGCGGCGCTGCTCAGGCACGGCCCAACTGGCGTGGAGATCGCAGCCGGTGAAGCCGAAGCTGCGGCCGCCATTCGGACGCTCGAAGGCCCAGACAACGGTTTCAGCCCGGCCAGCATGGGCTTTGGCATGCTCGGTCTTGCGGCTGCTATCGGGCATTTGAGCCGCGAGGAGGGGCGTGACGCCTTTTTCGGCAAAGTGGAGATTATAGAGCCAGCCGTCCTTCAGCAGCTCGAAGGGTTTCATGCCGCTGGTGACGGCGTGAGGGCTGACGGAGTCGAATTTCACGTCCCAGTGGCCGCGGCAGCCGATGTCCGGTTGGAAGGCGGCACCGAACCACTCTTTAAAGGAAGCCGCGAGATCCGCCGGGCAGTCCACCGCCTGATGCAGCACGATGAAACCTGCTCCGGCATCTGCCAGCGCCTGCACCTTCGCCCGACGCTCCGGCGTGAGGAAGGGCAGCTTCGGGCCGCCATCCATGAAAAAGACCACGGCACGGGCACCATCGAGCACCGCCTCGTTTTTCGGCCAACCATCCGCCACCATCACCGGAGCCACGCCCGGCACCGCCGCCAGCCATTCGCGGAGCAGGGCGCATCCGGCGAAGTATTCGTGCTGCCCCGGCTTGTTGCTCGGACTGCCCGCGAGCAGCACGATCTTCGCAGCACTCGCATCGCCCGGCATCACCTCCAGCGGCACCTGCTGCTGCTCGGTGGTGAGTTCAGCATGGAGAGAAACAACAGCGAGCAGGGCAAGAAAAAGCGGCTTCATGGTCGGAGAGATTACTTTTGGTAGATCGGGAGGAAGTGGTGATGAATCGAGAGGCTCAGAAGCGCGAGCGAGGTGGCATACACGGCACCAGCGCTCTTCTCGTTGCCATTGCGCGGATACCAATTTCCCTCGGCGCTTTGGGCTCCGACGAGGATCTGCTCCGTGCGCTGGCGGGCCGTGGCCGCGTGATCACCGCCACGTTGATACATGCCTTGAGCGTAGTAGTAGCAGCCGTAGAAGAACCAAGGCTCGTTGATCTCCGGCGGAGACTTGAGCAGCCAGTTCGCACTGCCGACGACTTCCGGTGCATCATACAAACCGCACACTTGGAGTGAAAGCAGGCCCGCGGCGGTGGTGGAGAAGGTCTTGCGTCCGCCGTAAGGCTCGTAGCTGAAGGCCGCGTTGTCGCTCTTCGGATTGCCGTTGGCATCACGCTCGACTTGATAACTGCGTTTGATGTAGGCCACGGCGTTGTCGATGGCATCCTTTGGCACATCAAAGCCCGCATTCTTCGAAGCACGCAGCGCCATGAGCTGCCACACGCTCACGGAAATATCGCTGTCGCTGCTTTGCGGCTCGTAACGCCATCCGCCGCGGTTGGCCTCGCTCTTCGAGACCTGCTGCGAGCGGAGGATGAGCTTGATCGCGCCGTCGAGCATGCCGCGCATGCGCTTGTCCGTGGCGTCATCGGGCGCATGGCCGACCATCTCTGCCAAAGTGAGGCTGATGATGCCGTGGCCATACATGCGGGAGCGGTCGCTGCGGCCCAGGTAGCCATTCTCATCGGGTTCGATGCCCTCGACGATGAAACGCAGCGCCTTCGCGGCCGCTTTGCCCTCCGGTGTGGGATCACTCGGCATGTGGCCGACGCTCGCCAGGCCCATGAGGGCGAGCGAGGTCATCGCCGCGCTGTGTGATGGCAGGTCGCCACGCTTGGGGATGTTGTTGGATTTTTCATCCACGATCAAACCGGCAGGCCGCTGCTGCGCCACGAGCCACTTCACGGCTTTCTCGACCGCCGACTTCACCTGCGGCGAGATGAGCTCGGCCTTCGGTGATTGCGCGAAGGCACACAACGGCATCGAAAGCAGGGCGAGGAGGCTCAGGGCAGGGGATTTCATCGGGAAGACGGTGCGAAAACGTGGCGCGAGAGGCTCATCGTGCGTCCATCCACGGAATTTGCGGCTCGCCTTGGAGCTGCTTCCAGTTGTTGAACGCCATCATGCCGAAAAAGATCAGCGTGAAGATGCCGCCGCCGACGCGTGTGTGAGCACGGATGTCGATGGTTTGCAGAATGGTATTCTGCATGTCGAGCCAAAGCCTGTCCTGCATTCCGCTGAGCGCCAGCAGCACAGCGCACACGAGGCTGATGACGAGCGCTGGGCGCATGCGGCCGAGAAAGGCGGCGCAGAGCCGACCTCCATCGAGCGGCAGGATGGGCACCAGATTGAGCAAGGCCCAAAACAGACTCACCACTGTGAAGGCATCCGCTGCCTCACGCAGCCAGGGCGAGGGGATACGCCACAGCGTCATCGACCAGCCGACAGCGAGGCCGAAGGCAATTTGCAAACCGGGACCTGCAGCAGTGAGCTGAAGGTCCTGCGAACGCGTGAAAAGGCGGCTACCCCGAGCGAAACCGCCAAAGGCATACAGCACGATGGCCACCGACCGGTCACCAAAGCTGCGCATCGCAAACGCATGGCCCAGCTCGTGGATCAGAATCGACACAAAACACGCCAGCACCCATGCGAGCATGCTGCGAAAGGCTTCCGGCGAGTCGGCACCGAGCGCACCGCCCATCAGCGCGGTGTTCAGCCAGAAGATCCAGTGGATGACGATGGGGAAACCAAACAGGCGAAATTGAAGCATGAGGATGAGAAGGCAGTTTTTAGGCCGTTTCGAGGATCACCTGGGCGATGGCGTGGTCCTTTGTGTGTGAGAGCGAAAGATGCGCTCGCAGCTCCGAGGTGAGCTTGGCGGCGTTGTGATGAAAAACGAGGCTAGGGCGGCCAGATTCGGCGCGAGTGACTTCGATGTCCGTCCAGTTTACACCGGCTTCGGACCACAAGCCCGTGCCGAGAGCCTTTGCTGCGGCTTCTTTGGCTGCAAATCGGGCCGCGAAATGGATCGCTGGATCGGCGCAGGCATCGCAGTAGGCGATCTCGCCTGTGGTGAAGGTGCGCTGCTTGAAGCGATCGGCATGCCGCGTGAGCAGTTCGCGGATGCGGGCCACCTCGACGAGGTCAATGCCGGTGCCAGTGATCATTTCGCAGGGTAGGTGGCCATCACGGCGAGCATCTCCTTCACCGCGGCTTCGAGACCGACGAAGATCGATCGTGAGACGATGTGATGCCCGATGTTGAGCTCTGCTAGGTGCGGCACGGGCCACAGGTCAGGAAGATTCGAGGTCGTCAAACCATGGCCCGCATTGATTTGCAGACCGAGTGATTGCCCGAGCTCCGCAGCAGCCTGCAGGCGTGCCACCTCCACGGCACGCTCGGCTCCCAAATGGTTCGCGAAGGTGCCCGTGTGCAGTTCGATCATGCTCGCGCCGATCTCCGCGCTCGCTCGCACTTGAGCGGGATCGGGATCGATGAACATGCTCACGCGGGTGCCATTCGTTTCGAGAGCACCGACTGTGGCCTTCAAAGACTCACGCTGACCGGCGACATCGAGGCCGCCCTCGGTCGTGACTTCCTCGCGATTCTCCGGCACCATGCACACGAAGTCCGGCTTCACTTTCAGGGCGATGGCTAGGATCTCGGCGGTATTACCCATTTCGAGGTTCAGCATGGTCTTGATCTCTTTACGGAGCAGAAACACATCGGCGTCCTGGATGTGGCGGCGGTCCGCCCGCAGGTGGATGGTGATCGAGTGCGCTCCCGCCTGCTCCGCCAGCAAGGCGGCGGCGAGCACGGATGGCTCCGCGTTCGGCGATTCGAGCATCTGCCGGTAGCGGGCCTGACGCAGGGTGACGACGTGATCGACATTCACGCCCAGATGGAGGTTGGATGGCATGGGACGGCTATTTAGCGCATCGCAGCGGCCTTCACCGACATTTTTCGGGCAAAATGTAACGTTCGCTCCAAGAAACCGAATGTCTTTATCGTGACGAACGTCGTCAGCAGGCTATCGACTTAATCCTACCCCCATGAAATCCCTCTTCATCACTCTGCTCCTCCTCGGAGGAGTCTTCGCGGCCTACGATTACTTCCTCGCTCCGCCCGGACAGAAAATGATCTTCAAGGATCTCAACCCGCCGCCGAAGCCCAAAACCGTCGTCGAAGCCGCGCCCGAGCCTGAAAGCCCCGTCGAGGCTCCCGTGACTCCAACCGCGCCCGAGGTTCCGAAACCGGCCGAAGCTCCCAAAGTAGTCGAAACGGCACCTGCGCCCGCTCCAGCCGCCCCCGCGGCACCGAAGGCTGGCTCGATCGAGGCTTTGACGAACAACTGGACGAACATTCCGCCGAGCGCGTTTCCGCGCGAGGTGACGCTGCTGAAGGACGCGGAGTTCAAAATGCCCGTCGGTGCTTCGAAAGTGACCGCAGGCCGCAAAGTGCAGGCCATCGCGTTCAAGGAAGGCATGCTCGCCCTGCTCTCCGCGCCGGGATCGAGTGCCAAAGCCATCGTCTCCATCGACGACACCGATTTGAAGACCATCCTCACCGATGGCTATGAGAAGTGGAAGGTGGCCCGTGCTGAATACCTCAAGAAGATCGCCGCGCAGAAGCAGCAGATGGCCTCCACGCTCAAAGCCGAGAGCGCCACCGCGAACAGCAATCGCGCCGAAGTGGATGAAACCGGCAAACCCATGCGTGGTGATGATCGCAGCTACCCGCTGCTGCTTTCCAGCATCCGCCGTGGTCAGGTGACGGACATCAAGCCGGACAAAGTCATCTCCTGGGGCGATCCCAATCCCACCAAAGTGCAGGGCAAGGACGGCTGGGCCATCAAAGTCGAGTATCAAGCCGATACCATCTTCGGTCTGCAACCCGTCGAAGCTCAAGCGCTGGTGGTCAACGGCCGCGTGCAAGGCTGGTTCTACACCGGCAGCGGCGAAGAAGTGCCGTGAGGCACTCGAACGTTGGTTTCGAACATCACGATGCTGTTGGATTGAGAAAAGCGCGGCAGCGTTTTGGAGTGCTCCAGCCCTCTGGAGCTTTCCGTGGGCCTTGAGCTGCTCGAAAGCGCCGGAGGACCGGCGCACTCCAGGACGCTGTCGCGAGCCTTCACTCCCGAATCCAAAACGAAGCGCCCGGTCTCGGACTCGAGACCGGGCGCTGCATTTGAAAGGCTGATCGTTTTCGATGTCGCTTACTTGTCGAAGAAGCTCGCCTCTTCGCGGTCGCCGACCTTCAGGTAGCGGTAGAACACCTCGAGCTGGAGCGTGCAGAGCGCCTGACGATAAATTTCATCCGCCGCGTCGCCAGCGGGCCAGTTCGGGCGGCCGCGTTTGAAGCTGCCATCCGGTTGCTGCGCCGCGAGGATCTGCGGCAGGAACTGCTGGTTGTAGAACTTCCACTCCTCGCCCCCGGCCTGGAAGAAGGCCTGGGTGTAGTAATACCAGCAGTAGAGGTTGCAGTTCTTGTTCCAATCGAGCGGCTCCGCAGTCAGGAACTCGTGGAGGAACTTCAGGCCTTTCTTCACCTCGGAGGTCTTGCTGCCGTGGGCCATCGTTTGCAGGCCAAGAATGCCCACGCCGGAGAGCGACCACTGGTTGTAGTGCTGGTCACGATTCGCCACGCCGAAGCCGCCGTCCTTGGTCTGCTTGGCTTCGAGGTAGTTGACCAGCTTTTTGATGGCGGTCTCGAGACCGTCGATCTTCAGCTTGGTGTTTTTCGCGGCTTTGAGGGCCTGGAACTGCCAACCGGCCACGGAAAGGTCTTCGCGGCTCTTTTTGCCAGCGTAGAAACCCGTTTCACCATCGTAAACCCAGCTTCCGCTGTCCTGCTGGTTGTCGATGATGATCTTCACGCCTTCTTCAAAGGCCTCGCGCATGCCGGGGAGCGATTTCGAGCCGAGACGGGCCAGCGTGTACATTTCGCCAAGCGCATAAGAAGCGATGCCGTGCTCGTAAACGGGCGCGTTGCCCTTGGTGGACTGGCTGAAGAGCTTCTTCGGGTGCTTCTTCTGCGTCTCGATGAGGAAGAGAATGCCCTTCATCACATTGTCACCATAGAACGGAGACTCGGGCGTCTCGCAGCGGCCGAGGTAGCAGAGCAGGGCGAGGCCAGTGTAGGCGCACTTGTTGTTGCGGCCCCAGGAGCCATCAGGGTTCTGCTTGCCCTTCAGCCATTCGAGCGAGGCGCTCACCGCGGCCTCGCACTCAGGACTGCCGCCGTTTTGACGAAGCTTCTCCAGACGCTCCTGCG
>CALMTT010000630.1 GCA_937872615.1 uncultured Verrucomicrobiaceae bacterium | reverse complement strand
CGTATCTCAACACACTGGGCCTTCGCTTCACACCCTTGGAATCCGGCAGCGGTGTGCTGATCTGCAAAACGGAAACCCGCGTGAGGGACTTTGAAGCCTGGCTGAAGGCCACGAATGGCACTTGGGTCAAAAAGCCGCCCTTTCTCCTCGGTGATACCCATCCGGCAGCCGGCGTGACTTGGGACGATGCGAAAAACTTCTGCCAATGGCTCACGGAAAACGAACGGAAGGCCAGCCTGATCCCATCAAATGCCACTTACCGCCTGCCCACCGACCTGGAGTGGAGCACCGCAGCCGGATTGAAAGGCGAAACGGGGAAGGATCCTGCCGAACGCCACCGGGCGGACAAAGAGCATTTCCCATGGCCCATCAAGAGCCAGGCCGAATGGCGGCCTCCAGTCATGAGTGTGAACCTCGACGCCACACGCATTCCGGGTTTCAGCGACAGTTTTTCCTACACCTCACCGGTGGACAAATCGACCCCGAACACGCTTGGCCTCTACGAGGTCGGCGGAAACGTCTCCGAATGGACGGAGGACGCCTGGCCGTCAGCCCCGGAAGAGCGCGTCATCCGCGGCGGCAGCTGGCTAATGTTTGAGCATGACCGTTTGCTGACCTCCTCCCGTGAGCATGCCTCCAAAGGAAGCGCTCGCGCGGATCTGGGCTTCCGCCTGGTTCTCGAATTGAAGTGATCCAGATGCCTGGGCCCGCTCCTTTCCCTCTCTTTACCTCATGAATCCCGAGTCATCCCGACCAGAAGACCTGGCAGCAGAAGACGAACCGCAGAGCAGGACGCTGCTGTGGGGATTTTTGGGCCTGGTGGCCTTCGCGGTGGCTTGGTGGCTGTTTTTCGACCAGCTGGCGAGCGGGGCGAAAGGCTGGTGGGCACGCCGTTTCATCCCCGAAGTCATGCGTTATGTCGAAGCTGAGGACTGGATGAACGCCGCACGTCATCTCAATGATGCCACGCGATGGGCACCAGAGGACCCCGAAGTGATCCGCACGGCTGTCATGTTCGTCGAAAAGACCGGCGAAGAGCCTCGCTCAATGATCCGCTTCCTGAGCAAACTCGATGAAAAAGGCATTCTCAATCCGGAAGAGCTTTCGAAGCTGGGCAAAGCCTACGTGGGTCTGCCGGACCTGAAGCTGGCTCATGACACTTTTGACCGCTTCAAGGGTGATGAGGCTCAGAAACGCCCCGCCTTGGAGCTTCTGTCTGTGATCCAAAAAGCGGAAGGCCTTGCTGCACGTTCGTTCTTGACCCAACGCCAGGCCTTGATGGCTGATTCAGATAATCCGCAAAGCGTGCTCGACCTGGCCCTGCTCGATGCACGCAGCGGCGACCCTTCTCTCAGCGGACCTGCCCGGGAGCGTCTCTGGCCGATCGCCCGAGGCGGCACGGATCAGTCCATCCCGGCGATCGAATTCCTATCACAGCATCGCCTGCTCACAGCTCAGGAGGCTGAGGATCTCCTCACGCTGGTTCAAGGTATCAAACAGGACAGCAAGGCGGAAATCGCGCGGTTTGCCGTCCTCTCAGCCATCATCCGCCTGCACCCTCATGAACGGGATCAGATTGTGAATCAAGAAATTCGCCGCTGGGATGGCAAACCAGCCGCGAACCTCCCCCCGCTCATGGCTTGGCTGGTCAAAGAGCAGCAATTTGAGCGCGTCCTGCGCATGATCTCGGACAAGACGGCCGCCTCCTACACCACGTTGCTACCGCACTATGTGGGTGCCCTGCGTGGGCTTGGCCAATGGGGCCAGCTCAAAGCGCTGCTCACCGGTCGCGTCGATGCGGCTTTCCCCAGCGTGCAGCTTCGCATCTGGCAGGCAGAGGCCGAAAGCCACCTCAGTGACGATCCCACCACACCGCGCCATCTGCTTAACACCGTTTTTGACCAGACCGGCCGTGGTGAGCATGCCGAGGCAGCCATGCGGGCCGCTGAGATGGCCGAACATCTTGGCTACTGGGACCTCTCGCGTCGTTTTTATGAAGGCGTGGCCGCCCGCCACATCGGTGCCTCGTTGAACATGCAACTCAAAGTCTATGAGATGGCCCAAAAGGAGACCAATGGCGAGGCGATGCTCCGCTCGAGCCAGCAACTCATGAAGTTGAAACCCACTGATGTCGTCTATCTCGACCGTGCGAACTACCTGCGCCTCGTTCTCGGCACCGATATCGAGATCGCGGTCAAAACGATCAACGAGGCCGCAGCGGTGCCCGCTCATCACATCACGCCTGATCGCCTCGTCGCGCTTTCCTTCCTCCGTGCACTGGCCGCCTATCGCCAAGGTCGCGTGAACGACATCGCGCCCGCTCTCGCGCAGGTCAAAGACGTGGACACCTTCCCACCTGGGGCCCGTGCGGTCTTCGCGGGTCTCCTCGCCATCAGCGGTAACACCTCTTCTGCCTATCAAGTGGCCGAAAAAGTGCCCTCGACGCTGCTCTTGCCCGAGGAACGCCGCTTTCTCGCTCGCGCTTTGTAAGACGCAGTTTCAGCGGTAACGCGAAAGACCTTCGAGATACTGCCGCGCGAGTTCGGATCGAGGCTGTTGGAAGAATTCGGCTGCTGTCGAGCACTCGAGCGCCTTCCCAGCCGCGAGGAAGACCACGTGATCGGCCACCTTCCTGGCAAAGCTGATCTCATGCGTGGCCAGCACGATGCTTTGACCGCCTTCAGCCAGCTCGCGGATCACATCCAGCACCTCGCCCGTCATCACGGGATCGAGTGCCGAGGTCGGTTCATCGAGCAGGAGAAGCTTCGGTCGCGGTGCCAAAGCCCGGGCGATGGCCGCACGCTGCTGCTGACCACCGGAAAGCTGCGAGGGGCGCTTGTGCTCGTGACCTTCGAGCCCCAGCCGATGCAGCAATTCGAGCGCTCGCTGCCCCGCCTGCACCGCGGACATGCCATGCACTTCCTGCAAAGGCAGCGTGATGTTTTGGAAGGCCGTGAGGTGCGGAAAGAGGTTGTAGCCTTGGAAAACGAAGCCGTTGCCACGCCGCTCGCGCATGGCCCCATCCTGATCACGCGGCAGATCGCGACCATCGAGGCTCACGCGACCATCATCCGGCACCAGCAGGCAGCCGAGCACTCGCAGCAGCGTGGATTTCCCGCCTCCGGATGGCCCCAGCAGCGCAATGACTCGCGCTTCATGCTCACCGGTCGAAAACGAAGCTCCGTCGAGAGCGGCGTGAGCGCCGTATCGCTTTACCAGGCCCGTCGCTTCAAGTTTCATACGCGAACCTCCTTTCCAAACCGCGTGCCAGCCGCGCCAGCGGCAGCGTCACGATCAAATAAGCCGCCGCCAAGGGCAGATAGCCTTCCAACGGCGCGTAGCTGGCCGCGTTCATGACTTTCACTTTCTGCACCAGTTCCTCGATGCCGATCACCGAGAGCAGCGAGGAGTCTTTCAGCAGCGACACGAGCTGACCCGTCGTGCCCGGCAAAGCCCGGCGCATGGCCTGCGGCACGATGACGAAGCGGTAAGTCTGCGCCCGGTCAAAGCCCACCGCCCTCGCCGCTTCGATTTGCGAGGCACCGATGCTCTCCACCGCACCGCGAAAGATCTCCGCCAGATACGCCGCATGAAATCCGCCCAATAAAACGATGCCCACCAGCATCGGAAAGCCCGCATGCAGCGCCTCCGCGATGATGTAATAGCCGATCAAAAGCTGCACCAGCAACGGCGAGCCACGCACGAGCTCCACCAAGCCGCCGCAGAGCAACCGCACGGGCAGCCACTTGGCACGACAGCCCAGCATCATCAAAAAACCCGCCGCCACGCTCACGATCATGGCAGCGAGAGACAGACCGAGCGTCGTCAGCCAGCCCTGCATGAACTGACCGCGATATTTCCAAACACCCGACCAGTTCCAGCGATAGTCCACCGCCAAGAACATGGCGTAAAGCCCCGCCGAGACAGCCAGCAGCAGCACGACGGTCCAAAAGACGCGGCGTGAAGTTTCAGACGGGCAGGTAGCTGTAGTGGTGGTCAAGCTCCTGTTCCTAGCAGCAACCTCGCGGCCATGCCACGGTCATTTCTCCGCCAGCACCGCCGCGATGGCCGGCTTCGATTGAAGGAAGAGTTTCACGCCGGAAGCAATGCCACGGGCCAGTTTTTCCTGATGCGCCTTGTCCTTCAGCCTGCGAGCCTCGGTGGCGTTCGTCAAAAAGCCGCATTCGACCAACACTGCCGGGCATCGAGCCTCTTCGATCACCACATAATCGCGCTGCTTCGTGCCGCGATTGGCCGCTTGGGATTCGTCGCAAGCACAACGCTGGACCAGCGTGGCCAGTTTTTCGCTCATGAGCTCGTTTTCACCCTTCACACCCGTTTTTCGCATCACGGCCAGCGATGGCTTTCCGGCAAAATAGGTCTCCAGTCCCTCCGCCTCCGAGCCGGAGCCATCTGTGTTGATGTGCACGCTCACAAAGGCCGCGGCACCAAACTTTTCCGTCAGTGCCGCACGCTCTTCCAAGGGCAAAAAGGCATCTTTCTCGCGTGTCATGACGACCCGCAATCCAGCGGCGATGAGCTCATCCCGGACTTTTCGGGCAATGTCGAGCGTCAGGTGCTTTTCGATACCGCCATTGGCCACCGCGCCTCCGTCATGACCGCCATGACCGGCATCCACCAGCACCAACGGGATTTTTTGCGTTTTGCTATCCCAAGGGTCCACCCGAGGCCGCTCCAGTGTGGCCACTTGATGCTGAAGGACCATTAGAGAGAGAATTCCTCCGGTCAGGGCTCCGAAGGAGCCGATGACCTGCAGCGTGAGCACAACTGGACGAGGAAATTTCAAAATTTTGTTCAGACTTCTAAAATATTTTATTGATTTAACAACCCGAAATTCTAAAATAACCACATTATGAAGCACTTGCCGCTCTTCCCATCTCTCGGCTGCACCTTCGCTCTGGTCGCCACCACGGCTCCCTCACTCTTTGGCCAACCCGCCGGCAATCTTCCCAGCAGCTACACCTACATGCAGCCGCCACCTCCGGGCTATGGCACGCTGTCACCCCCCCCTCAGCAACGGCAGTCCACGGCACCGCAACAGCAGCGACAGGTATCCACTCCGCCACGCACCACGACAGCTCCACGGCGCACTCCGGCGCCTGCTGCTCCGCAATATGGCCCGCTGCCGAACGACCTTTCCCTCCAAGTCGCCCGGCTGGCCGCTAATGACCACGAGCAGGACTCTCGCATCCGGAAGCTCGAAAAAGACGTTTCTGGCATCAAAGGCGGTTCCGTTTTAGCGAACTACGACAGCTCTTCCGCCAGCCTTCGCTCTCACACCACCTACGTTGTGAAGCCCGGCGATAGCCTTTGGGCCATCGCCAGCCGCCACCGCGTCAGCCCGGGCGACATCATCCAGCTCAACCGCATGAAGAGCGACACCGTGATGATCGGGCAGCAGCTTCAAATCCCCGGCCCTCACGGTTCTTCCAGCACCACGAAGGCCACCTACAAGCCCTATTACCACGATGTGCGGCCTGGTGACACCTCCAGCACCATCGCCAAGAAATACAACATTAGCCGCACTGCCCTGATGGAGGCTAATCCACGCGTCGATTTCGGCGGCGGCCTCGTTCCCGGCTCCCGCATCGCCATTCCAGGCAAAAGCACCCGTATCGATTCCCTGCCGGTCCAGGCTCCTGTCAGCACTGGCGGCACCTACACCGTGCGTCCCGGCGATAGCCTCAAGGCCATCGCCATCCGCCATGGCACCACGACCGCCAACTTGGCAACCCTCAATGGCATCAAAGACGCCAACAAAGTGATCGTCGGCCAACGGCTCATCCTTCCGGGTGGCAAATCTCCTTCACGCACAGTGACCTCCTCGAAGCCCAAATCGGCCCCCAAGACCATCGCACCGGCTTCTGACGACACCGTGCCCATGCCCGGCGTGGGTCTCCCCGATGGAATGCCGCCGCCACCGAGCATCCCCCTGCCCTCCACAACGGCTTCCACCCCGCCGAAGCCCGCCGCCAGCCCAACTTCTTCATCCGACAGCCATCGCGGCGTGCTCGCCTATCGAGTCGATGCCACTGACAGCATCGACAGCATCGCCTCCCAGTTCAGCACCACCCCCGCTCGCATCCGGGAGATCAATCATCTCCAGCCCACAACGAAGCTCAACGCGGGGGATGAGATCATGGTGCCAGCCCTTGGCGCCGTAGCTGTCGGACGCTGATCAATCCTCCTTCGGCTCCGGCATCCGCAACCCCATCCGCCGTTCATTCGGGTAATACTTCTCCCGGTGAAATCGCCGGTGCCCCACTGGATCGAGCCATCGCCACGCCTCGTCAGCATTTTCCGACAAGTTGCGGCAGGAGGTTCCCGTCAGCAGCAACAGCAGGCACAGCCACAGGTTGAAGGCAGCCGCCATGCGTTGAGTTCGGTGCAGAAAGACCATTGCGTGTTGTTGTGCTGCAATCCTCAAATCTCGTCCAGCAGTAGTTTCACGGGCCCTTGGCTTTTGCCCCGACGATGGCTGCTTTTCATCAGAAAATGAAAAAGGCGCGGAGGATACCCCCGCGCCTTTTTCGTGAGATGGCAAGCCTTACGCGAACACGCTGGTCACCGGCTGGCCTTTGTCGGCGATGGTGAAGGGGCGCTTGCTGGGGCTGTAGATGACCTGATCGAGCGGGAGACCGAGGGCGTAGGCTATGGTGGCGTTGAAGTCAGGCACCTTGACCTTGTCCTCGACGACCTCGCGGCCTTCCTTGTCAGTCTTGCCGTGGACGTAGCCACCTTTCACGCCGCCGCCAAACATGACGGCGGAGAAGGCCTTCGGATAGTGGTCGCGGCCGACGTTCTGATTGATGTCGGGCGTACGGCCGAACTCGGTGGTGACGACGACAAGCGTGTCCTGGAGCATGCCGCGGAGGTTCAAGTCGTTGAGCAGGGCGGAAAGGCCTTTATCGAGGGTTTCGCAACGCTCGGGGACGGCGACGAAGTTGGCATTGTGCGTGTCCCAACCGCCGAGGGAGACTTCGACAAAGCGCACACCGCGCTCAACGAGGCGGCGGGCGAGCAGGCAGCCCTGACCGAAGGCTTCTTTGCCATAAGCGGCGCGAACGTCGGAGGCTTCCTCGGTGAGGTCAAAAGCCTTGAGGTCCTCCGACTTCATCATGGCCATGGCGTCGTCATACATGTCGGCATAGGCCTTGACGTTGCGATGAGCAAACGTGGTGCGGAAGTCCTTGTCGAGCTCGTCAGCGAGGGCCATGCGGGCCTGCAGCTTCTCGGGCTGGCTATTCTTGATGTTCTTGAGGCCGTTTTCGGGATTCGAGACGAACAGCGGAGCCTGCGCGGCGGGGAAGAAGCCAGCGCCGGGATGGCGGCTGTCATTGCCGACGAAGACGAAGTTTGGCAGGGTGCTGTTGCCGCCGCCCTGGAAGACGTTCAACCATGCGCCCATGGCGGGATGGCGGATGGTGCCGCGCATCTCGTAGCTGGTGTGCATGATGTAGTTCCCCTGCTCGTGAGCGCCCTGATTCGAAGTGAGGGAGTTCACGATGGTGCCATGATGCATGTGCTTGGCGGTGTTCGGCAGGTACTCGGAGATGCGAACGCCATCGGCGCTGGTCTTGATGGGCTTGGTGGGACCGGCTGTCTCGACCCCTTCCTTCACGTCCCAAGTGTCCATGTGGGACTGACCGCCGCTCATGTAGAGATAGATGACGTTTTTCGCGGTCGCGGCCTGCTTGAGCTTCGAAGAGCCTTCAAAGGCGGCGAAGGACTTGCTGGTGAGCGAGTTTCCGAGAAGGCCGACGCCGAGGAGCGACGACGCGGTTTTCGCGGCGAAGTCTCGGCGGCTGATTTCGCCGGAGCGGAGGAGTTTGGAGGCGAGCTCTTGTTTCATGGGAGGCGCGTGGTGTGTTGTTGTTTGTCTGTTGTCTTGCTGGAGAAAGCGGCGTGCAGTTACTGGATGAAGATAAACTGCTGGGTGTTCAGGAGGGAGAAAACAAGGTCCTTGATGTCCTGGAGGCCATTATCCTGGGCTTTGAGCCAGGCGGCTTTTTCGTTCGCCGTGGGTTTGCGGGAGAGGATGGTCATGTAGGCGGCCTCGACCTTGTCATCGGGATACTGGGCCTTGCGCACGGTGAGCATGAGCTGGCTGAAAGTATCGAGGAGCTGGGGAAGCAGGCTGCCGTTCATCATGGCGAGCGCCTGAGGCACACTGGCTTCGTTGTTGGCGTTTTCGATAGTCTCGCGGTCGCTCTGGCCGAACTCACGGAGATAATGGCCGCGCGGTGCGGGGCTTTCGAGCTCGGCGGAGCGAACCGTGTCGCGGCTCATGCGCTCGCGGGCGTTGATGTAACTACGTCGCTCCTTGGGTTCGGTGATGCCGAAGTAGTCGGCCTCTTCTTCGTATGCGGCGGCCAGCTTGGCGCGCACCGCTTCTTTCTCCTCCTTGGTGAGCTCTTGACGGTCGTAACCGGGGATCATGACCTTTTCCGTGCGGACGCCGTTGGCCATCATCATCATCGAATCCCCTGCCATCATGGCGGGAGCGGCCTCGGTGCCGCCTTTGGTGTTGAGGGCGACGGTCTGGTAAGGCTTGCCGGTGACTTTCTCGAAGGTTTATCGCGCGAAGCGTTCAAAACCGCGCACGAC
>CALMTT010000629.1 GCA_937872615.1 uncultured Verrucomicrobiaceae bacterium | reverse complement strand
CCTGCCGCAGCAGATGCCCGAGGGCGTGTGGGACGAGACGAGCAAATACGGCGACCTCCGCGGTTACAAAGCCGACAGCGGCGAAGGACTCTACCGCCGCAGCTTCTACACCATCTGGAAACGCACCGCCGCGCCACCCACGATGATGCTCTTCGACGCCCCCTCCCGCGAAGTCTGCACCGTGAAGCGCAGCCGCACGAATACACCGCTCCAGGCGCTGAGTTTGCTCAATGAAGTGACCTTCGTCGAGGCCGCTCGCGGTCTCGCACAGCAGATGATGAAAAACGGCAGCACGCCGGAGCAGCGCATCGCCTACGGCTATCAAAGAGCCACCTCGCATGCCATCGACGCCGATTCGCTGAAAAAACTCGTCGCAGGCCTCAACGCCCGCATCGCAGCCTTCCAAGCCAAGCCCGATGAAGCCAAAGCGCTCCTCGCTCAAGGCATGCTGAAAGCCGACGAAACACTGAATCCCGCCGAACTCGCCGCTTACACGACCACCGCTTCCGTTTTGCTCAACCTCGACCGCGTCGTCACTCGCGACTGATTTTATGAAAACCGACTTCCAGCTCCAAGACGCCCTCAATCGCCGCATTTTCCTGCGAAACTCCGCCGCAGCCGTTGGTGCCGCCGCGCTCGCACAGCTCCAGGGCGCGACTTCGTTCCCGAACTACGCGCCGAAGGCCAAGCGCATCATTTATCTGTTCCAAAGCGGTGCTCCGTCACAGATGGACCTTTTTGATCCGAAGCCGCAGATGGAGCAACAACGCGCGAAGGACCTGCCGGAGTCGATTCGCAAAGGTCAGCGGCTCACGACGATGACTTCGGGGCAAAAGGCCTTCCCGGTCGCGCCGTCGATGTTCAAGTTCACGAAGCATGGCAGGAGCGGCATGGAACTCAGCGAGCTCATTCCGAACATCAGTGGCATCTCCGACGAGATTTGCCTCATCCGCTCCATGTTCACGGAAGCGATCAATCACGACCCGGCGATCACATTTTGCCAAACGGGCTCGCAACTCGCCGGACGGCCCAGCATTGGCTCGTGGCTTAGCTACGGACTCGGCAGTTTGAACCGCGATCTGCCTGCCTACGTCGTTATGACATCGTTTGGCACGGGCCGTCGCGAAGATCAGCCGCTTTACGACCGCCTGTGGGGCAGCGGCTTTTTGCCGACGCATCATGCCGGCGTGCGCTTCCGCAATTCAGGCGATCCCGTGCTCTATCTCTCGAATCCCGCCGGTGTGGATCGTCCGATGCGACCCCAGATGCTCGAGGAGATCGCCGCATTGAATCAAAAGGACTTCCAAGCCTTTGGCGACCCCGAAACGGCCACTCGCATCGCGCAATACGAGATGGCCTTCCGCATGCAGACCAGCGTGCCCGACCTCGTGGACACGAAAAACGAGCCGCAGCACATTTTGGACATGTACGGCCCGGATGTGACCAAACCCGGCACCTATGCCGCGAACTGCCTGCTCGCCCGCCGACTCGCGGAGCGGGATGTGCGCTGCATCCAGCTCTTCCACATGGGCTGGGACCATCACGGCGGCCTGCCAAACGCCATCAAAGGCCAATGCCGCGACACCGACCAGGCCACCGCCGCACTCATCAAAGACCTCAAGCAACGCGGTCTGCTCGATGACACCCTCATCGTCTGGGGCGGCGAATTCGGCCGCACCATCTACTCGCAAGGCACACTCACTGAGACGAACTATGGCCGCGATCATCACCCGCGCTGCTACAGCCTCTTCCTCGCCGGAGCCGGTGTGAAAAAAGGCCACATCCACGGCGAAACCGACGACTACAGCTACAACATCGTCCGCGATGGCGTCCACGTGCATGACCTGAATGCCACGATCATGCATCTCCTCGGCATCAACCATGAGCGCCTCAATTTCAAATACCAAGGACTCGACATGCGCCTCACCGGCATCGCCGGAAATGTGGTGAAGAGCATCCTGACATGATCGTCAGGATGTTCC
>CALMTT010000628.1 GCA_937872615.1 uncultured Verrucomicrobiaceae bacterium | reverse complement strand
AGCAGGCCTCGACCGACCAATGCGGGTCCGCGAAGATGTGATCGATGCGCATCCACGGGCCGCCGAAGGCGAGCGGATTGCGTGTGTCACCCGGGAAGGTGAAGCCGAAGCCATGGCCTGCGAGCGCATGGGCATCCTGCAGGTCAGCGGAGAGCAGGCGATGAACTGCGCCGAAGTGCGGCGCATTGAAGTCACCCGCGAGCATGTAAGGCAGTGTTTCGAGCTTAAGCCGGTTTTTCAATGCCTCGGCCATGGACCATTGATCACGCCAGAAGGCCATGTCAGCCTCCGCACGCTCGCGCCAACTGCCGAAGGGCAGGGGAATGCCGCGGATGAAGCTGCCCCAGCGCAGCGAGAGCAAGGAATCACGCGGTGAGCGGAGGTGAATGACATAGACCGCGATCTTCCGTCCGGCCCAATCGACCTCAAATCGGGCGCCATAATGAAATGGCGTCGTGACGCCGCCACCGCTCCAGCTCAGCAGTTGGCCGGGCATGACGGGAAAGCGGCTGATGAGCGTGTACTCATTCACCGAGGCACCGAATTTGAATTCCGCGTAGCCCGGGTCCGCGAGATAAGTCGTCGCTGGCACCGAGGACTCCTGAAAAGCCATCATGTCGGGCTGGATGTGGTTTTTGAAGGGACGGATGCTGTGCCCGCCGGTCTGGCCGCGGTTGTTGGTGAGCAACACGAGCGTGTCGGTTGATCGCTTCTCCATCGCCACCGGCTCAGCAGGCGAGCTCATGCGCCAACCGGATGAGATGAAGGTGACCAAAGCAACCACCGCACCGAGCAGAAGCGCTGTCCGCCAGCGAAACAGCAAGGTCGCAGGCCAGATGACGAGCCCTGGCAGCAACCACACGGATGGCGGAGCAAACAGCAGGAAGGCCGTGCAGAGGTTTGTCTCGCCGAGAAAACGAAAACCGAGGGCGACCAGCAGCACCATTGCGGTCCACAGCACCATGCTCACGAAGGCGAGACGGCCGCACCACTTCCACAGCCATCGCAGAATCTGCCGTCGCAGTTCGGGGGAGAGTTCAGGGGCGGCCTCGGGGGCGCTGGGCGTGGATTCCATCGCGTGACAGTGAAAGCCCGCGGGCCATTTGGCAAGGAACAGACTGAGTGAAGCGGGTTGCGCATCGCATGGCATCGGGAAGGGTGGCTGCTCCATGAAGTCCCTGATTGTGCTGTTTCAACCTCTCTGCCTGGCCTGCCTGCTGCTGGCTGGATGGCTCGTGCATGCCTGCTGGCGGCGGCGCTGGCGCTCCGCGGCCCTTCCGGGTCTCGCGTGGCTGCTGCTCACGGCCTTCACCTGCACGCCGCTGGCTTCCGTGCTCATTTCCGGCCTCGAGGACCAACATCCTCGTGTCGCATTGGCCGATCTGCTGCCTGCGGATGCCATCATCTGCCTCGGCGGTGGAGCCGAGCCATCGACGACGGAGCCGAGCGGCTTCCATTTGAAAACCTCGGCCGATCGTCTGAGCACCGCACTGGCTCTTTGGCAGGGCGGAAAGGCCCCGCTGCTCGTTTTGGGCGGTGGAGGCTATCGTGACCAAGGCACGACCTTGTCTGAGGCTGATCGTGTGGCCGAGGCTTTGAAGCCTCTGACCGGCACTTCGCGCTTTGTTCTCTCTCTCGGTGCGTGTGCCGATACGCGGGACGAGGCTTTGAAAGTGGCCGCGTTGGCCCAAGAACGAGGTTGGAAGCGGCTTTTGCTCGTGACCTCCGCCAATCACATGCCGCGGGCGTTTGGTGCCTTTCAAAAAGCGGGCCTGCCGGTCGTGGCGGTGCCGTGCAATTACCTGAGCAGCCTAAATCGCGTGGGAGAGCTGCACTGGTTCCACTTACCGCACGCGGACGGTTTGCTGGTGTTCAATGCCTGGCTGCACGAGATGCTCGGCACCTGGCATTATCGCCGTCAGGGCTGGCTGTGAGCTACTTTTTGGCCGTGCTCTCGACGGTGGCAGGCACGTCCTTACCCAGCAGATGCTTGGCATGGTCCCACCACAGAGGACGTGTCACAGCCGCCAAGAGCATCACGAAGATGCCCAATGTCATGAGCATCAAGACGGTCTCCAACAAGGTGAAAGCAGGCGAATGTCGCGTCTGGCGGCCACTCATGGGTGAATCGTCATCGCGTTATCGCGCTGGATCTTGCGGGGGACATACAGGTTCGGGCGCAGGCCGCTGCTGCTGTAGTTGCCATGACCACCAAAGTAGGGGGCGCGACCGCTGTGGCTGTTGCCAAGCGGGTAGAGGGAGCAACTGCTGAGGAGGAGAGTGCAGGCGAGAGCCGCGAAGAGGACCTTTTTCATAGCGAAAGACGGGGTTTCGTTGAGCGCGGTGAGATTCCTGCCACTTCCCTTCTGTGTCAAGGTGGGATTCCCCGGCCCGGCGTGTGCTGCTTCACGTTTTGACACCCCCTTCGTTCTGGCTTAAAACCGCGGCCCTATGTCTGAAAAACGCCAGTTCTTCGGCACGGACGGTGTCCGTGCCATCGCCAACCGCCATCCGATGACCCCGGAATTCGTCATGCGCCTCGCGCAGGCCTCGGCGGTCGTGCTCGGCAAGAAGGGCGGCGAGCGTCCGCGTGCCATCGTGGGCCGTGATACCCGTGCCTCGGGCGAGATGCTGGAGGCGGCGCTGGCCGCGGGGCTGAACTCGGCGGGCGTGGATGTCATCCTGGCTGGTCAATTGCCCACGCCGGCCGTGGCGATGCTCTCGGCCGAACTCGGCACTGATTTCGGCGTGATCATTTCCGCCTCGCACAATCCGTTCAAAGACAACGGCATCAAATTCGTCCATGGCGACGGCCACAAGCTCGATGACAAGACCGAGATCGCCATGGAGAAGCTGGTGCTCGGCAGCGAGGACATGCCGCGTCCGGAAGGTCGCGGTATCGGCCGCATCACGAAGCTGGCGGACGGTGTGGAGCGCTACGTGAAGCACGCGGTGGCCTCGATGGGCGGAGTGAAGCTCGATGGCATGCGTGTGGCGCTGGACAATGCGCACGGCGCGGCCGCCTACACGAGCGCCCTCGCGTTGGAGGCTCTCGGTGCCGATGTGCAGGTGTTTCACAGCGAGCCGGATGGATTCAACATCAACGAAGAGTGCGGCTGCACGCACTCGGAGGAGATCGAGCGCATCGTTCGTTCCTCACAGGCGCAGGCCGGCATCGCGCATGATGGTGATGCGGATCGCATCGCCCTCTGTGATGAAGAAGCAATTGCCCTCGATGGTGATGAATTGATGGCCATCGCCGCTGAGTCGATGCTGCGCAAAGGCACGCTGAAGCAGAACACGCTGGCCGTGACCATCATGAGCAACTACGGCCTCGACGACCTCGTGTCCCGCATGGGGGGCCGCGTGATCCGCACGGGCGTGGGGGATCGCTATGTGCTCGCGGAGATGCGCAGCCGAGGGCTGAATTTCGGCGGCGAGCAGAGCGGGCATATCATCTTCGGTGATTGGGCCACCACGGGCGATGGTTTGATCGCCGGCCTGCAACTCCTCAAGATCATGAAGGAGACCGGCGAGCCGCTCAGCCAGCTCCGCAAGTGCCTCAAAAAGTTCCCGCAGTCTGCCCGCAACCTCCGTGTCAGCTCGAAGCCGCCCATCGAAGAGCTCGTCGAGGCACAGAAGATCATCAAAGAGACCGAGAAGAAGCTCGGCGACTATGGTCGCGTGCTGCTGCGCTACTCCGGCACGGAGCAGATCATTCGCCTGCTCATTGAAGGTCGCGATGTCGAGTATCTCGAAGCCCAGGCTGACAAGATCGCCTCCGCGATCCTGGCGCAAATCGGCTAGGCGATCTCGAAGATGCCTTCGATTTCGACGGCGATGTTTCCGGGAAGGGAACCCATGCCGACGGCGCTGCGTGCGCCGATGCCGTTTTCCTCACCCCAGACCTGGCCAAAGAGCTCGCTGCATCCGTTGATGACCTTCGGATGCTCGCCGAAGTCTGGGGTGCAGTTCACCATGCCGAGGAGCTTCACCACCCGCTTCACGCGATTGAGGCTGCCGAGCTCCTTTTGAAGGGTCGCGAGCAGGGCGAGACCGGTTTGACGTGCAGCCGCCTTGCCAGCCTCGAGATCGAGGTCCTGACCGATGCGACCGCAGATGTAATCATCGGGTCCGCGATACGGGCCATGGCCGGAAACGTAGGCCACATTACCGACGATGACGACGGGCTTGTAAACGCCACCGCGAGGCGGCGGGGGCGGGAGAGTGAGTCCGAGGGCGGTGATCTGCGCTTCAGGGTTCATGCGTCGTTGAAGAGGTGATGGTTCTTCCAGAAGTAGCTGAAGCCGGAGACGAGCGTCAGCAATGTAGTGAAATAGATCAGCACATCCGGCACCCAGGCCGGCGCGATGGTGAACAAGGGCTTCGCGAAGCCGAAAATGGTCTCGTCGGAGGCGCGCTTCACGAGGAACCAGCTCACCGTGAGGATCTGCCAGAGCATCTTGTGCTTGCCGAGCCGCTCGGCGGACAAGATAGCGCCTTGCCCGGCGGCGATGAGACGGATGCCGGTGACACAAAACTCGCGGGCGAGGACCACAACGGCGATCCAGGCAGGCAAATCACGCGTCTCCACCAGCAGAATGAAGGCGGCGGCGATGAGCACCTTGTCTGCCAGCGGATCGAAGAGCTTGCCAAAGTTCGTCACGATGCCGCGCTGGCGGGCGATTTTGCCATCGAAGTAGTCGGTGATCGACGCGAGGCCAAAAACCAGTGCCGCGAACGAAACATGATTTCCCACCGGCAGGTAAAAGCACACGACAAACACCGCCGTCAGGATGAGGCGGGCCACGGTGAGCTTGTTCGGCAGGTTCATGGATTTGGAGCCGCTTTTTCTAGCGGGGTTTGTTTGTGACTGCAACGAACGTGACGATGACTTTTTGCCTCATTGGCGGCGCCATGGCTTTCCAGCCTCGTAAAGCCCGATGGCACGGCGTAGCGTGGCGGCGGCTCCGCTTTGATTTTGCTCCTCTGCCATGCGCAGAGCGTCACGGGCGATTTCGAGAGCTTTGTCGAGGTTTTGACCCGCGGCGTGCGCGGCGGCGAGAATGTGCCGGATGCCCGGATTGGCATGCGCGGTGAGTTGATCGGCCTGTTCGGCGAGGCGGAGAGCCTCCGCAGCATTCGCGAGAGCCGGATCGGTGGTGGACGCGAGGATCATCGCCGCATTGCTGAAGGCCGTGATGAGCGCGGGATCGCCTTCACGTGCCTCAGCGTAGCATTCCAACGCATCAGCTTCGCGTCCTTGGCGCAGGCGCAGATTCCCGAGGCCAGAAAGACTGCTCGGATCACCAGGACGCAGCTTGAGCGCGGCCGTGAAGTGCTCCTCCGCGGCATCTTGGCGGCCTTTGGACGAGAGCAGGCTGGCAAGATCGGTGTGCGCTGGCAGCAGCCGCGGGTCGAGCCGCAGCGCAGCCTCAAACGTGTTTATGGCATCTTCGATCCTGCCGAGCTGGTAGAGCACAAAGCCCTTGTTGTAGGTCACCAAGGCATCGCTGGGATCGAGTTCGAGCGAACGTGCAAAGCAAGGCAGCGCCTCCGCCACGCGGCCCATCGTGTTGAGCACACTGCCGCGAGTGCAGTGAGAGCCTGCGCTCGCGGGATCGAGGCGGATAGCTTCATCCGCATGCGCCAGCGCTTCCTCAAAACGTCCCGCACGCAGCAGCATGTCCGCGTAACCATTGTGTGCGACGACCGGGCTCGAACTGCCCGCGATGGCAGCCTTCCAAAACGTGTCAAAGTCACCGTAGTTCGCGGCTTGGCGCTTGGTGAGAAGGCCGCAAACGATGAGGATGCAGGCCATGACGACCTGTCGTAGCCACCGTTGATCCCACTGCATCAGCAGCCACGCGATCCATGCAAACACGACCGGAGAGGCGAAATAGACCCAGCGGTCCGCCACCCAAGCGTAGCGCATGCCATTGAGGTTCATGAAACCGAGGACTGGAAACAGCGCGGCGCTGTAAAGCAACACGGAGGCGATCCATACGCGCTTTTTCGACCGCCAGATCAGCCCGACAAAACCAACCACGGCCACTGGAGCGAGCCAGTGCCACCACACGGATGGATCGATGCTCCAGCGATGATACAGCACGCACACCGGATGCGGCCAGAGCAGCTTCATGAGGTAGAACCACCATGCTTCGGAAGCGATCAGCACCCGCATGGAAGGCGTGAGCTGGTCAAAATACGTGCCGCTGGCTCCGGTGTGATGCTTTTCAATCCATGATACGAGCAGTCCGAGTGCGATGGCGCATGCAAACATCGGCATCACGGGTATCACATCCTGCCGCCAGCGGAGGCGGCCGCGTTTCCACCACGCGATGATGAGCAGGGCAGGTGGAACGATGAACGCGGTGATTTTTGCAAACAAGGCGAGCAGCAGCAAAACGGTCGCGATGATGGCAGGAAGCCTTTTGGGCGGTCCTTCACGCTCCCAGCCATCCACAGCACGTGCCCAGGCGATCATCGAGCCCATCATCAGTGCGAAGCAGAGCACGTTTTTGCGTTCGGTGATCCATGCCACGGACTCGACCATCACCGGATGCATGATGAAAAGCGCCGCGGCGAACCACGCTCCTCGAAGGCGCAGTGTCCGGAGGAACCACCACAGGCCGATGCCGCCAAAAGCATGCCAGAGTACGTTTTCCGAGTGCATCAGCCCAACGCTCCAGCGGCCTCCGGCGAGCATTCGATCGAACCAGAAGGACGTGGTGGTGAGCGGGTAGTATTGCTGCACCACAAGAAAGTCCGACCAGATGCGCTTCGGAGCCGCCGGATCGCGCATGAGCCAGTCGATGCCGCTGGTCCAGTCCTTGTCATCCCAGAGTAGGGGACCGTGCAGGCAGGGCCAGTAGGCGATGAAGGCCATGCAAATCAGTGCGAGAGCCTTCAGGACATCATGTCGCGCTGAAAACAAAACCGGCAGCTCAGGTCGAGCTGCCGGCTGGCAAGGTGTGCGTGCCCGTTTGGATTTTTTTCCAGCAGGCTTGCGGCTCATGGATCAGCGGAAGGACTTCGCGAAGTCGTCCGAGGTGGCCTTGGCGACGACTTTGGTCTTCTGGAAGGTGCTGTTCTCGCCTTTCTCGATGAGTAGGCGCTCGTAGTCGGCGCTGCTCATGGGGAGCTCGATGGTCTTGTCCTGCCAGGTGGAGAGCAGAATGGCATTGGCAAGCTCGACGCTGCGGATGCCTTCCTCGGCGGGCGAGAGAAGTTTTTCGTCCTTGAGGATGGCGTTGGTGAAGTTTTGCAGGATCTCGACGTGCTGGCCGCCGCTGTTGTCGACGGGAATGTCCATGTGCCAGCTCTCGGGCATCGCAAAGGCGGCCTCTGCCTCCATGCAGAATTTGCTCATCGGCACGCGGTTGCGCTGGAAGTGGATCTTGGTGCCATCCGTGACGGTGAGACGGCCCTGCTCACCGGAGATTTCGAGGCGGTTGCAACCCGGAGCCTCGCCGGTGGAGGTGACAAAGGTGGCGGAGAGACCGCTGTCGTATTGCAGCACGGCGGTGACATCGTCCTCGACTTCCACTTGATGGAAGCGACCGAACTGGCAGAAGCCGCGGATGCGCTGCGGCATGCCGAACATCCATTGGAAGAGGTCCAGATTGTGCGGGCACTGGTTCATGAGCACGCCGCCGCCCTCGCCTTTCCAAGTGCCACGCCAGCCGCCGGTGGCGTAGTAGTAATTGGTGCGGAACCAGTTGGTGACTTCCCAGTGGACGCGACGGATGGTGCCGAGCTCGCCGCTGTCGATGAGGTCCTTCATTTTCTTGAAGGTGGCGTTTGTGCGCATGTTGAACATGGCGGCGAAGACCTGCTTTTTGTTCGTGTGCGCGGCGATGAGGCGCTCGCAATCGGCCTTGTGAACGGAGATGGGCTTTTCGACGAGGACATGCAGGCCAGCTTTGAGCGCCTCGATGCCGATGGTGGTGTGGCTGAAGTGCGGCGTGCAGATCAAAATGGCGTCGATGTGGCCGGAGTGGATCATCGCGTTCACATCCGTGAAGGCGTGCTCTCCCTCGATGAGCGTCGGCAGCGTGCCCACGCTCTCACAGAGGGCGGTGACGCGAAGTCCGGGGACTTTTCCGGTGCGAATGTTCGCGAGGTGCGCCTTGCCCATGTTGCCAAGTCCAACGATGCCGAGTCTGACGTTTTCTGATGCCATAAGGCCATGAGGCTAGGCGGGCATGCTGGGATGGTCAACCTCTTGCGCCAGCCGTTTCGAGCCACGATTTGATACCGTGATGACAGGTGTCGTTTGTCAGCGTGAGGCAGGTGAACGGCGAATGCCGGGCGGGAAGGGCTGGTCAGGCACCGGCATGGCCTTTTGAATCGTCGGAGCGGAGCCTGCGGGTGACCGTTTGATGCCGGGTGGAAAGGCCTGGCTGTTTGCCGGCGCTGCGGCGGGTGCCGCTGGAGCCTCGAGCGGTGGTTTTTCGCTCGTGGAAATCGGACGTGGCGTGGCTGGCACGGAATACCAGTGCATCTGCGGCATGGAGACGAGCTCCACCCATTGCTGGCTGCCGAGCTTTTTCCATTCGAGCTCGACGACGGCCCACACATGGACCTCCCAAGGCAGGCGCTCGCGCAGCTCACGGGAGAGCTGGGCATCTTTGGACAGGAAAACAGGTGCGCGGAAGGGGTTCGGACGCGGAAGGCCGATGCTGAAGGCATCCTTCTGATCGCGATTGGGGACCTCATCACCGAAGTAGTGCTGGCGGAAAATGCCCACATGGAACATCGCCTTGCCTTCCTGATAGGTTTTGAAGAATTCCTCGAGCTTGCGGTCCTTCAACTCGATGAAGGTGAGCCAGTCGACCTTCCACCCGTCGGCTTGCTCCTCGAGCATGGCGGGGACGGGGTATTCCCATGTTTTGCTTTCGATGTGGAAGATGCAATGAGCTCCGCTGCCGAGGTCGGGCTGCTTGTCATACCGGCCAAAGCTGATGTGATCGACCGTGATGGGGCCATCATTGTTCCGCGAGTAATAGCGCTCGATCAGCGGCTTCATGAAGTCGGCGCCGAGCACGTAGCGGACCCGTTCGTCGGCCGATGAGGCACCGAGGAAACCCTTCAAGGCTTCAAAGGCAGGCTGCGCTTCGGTGGGGACCTTGTCGGTCGGCTTTTCATC
>CALMTT010000627.1 GCA_937872615.1 uncultured Verrucomicrobiaceae bacterium | reverse complement strand
GGCCGGAGCTTTGGCGGGTGTTTCGCGGAGATCTTCATCTCATCGGCAATCGCCCGCTCACCACCGCGGAGGCGGAACAGCTCGGCGATGAGTTTGAGCAGCTCTGGCTCGCCTCGCCCGCCGGAGTCTTTTCCCTCGCCGATGCCGCTGATGACGGCCTCGACAGCCCCGAGGCGCATCTCGCGCACGCCGCTTGTTACAGCGTGCGCCGCTCCTTCCGCATGAACCTGCGCATCCTGCTGCGCTGCCTGCCACGCTTTCTGGCCCTCACCGGCGGACACTCCCCCGCCGCGGGCCTCACCTCCAACATCAACCAAACCTGCCAAGCCTGACGCCATGAACCCGCCCGCCATCACCGCCCCCGCCGAGCTCTGCTCCTCCACCGCCCGTGCCTGGAAAGAACGTGTCGCCCGCGACATCACACCACTCGCCACCGAGACCTCCGTCGATCTGTCAAAGACACGCTTCATCGACAGCTCCGGCCTCGGCGCCCTGCTCTCGCTGCACAAGATCCTCCGCACTCAAGGTGGCATCTTGAAGCTGCTGAACCCCTCCGCGGCCGTCACGCAGCTCATCGAGCTCACACGCCTCCATCGCGTGTTTGAAATCGTTCACGCCTGAACCTTCCGCCGCGATGCATTTCACCCGTCAGCCCTGCGCCGGAGTCCGCGTGGACTTCCAGGCCACGCTCCAGTCTGCCCGGCAGGCCGTGCGTGAGGTGGTGAGCTGGCTCGACCAGCAAAACCTCGCCTCCGATGAGTGCCATGAATGGGAACTCGTGCTCGCCGAGGCCACAGGCAATGCGGTCGTGCATAGCGAGAGCGAGAGCCCGCTGAATATCGAGGCCACCACCACGACCACCGGCGTCGAGGTGCGTGTCACCGATCACAGCGCAGGCTTCGAATGGCCGGAGAAAGCCGCGCTGCCGGAGGATGACGAATCCGAGAATGGCCGCGGTCTTTTCATCATCGAGTCCCTCACGGATCGCGCCAGCTATCTCCGCGGCCGCCATGAGAATGTGCTCCATCTTCAACGTGGCCGCCGCAGGCCGCCAAGGCCCGCCGAGGACACCAGCGCCACGCTCGAGGTCATGACCACCGAGCTCTCCGCCTGCTACGAGATGCTGGCGAACATCTTCCGCCTCGGTGCGGACGCCGGACGCGACATCACCGCCGAGGCGCTCGCGGCGAACTGGCTCGAAGAGTTCCGCCAGCTCGCCAGCGCAGACTTTCTCACGCTGCGCATGCTCACGCCGGATGCCGCGCAGCTTGAGCGCATCGCCGTCTCGCCCGCCACCTCCTTCGTCACGCCTTTCCTCGATGTGGGGAATACCGATCTCGTCGAATCCCGTGCCTGCATCTCGCGCCAGGACCAGTGGTTCGACGGTTGCACCGTCTTTCATCATGCTGATCCGCTGTCGCAGCGCAGTCATGCCGTCAGCGGCTTGGCGCATCCGCTCGAAAGCGGCGGCGAGGTCATCGGCGTGATCACCTTCGGCGTGAACAAGGCCCACTGGGAGCCGAAGGCGGCCGAGATCAATGTCGTTCGCAGCCTCGGTGACTTCCTCGGCACGCTGCTGCACACGCTGCGCCGTCGCGATGAGGCCAATCACTCACGCCTCATCAAGCGTGAACTGCAAATCGCCGCGGACATCCAGCGCTCGCTGCTCCCGCTGGAGCTGCCACAAAGCGCCGCCGTGCAAAGCGCCGGTCATCTCACCTCCGTCGGCGAAGTGGGTGGCGACTTCCTCGATGGCATCCAGCTTGCCGATGGTGGCCGTCTTTTCGTCATCGCCGATGTGATGGGCAAAGGCGTGCCCGCCGCGCTCTTCGCCACCGCCTTCCGCAGCAATCTCCACTCGCATCTCGACCTCGCCGCCGAGCCTGCGAAGCTCATGCGCCAGCTCAGCCTCAGTCTTTTCACCGAGCTGGACCGCGCGGACATGTTCATCACCGCGCAGCTCGCCTATCTCAGCGCGGACAGCCTCACGCTCCGCACCTGCGGTGCCGGTCACGGACCGCTGCTGATGTCGGATGGCATTGAGGTCGCGGAGATCGGCTCGGATGGTCCGCCGCTCGGTGTGAGCGAGGATCATGAGTTTGCGCAGCATGAGATTCATCTCAAAGGCATCACCCATCTGCTCATGCACACGGACGGGCTCAGCGACAGCTCCAGCTCCGAGGCGCAGATCACCCGGGAAATGCTTCATTTTTGGCTAAGGGGCACCTCAGTTGCGGGGATGGATGCGTGGGCCGCACGCGATAGTCTGCGGCAGATGCATCGCGTGTTTCACGAGTCCGCCCGTGTGCGGGACGACGCGACGTTCATCATCCTCACCCGCGCTCATGCAACCATCCCCAGCCCCAATCCGCAGTCACTCACCCATGCCAGCCGATAGTCCCATCCTCATCGTCGATGACGAGCCGCACATCCGCCGCGTGGCGGAGCTCAGCATGCTGCCGCTCGGTCGCCGCGTGCTCACCGCCACGGATGGCCGCCAGGCGCTCGACATCGCCCGCCGGGAGAAGCCCTGTGTCATCCTGCTCGATCACATCATGCCCGTCATGGATGGCAAGGAAGCCCTCGCCGAGCTCAAATCGAGCCCGGAGACCGAAAACATCCCCGTCGTCATCTTCAGCGCCCGCGGCCAGCTCGCCCTCGGTCAGTATCAAGGATTCGAAAATGCCGCGCTCTTCGTCACCAAGCCCTTCAGCCCCTCCCAATTGCGCAAGGAGATCCAGCGCCTGCTGGAGCCCGCCCTCAGCGCCTGATCCCAACAGCCATGAAAGACCATCTCGACCTCTTCATCATGATCGACGCCTGCGGGTGGGAGATCATCAAAACGCGGCCTCAATTCCTCGCGCAGGCCGCGCCGCACCGGCGGAGGCTCACGAGCGTCTTTGGCTACAGCAGCACCTGCGTGCCCAGCATCCTCAGCGGCCGCTGGCCGGACGAGCATCACAACTGGTGCTACTTCATCCACGATCCGAAGAACTCGCCCTTCGCCTCGCTGCGCTGGCTGCGCTTTCTGCCGAAGGCGCTCACCAGCCGCCGCATCGTGCGCCGCTGGCTCACGAAGCTCGTGAAGCGCAAACTGGGCTTCCAGGGCTACTTCGACCTCTACAACATCCCGTTTCAACGAATCCATCTCTACGACTTCACGGAGAAAAAGAGCCCGCTGAAGCCCAAAGGCATGAATCAGGGCGAAAACATCTTCGACCAGCTCGAAGCCGCTCAAGTGCCTTACTTTGTCACGAACCCCAACGAGTCTGAGGAGGCCAATCGCGACCGTTTGAATGCCGACATCACCTCCGAGCGCATCGACTTCGCCTTCCAATACTGGGCGGGGCTTGACGGGCTGCTCCATCGCGTCGGCAATCAATCGCCGGAGATCGATACGAAGCTTGCCAGCTATGAGGCCTGGATCATGCAGACACTGCAAAGCGCCCGTCAGCACTACCGCGAGGTCACGCTGCATGTCTTCAGCGACCACGGCATGGCGAACTGCGATGAGCATCTCGACCTCATGGCCCGCATCGACGACCTCGGCTTGCGCATCGGCAAGGATTATAACGTGGTCTATGACAGCACCATGGCCCGCTTCTGGTTCATGAGCGATCTCGCGCGTCGCCGTGTCATCGCCGCGCTCGAAAAGGTGCCGCAGGGCCGCATCATGCCCGATGCCGAGCTGAAGCAGCTCCGCGCTCATTTTGAGGACGGGCGCTTTGGCGAGCTGATCTTCCTCGTTCGAGAAGGATGCCTCATCGTGCCCAGCCACATGGGCGAGCGTCCGATCACCGCCATGCATGGCTATCACCCGGATGATCCGCAGAGCTTCGCCACGCTCTTCAGCAGCACTCCGGATGTGCCCGCGGATGTCACGCACATCCCGCACATCCATCGCCTGATGCTCGATGCCGTCCGCGCTCGCGCCACACCTGCCACCACCGCCTTTGCCCTCGCCGCCTGAACCCAAACCATCACACCCATGAGCACTCTCGCACTCCCCGGATTCCTCCAGTCCTTCCTCACCCGCTGGCATTTCAAGGTCACCCTGCCCGCGAAACGCCGCGCCACGCTTCACGGCATCACGCTCGACATCAGCGGCCTCTCGCCCTTGATGAAGAACCACATCCTCGAAGACCGCTACGAGTTCCAGGAGCGGCGGCTGGTGCAGCGCTGCCTCACGGCGCACTCGGGGCGCATCGTCGATACCGCGGGTGACGGGGTGTTTCTCTGTTTCCCCGACATCACGTTGGCGGTGCAGGCGATGGTTCAGCTGCAGCACGACGTGGCGCATGACAATGATGGGCGGCCTCCGGAGCATCGGCTGCACATTCGTGTGGGCTGTCACCACGGGCCGGTGTTGACCGATGGCACGCTGGTCTCGGGCGACTCGGTGAACGTGTGCGCGCGCGTGTCATCGACGGCGCAGTCGGGTGAGGTTCGGTTGACGCAGGCGGCTTACGCCGAGCTGGTCGATGTGCCGCTGCGCATGCGGTGCCGCCACGTGGCGAGCGTTGAACTGAAGGGCATCGACAAACCCGTGCCGCTGTTTTCGCTCGATTGGCACGACCCGAAGATCTTTCCCACGCTGGTGCGGTTCGAAGATGGTTCTGAGACCCAGCTGCCTACGCAAGATGTGATTCGCTTTGGGCGCCTGAAAGATCACAACGGGTTGCTGGCGAACGACATCGTGCTGACCATGCGCGACCCTGAGGCGCTCAACCGCATCAGTCGCTGGCATTTTGAACTGCACCTGACCTCGAGCGGGTACCTGCTCAAGAGCGTGTCGGCCGCTGTGACGCGCGTCGGCGAGCCACTTCGGCAGCTCGGCGACAGTGCAGCCGCACGGTGCGCTTCGCCGCCGAACGGAATGGACAGGGTCGCACCGACGCTGTCGGCGGTCGGACTGTCAGGCGCCTTTTCCGAACGCACACCGACCAGCAGACGCGGCGCACCGCTGCCCTGCGCCTGTAGGCTGCCCAGCGCCATCCGCACCCGCTCGACCGCGGCCTGTGCGGTCAGCACCGGCGGGTAGCCGAGCGACTGCGTCGCGACCGGTTCCTGCACGACCGCAGGCAGGGCATGCAGGCCGGTCAGCGTGGTCCAGCCGAACAGGCTGTGCGCCAGTTCGACCTGTGCTTCGTAGAGCACGGCTTCCCGCTCGCGGCGCTGATCGTGTTCCCGATCATGGTGCTGAAGACGATCGCGGTGTCGGGGATCATGGTCGTCGGATTCGCGATGCTGGGCGCCCTGGTCCTCCTGCCCGCGCTGCTCGCCCACTACGGCGACCGGCTCGTCGCGAAGCAGGCCCACGTCACGAGCCCCATGGCGAAGCAGCTCCGGAGCTTCGCCCAGTGGGTGATGCGCTGGCCGGTGTCGCTCACGCTGGTGACGACGGCCTTCCTGCTCG
>CALMTT010000626.1 GCA_937872615.1 uncultured Verrucomicrobiaceae bacterium | reverse complement strand
CTTGAGCAGTGAAGGAAGCCAGCCGATCGCCCAGGCACAGGTTGAATACTTCGGCCAACAGACACAAAGCGATAAGGACGGAAAGTTTTCAATCCCTTATCAAACGCGAAATTTCCGGCGAATATTCAATCGGCAGGCGACGCTCAGTGTTGTTCACGCCGAATACGAATCACAGACCCGCGCGGTCAATATTTCCAACCCACCGCCGCAAACCATCACGCTGCACTCCGATGGCACGCTTTCGATCCAGCTCATCAAAGCGGACACCTACCTCGGCGGCAAGCCTCCGGGAACGCTGCGTTGCATCCTTCGCCACGACGACGGCTGGGTGAAGGGCGAAAGCTGGCGTTGCTTGCAGATTGCGCCGGTGATTCGCCGATCATCGGAATAGCCGCAAAGGATCGCAAAGAGCGCAAAACGATCCAAGGCCGCTTTTGCGTTCTCTGCGTTCTTTTGCGGCCATTCCTGCCTTGAAGCCTCCCTTTCTGTGGTGTTAACCAAACGGCACATGACGCGCCAACAAGCTGTGAACGCCTTTCGCTGGACCGCCCTCGCCGAGGCGGTGTCCTACCTCGTTTTGCTCGGCATCGCGATGCCGCTGAAATACATCTGGCAGATGCCGATGGCGGTGAAAATCACCGGTTCGATCCACGGCGGGCTGTTCGTGCTCTTCTGCGTCACGCTCTGGCTTGCCATGCAAAAGGCTGCGTGGTCGCTCGGACGTGCGGCGATGCTTTTCATCGCCTCGTTGCTGCCGCTGGTGCCGTTCTGGCTGGATCGTCGCGTGAAATCCTGGGCGGAGGGCGCGGCATGAAGAAGGTCACGATTTACAGCGACGGCGGTTGCCATGGAAATCCGGGGCCTGGAGCCTGGGCGGCCGTTTTGCAGTATGGGAAGCACGTGCGAGAGATCACCGGCGGCACGGCGGCCACGACGAACAATCGCATGGAGCTCATGGCGGCCATCGAGTCGCTCAACATGCTCAAAGAGGCCTGTGATATCGACTTCCACACGGACTCCGAATACGTGCGCAACGGCATCACGCAGTGGCTGGCCGGCTGGAAGCGCAATGGCTGGCGCACCGCGGCGAAGAAGCCGGTCAAAAACGCCGACCTTTGGCAGCAGCTCGATACCGCGAACTCGCGTCACAAGGTCCGCTGGCATTGGGTGAAAGGTCATGCGGGCAATGATCTCAACGAACGCTGTGACGAACTCGTCCAGCAGGCCATCGCGAAGGTGAAAGAGAAGCACGGCGAACTGGGCCTGGCGGAGGCGCTGGCAGAGTTCAAAGCCGCGGAAGGCTGAGTCAGCTCACTCGCGCCATTTGGCGATAGCGATGCAGATCCAGCCGAGCATGAAACTCAGGCCGCCGAAGGGCGTCACGGCCCCCAGCCATTTGATCTGCGTATAGGCCAGCACGTAGAGCGAGCCGCTGAAAAGAAAGATGCCAGCCACGGTGAAGCGCCAGGCCCACGCGGCGGCTTTGCCACCTCGACCCGCCAGCAGGGCCAGCAGGGCGGCGAGCACGGCATGGCTGAGGTGGTAAAACGAGGCCGTCTTCCAATGATCGAGCTCATTCGCGCCGACGAGCATGTCGTGAACCGAACCATGCGCCCCCATCGAGCCGAGGATGATGGCGAGCAGGCCCAGCAGGGCGGAAAGGCGGACGCGGAGGGTGCTTGGGGCGGTCATGGCAGGGCAAGGAACGGGGGCGCGGAAGCTCCTTTGGCCTTTTCTGAGGGAAAAATCACCCGCAAAGTGCCCGCGAGAGCCTAATTTAAGCCGCCCCCACCCCGTTCCAACCCCGACCCTTACCGCATGTCAGAACGCCCAGACCAGGATGAAGCTTCGATCTTGGTTCGGCGTGCCCTTGACCAACATGAAAGCAATCTCATCGCCTACGCAGCCAGCATCCTCGGTGGAGACATCGAGCGTGGGCGCGATGTCGTGCAGGATTCGCTCCTCAAGCTCTATCTCACCGATCCCGCCCGCGTGCGGGACAATCTCAAATCCTGGCTCTACACCGTCTGCCGCAACCGCGCCCTCGACATCCTCCGCAAGGATCACCGACTCGACCTCGGCGAGGACGAAATCCTCGAGGCATCTCCGTCGCACGACCCTGATCCCGGCGAGGTCGCCATCAATCGCGAGCTTTACGAGCATGTCTGGCGCTGTGTGGACCGCCTGCGGCCAAACCAGCGAGAGGTCATCCGCCTCAAGTTTCTCCACGACTGCTCCTACCAAGAAATCGCTGGCATCACCGGCCTCACCGTCGGCAATGTGGGCTTCATCATGCACCACGCCATCCGCAAGCTGCGGGAACTCCTCGCGCAGGAGTCTGCTGAGCAGCCCCAGCATCACCATTGACCCTTTTATTCTGCCATGAACTCGAAAGACAATCCGCACTTCACCGCCTACGCCCTCGGCGAGCTCGATGCCGCGCAGGCCCGCGAGATCCACGCCACACTGCGTGAAAACTCCGCCGCCGCGCATGAGTTGGAGCAGATCGAGGCCATCACCGATGCCCTGCGTCACGGTGCACCGATCCCGAATGCCCGCCTTTCTCCGGATCAACGCCACGCCGTCCTGCATCCCTCCCACCTGCCGCGTTTTGTGCAGCCGATGATGCCACGCTCCGCACCGGTGAAGAAGCCCGCGGTCGTCTGGAATGCCTTTGGCCGCGTGCTCAAAGCCGCCGCCGTCATCGCCCTCACTGGCGCGGCCTTCCTGCTTGGCTGGCAGATGCACCAACCGGTGGAAAACACCACGGTGGCCACCATCGTGCCGCCCACACCGGAACCGGTGAAGCCTCAAACGAAGCCCGTGGAAGTCGTCGAGGCTCCAAAGGCTCCCGCGCCGAAACCTAAAGTCATTGTCGTGAAGGCTCCTGAAGCCGCCCCGAAGGTCCAAAAGCCCGCCGTGGTCGTCGCCGAGGCTCCAAAGCCCGCACCGGTTGTCGTCACGAAGGTCGTCGAAGCTCCCAAACCTGCGCCGCAGGTGCTGTCGCTCGGCTTCAGCATGCCGCGCAGCCTGCCCGCCTTTGCCAGCACGTCCAAGGAACCCGGCAGCCGCTACACGCTGCATCCGGCGCTCGTCCGTCCTGCTCCGGTGAAAAATGCCGGCGAGGCCTTTGCCTCTCCAGCGAAAGGCAAAGCCGAAGAAAAGACCGTCAAAGCCTCCGAACTGCTCATCCACTCGTGGCAGGCCGAGGTCGCCACCTGCCCGTGGAATGCCTCGCACCGCCTGCTGCGCCTCGTCATTCAGCTTCCAGCGAATCAAACCGCGGTGACCAGCACCAACGACGCCGCCTTCCCGATGCAGGTGTCGTTTGATCCGCTCGCGGTGAAGCAATTCCGCCTCCTCGGCGAGCGCCACATCGCCGCGCCACAGCTTGATCAGGCCGGCATGCATGTCGTTTGGTATGAATTCGAGCCCAATGGCAAGTCCGACCTCAAGACGCCCGCCACGCGCCAGATCGCCACGCTCACCGTGCCAAACACCCGCTTCACGCAGAAGGCCGTCGGCCCCTTCGACGACTCGAAGCTCCAGGTCCTCGACCGCGGCTTCACGCTCGACAACGCCCGCGATGACTTCCTCTTCGAATCTGCCGTCGTCGGCTTCGGCATGCTCATGCGTGGCACGCAGCAAATCGGCAGCCTCGACCACCAACTCGTGCTGAACCTCGCCAGCCGCGCGAAGGCCGAATCCCCCGAGCGCACCCGCTTCATCAAGCTCGTCCAGGACGTGCAAAAGGCCGCGGGGCTGTGAAGACAGGTCTCAGACGCTCGTTTTGGCCGCGCGCAAAGAGGCAGTGGAGCAGAGGCCGCAGAGTTTAAAAGACATCGAATCTCTGGCCTCTCCGCCTCTTTGCTCCTCTGCGGCAAACACGAGCGTCACCAGACTGTCAGCGGCATATGCACTTTCGCTAAAAAAACCGAAAGTCCGGCCCTGCTTCTGCACTTCTAGCAGGCAACCATGTCCGAATCCGCCTCTCTCTCCGAACGCCAGGTCGTCGAACTCCTCTCCACCGCACGCCAGCGTCTCTTCGCCGAGGTCGGCAAGGTCATCGTGGGCCAGCAGCATGTCGTGGATGAAATGCTCATCGCTCTCCTCGCCGGTGGTCACTGCCTCATCACCGGCGCACCCGGCCTCGCGAAGACACTGCTCATCAAAACCGTCGCCGATGTCTGCCACCTCAGCTTTCAGCGCATCCAGTTCACGCCCGATTTGATGCCCTCCGACATCACCGGTACCGAAATCCTCGAAGACACGCCGGAAGGCCGAAAGCTCGTTTTCAGCCGCGGCCCCGTCTTCGCGAACATGATCCTCGCCGACGAAATCAACCGCACGCCGCCGAAGACGCAGGCCTCGCTGCTCGAGGCCATGCAGGAACATCAGGTCACCGTGAACGGCAAAACCATGCCGCTGCCCGAGCCCTTCTTCGTCCTCGCCACGCAGAACCCCATCGAACAGGAAGGCACCTACCCGCTCCCCGAAGCCCAGCTCGACCGCTTCATGCTCAACATCGTCATCGACTACCTCAGTGAGGACGATGAAGTCGCCGTCGTCACCCGCACCACCGCCGGCAAAGGCGAGCCCGTGCAGCGACTCTTCACCGGTGAGCAACTCCTCGCCTTCCAGCAGGTCGTTCGCAAAGTCCCCATCGCCGAAGACGTCGCCCGCTACGCCGTCCGCCTCTCCGCCGCCTCACGCCCCGGTCGCGACGGTGTGCCCGATTTCGTCAATCAATGGATCAGTTGGGGTGCCGGCACCCGCGCCAGCCAAAACCTCGTCCTCGGTGCCAAAACCCGCTGCCTCCTCCACAATCGCACCCACGTCACCGTCGATGACATTCGCGCCATGGCCCTCCCCGTCCTCCGCCACCGCATCCTCGTGAACTACAAAGCCGAAGCCGAAGGCGTGACGGTGGAGAAGGTGATTCAGAGGCTGATTGAAAGCGTGAAGAGCTAGAAGGGCAAAAATGACGCATGAGTAAGCACGAATGACGAAATAGGTCCGAAGGCCGAACTCCGAAATGAGTGCTGAGAGCGATAAACCTTATGATCTCGAAGAGCGCACGGCGGTTTTCGGCGAGAAGGTGATCGATTTCGCGAAAGAGGTGCCGAAAAACGAAATCACACGGCCACTCATCAGCCAGATTGTGCGCTCAGGCACCAGTGTGGGTGCCAACTACTGCGAGGCGGATAATGCCGTCTCGAACAAGGAGTTCCGTAACAAGATCGCCACCTGCAAGAAAGAGGCCCGCGAGACCAAGCACTGGTGCCGGATGATCGTCCGCGCTGCTCCCGAGATGCGCGATTCTGCCAAGTCCATCTGGCAGGAGGCCAAAGAACTTCACCTCATCTTCTCCGCCATTCTTCGCAAAAACCTGCCCAAGTAATTCCTAGCGCCTTCAATTCGTCATTCGGCCTTCGGCATTCTTTCGTCATTGCCTCACCTGCCCATTCCCAGCCACAAGATACTTGTAGCTGCAAAGCTCCGCCAAGCCCATCGGGCCGCGGGCGTGGAGTTTGTCGGTGGAGATGCCGATCTCGGCTCCGAAGCCGAACTCGCCGCCGTCGTTGAAGCGGGTGCTGGCGTTGTGAAGCACCACGGCACTGTCCACCTCGTGCTGGAAGCGGGCGGCGGCGGTGGCATCGCGGGTGATGATGCTGTCGGTGTGATGGCTGCCGTAGTGATTGATGTGCGCGATGGCCTCGTCGAGGCTGTAAACGGTCTTCGCGGAAAGGATGAGATCGAGATACTCGGTGCTCCAGTCCTCCTCCGTGGCTGCCTGGGCAGGCACGCCGAGATGGGCGAGGGCTTCCGCATCGCCACGAAGCTCCACTTTGGCCTCGGCAAGGCGTTTGCCGATGATCGGATAAAAGGCCGCGGCGGCATCGCGATGCACGAGGATGGTCTCCAGCGCATTGCACACGCCGGGCTTCTGGCACTTCGAGTTTACGATGATGTTCGCTGCCATGTCGAAATCGGCATCGGCATGCACATAGACGTGGCAGACGCCGTCGTAGTGCTTGATCACCGGCATTCGAGCAGTCGAGACGACCTTTTCGATGAGGCCTTTGCCACCGCGAGGAATGATGAGGTCGATGTATTGATCCATCTTCGCCATGTGCTCCACGCTGCTGCGGTCGGTGAAAGGGATGAGTTGGATGCTATCGGCAGGCAGGCCGGCACGCTCGCCTCCGGCCTGAAGCGCGGCGGCGAGGGCACGATTGCTGTCGATGGCCTCGGAGCCACCACGGAGGATGGTGGCATTGCTCGTTTTGAAGCAAAGCGAAGCCGCGTCCGTGGTCACATTCGGGCGTGACTCGAAAATGATGCCGATGACTCCGATGGGCACGCGAACCTTGCGAATGTGAAGGCCATTCGGCCGTGTCCATTCGGTCAAAAGCTCGCCCACCGGATCTGGCAGCGTCGCCACCTCACGCACGGCATCGGCGATGGCTTTGAGGCGCTTCGGATCGAGCGTGAGACGGTCGATCATGGCCTTCGAGAGTCCGTTTTGCGCCGCCCGGCCCAAATCGAGCGTATTCGCCGCGAGGATGTCCTCCTGCCGGGCCATGATCTCGTCCGCCATCGCATGCAGGATGGCGTTTTTCTGGTCGCTCGTGAGGTTCACAAGCGCCCGCGAGGCAGCGCGGGCGCGGCGGCCCATGTCGAGAATGGCAGACTGGATTTCAGCGTCGGTCATGGCGCTGGTTACGGGCGGGAAAGCAGCGCGTCAAGCTTCTGGCCGCTGCGGCGCTCAGCAGGTTATGCCAAGGCCTCGTCGAAGAGGCGGTTTAAGACCCCATGTTCGACACCTTGAAACGGGTGCTTCGTCTGCAGCAGCCGGATTTTGTCGGCAAACTCCTTCACCGCGGCAGGATTGACCTTTTTCATCGCCAGCAGCACGCGGGCCAGCAGGATGCGGATGGAAACGGATGAAGGCTCGAGGAGGCAGAGTTGGACACAACCATCCACAATCTCACGCTCGCCGCTGAGGAAGCCTTGAATGCCATCCATGCTGCCACAGCGGACGGCCAGCAGTTGCTCGAGACGGAGGATGTAATGCCCGAAGTGCTGGTTCAGCGGGATCTGATAAAGCTCAGGCATCGGTTTGGCGCTGGCACCGGTCTCTGCGATCAGCAGGGACACTGCATCGCGGGCTAGTCGGGGCAGGGAGGCCTCGACCCGGTCAAGTGTTAGATCCGCGGTCAAACTCCCCAAGTTGGCTGCGTCGATGGTGCGGATGAGTTTGACCTGCGCCTGCCAGGATGATCCGCTCACCTTTAGGTGGGAGGCGATAGCATAGTCAGCGGGCTTCTGCTGCTGGCGGGCCAGATGGGCGATTTGGTCATCCGGCCATGCAACCCCGCTCACAACGAAGCCTCCACTCGGGCCGGCAAGCCATGGAATCAGTGTGAGAGGGCGCACATCGGTGAGGAGTTGTGCCTGCTCGGCGAGAAAGAGCGGGAGCGCACGGCTGAGTCGTCCGCCTGCATCGGACATCTGGCGTTCGAATTGCGAGCCAGCATCCTCTTTCTCGACGCTGCATCCGAAGAAGCACACTAAGGGCCCGTCTGGGTCGCGCTCCGGGAAAAGCTCCGACTCGGGTGAATCCGGTTTCAGCCAAACAGGGCCTTCGATGGCCAGCATGGCGATCTTGATTTGATCCTGGGCAGGAGCCGGTTCCGTTTGAAGGCGCATCTTCGCGAGTTCGCCATCCCAAAACGCGAGGCCCTCCTTCCAGTCAGGACGTTTCATGGCATACAATTCGTCAATGATGCTGCGGGCTTGGTCGAACTGGCCCAGATCGAGGCAGGCCTTGATGAAATTGTTGCCCACCTGCATGCCGTGGAATGCAGCATTGTAGTGCGGAAGGGCCAGATTGAGGATCTCAGGAAGGTGTCCGGCATTGCCGAGATCGCCGCTCAACTGCGTGAGTAGATCCACCGGCACCGGGCGGGGTGCGTTCGCGAGGCTTTGCTCATAGTATTGCAGAGCCGTCTCCAGCGCGCGGTGCTTCAAGGCATCCCGCGCCAGCCACAACTGCGCACGCCAGCTTCCGGGAAGAGCGGCGATCCGGCGAAGCGCTTCCAGTCCGGCCTCAGCGCCGTCTTTCTCGCGCAGTTCTGCTTCATACCATCCCACTGCGTTGTCTTGATTCGGATCGAGTTCGAGGCCCCGCCAGAGCGTGTCCATCGCCTTGCCGGTCTCCTTTCGCTTGCCGTAAACCTTCGCAAGGTTCGTGAGCACCACGCCAGATTCCCCATGAACGCTGATGAAGCGTCTCAAGGTTTTTTCCGCGTCGTCGGGCCGCTCTGCCGCCAGCAAAGCCACGGCGTGCAGCACATGTCCTCGCTCAGCGTTGGGGTCGATGGCCGCCAGCCTCTCGCAGCCTTTGAGCAGTTCCACGCCGAAGCCGTCTTGAAGGCCGTTGATGATGAAGCCGGCCAGTTTTTCGGGGTCGTTCCAGGCGGCTTCGATATTTGGCAGCAGCGCTGATTTAAGCCATTCGGCCTTGGGAATGAAAAGCTCCCGTCCGAACTCGTCAAAGACCCGGATCAGGCTTGAATCTTGGGATGGATCAACCGGAGGAAGCGCTGGTGGTGGCGGGTTCGGTGATGAAGGAGCAGGCTTTTTGCCGAAGAATCTGTCGAAGAGGCCCATGGGGCGGAGAAGACCAGATTAGACGGCCGTGGTCAATCATTCCGTGACTCCCACTCCTCGTCATGGCTTCTTCAACTCCGCTAGCATCTCGAGCAGTTGCGTGGTGAGGATCACGCTGGCGTCTTCCTGCACGACGTTGGTGCCGATCCAGGTTTCGTAGCCGCCGAGGCGGTGTTGCTCGGGTGTGGGCAGGTAGCCGTGGCGGCCGTTGGCGAGGCCGATGAACGCCTGGCCCGCGTGCTGTGGAACGATCCGGCGACCGGCGTCATGCGTCATGCCGATGCGGGTTACGAGATCGCGAAGCACTGCGCCCGTGAGTGGGAACTGAAGCTGCCGATGTTGTCCGCCTGATCTCCATCGGCGAAGCACAGAAAACAAAAGACGTGAAAAAACATTTCCAATTGAACGTCGGCGCCCTGGCGCTAGACAATGTGCAGACGCTGCATGCTGGCGGTGTCACTCTTACCCTGCCGATGTCGGCTCGCGAAGCGATTCGCCAGAGTCACGCGGTTGTCGCCGCAGCGGCTGCGGGTGACGCGCCGGTCTACGGCGTCAATACCGGCTTTGGCAAACTGGCCAACCAGCGCATTGGCGCCGCCGATCTCGATACGTTGCAGCTGAACCTGATTCGCTCGCATTCGGTGGGCGTTGGTGAGCCGTTGGCGCCTGCGGTTGTACGCCTGATGCTCGCGCTGAAGGCCGCGAGCCTGGCGCGCGGCTACTCTGGCGTTCGCGAAGCGGTGGTCGATACGCTGCTGGCGGTCTACAACGCCGGGCTGATTCCGTGTGTGCCCAGTCAGGGCTCGGTCGGCGCCTCTGGCGATCTGGCGCCGCTGTCACACATGACGCTTGCGCTGCTCGGCGAGGGCGAAATGCTCGAAGATGGTCGCAAGGTACCGGCGGCCGACGCGTTGGCAAAGGCCGGAATCGCGCCACTGCGCCTGGCTGCCAAGGAGGGGCTGGCGCTGATCAACGGCACCCAGACCTCGACCGCTCTGGCGCTGCATGCGCTCCTGAGTTTCGAGCCCGTGCTTGAGTCCGCGCTCGTCATTGGTGCGCTCACGGTCGATGCCGCGCGCGGCAGCGATGGCCCGTTTGATCCACGCATTCACGCGGTGCGTGGTCAGCCAGGTCAGATCGACGTCGCGCGTTACTATCGCGCCCTGCTGGCCGGCAGTGAAATCCGCCATTCGCACGAAGAAAACGATGATCGCGTGCAGGACCCGTACTGCCTGCGCTGCCAGCCGCAAGTGGTGGGGGCGTGCCTCGACCAGTTGCGCCACGCGGCGCTGGTGTTGCTGCGCGAGGCCAACGCGGTGACCGACAATCCGCTGGTGTTCGGCGATACGCAGCAGATGATCTCAGGCGGCAACTTCCACGCCGAGCCGGTGGCCCTTGCCTGCGACGCGATGGCCGTCGCCATCGCCGAAGTCGGCGCCATCGCCGAGCGCCGCATCGCAATGCTGATTGATACCGGCGTGTCGCGGCTGCCGCCATTTCTGACGTCCGACGCCGGTCTCAACTCCGGATTCATGATCGCGCACGTCACTGCAGCGTCGCTGGCCAGCGAAAACAAATCGATGGCCCACCCAGCCAGTGTGGACAGCCTGCCAACATCCGCCAATCAGGAAGATCACGTCTCGATGGCCACCTTTGCCGCGCGCCGCCTGCAGCCGATGATCGCCAACACGGCGCACATTCTCGGCATTGAACTGCTCGCTGCCGCACAGGGTATTGAGTTTCTGCGGCCGCTCAAATCGTCAATGGCATTGGAAGAGGCACACGGCTTGCTACGTGCCCAGTGCAAATCGATCGAACGGGACCGCTATCTGGCGCCGGAGATCGAACGTGCGACACTGCTGGTACGCAATGGCGCGCTGTCAAAAGTCTTCCGTGCGCTGACTGCTGTCGAAACCGGCGCCGCGTTACCAGCTCTCTGGATTGCCGTCTGAACAGAATTTCCCAACTTCAAGATCACAACGAAAGGATCGGACCGTGAAAAAAACTCTTATTGCCCTTGGTCTTGCCGCATTGGCTGCAGCACCAGCGGTCGCGCAGGAAACCAAGGTTGCCATCGGCATCTCCGGCTGGACCGGCTTTGCGCCGCTGACGCTGGCAAAAGAAGCTGGCCTGTTCAAGAAGCACGGTCTCGATGTCACCATAAAAAAGATTCCGCAGAAGGACCGCCACCTGGCCATTGCGTCCGGTGACGTGCAATGCGCGGCGACCACGGTGGAGACATGGGTTGGCTGGAACGCTGCAGGCGTTGCCACCACGCAAATTTTCCAGCTCGACAAGAGCTATGGCGCCGACGGCATGGTGGTTAAACCCGGCATTGCAAAGATTGCTGACCTCAAGGGCAAAACAGTGGCTGCCAGCGCACCCGGCACCTCGCCTTACTTCGCGCTGGCCTGGATGCTCAAGAAAAACGGCCTCTCCGTGAAGGACGTGAAGATCGTCAACCTCGAGCCGCAGGCCGCTGCCAACGCGATCCTCGCCGGCAACGCCGACGTTGACGCCGCAATGACCTACGAGCCCTATCTCTCCGGCGTGCGCAACGCACCCGACAAGGGCAAGATCATCGCCACCACGCTTGACTATCCAATGGTGATGGATACCTTTGGCTGCACGCCGAAGTTCCTGACCGACAATCCGAAGGCTGCGCAGGCGCTGGCGAATGGATACTTCGACGCGCTGGCCATGATCAAGTCCGAGCCGAAGAAGAGCTTCGAAATCATGGGTGCCGATGTCAAACAGTCTGGCGACGCTTTTGAGAAGAGCCAGTCGTTCCTGCGCTGGCAGGACAAGGCGGCCAACCAGAAATTCTTCGCTGGTGAACACGCGCAGTTCACCAAAGAAGCGGCTGATCTGCTGCTCGAAGTGGGCATCATCAAGGCCATCCCGGATCTGTCGAAGCTGGCCGATACGCGCTTCATCAAATAAGACATCCTGTCTTTCACGCCTGAGTCGCGCCTGCGTTGGCAGGCGTGACTTGCTGCCCCATGAAACCACTTACCGCCGTAGCGCCCGCCACTCGGGTCACCCTTGGCATCGCCTTCTTCGTGCTGTTCGTCGTCGTATGGGCGATCGCGACGCTGGGCGGTTTTGTGTCGAAGACCTTCCTCGCCGATCCGATCACGATGGTGAAGAGTGGCTACACACTGGTCGCCGAGATGGGATTTCTGAAAGACATCGGCATGACCGTGTGGCGCGTGGTGGGCGGGTTCGTGATCGCCGCCTTGCTGGCGCTGCCGCTTGGCGTGCTGATGGGGGCATACAAACCCATCGAGGCCTTCTTCGAGCCCTTCGTTTCGTTTGCCCGCTACTTGCCAGCGTCGGCGTTCATTCCGCTGCT
>CALMTT010000625.1 GCA_937872615.1 uncultured Verrucomicrobiaceae bacterium | reverse complement strand
GAGTCGCCAAGGTCAACGTCGGCGCTGCAACCGAAGTCGAAATGAAGGAGAAGAAAGCCCGCGTCGAAGACGCCCTGCACGCCACGCGCGCTGCTGTAGAAGAGGGCATTGTCCCGGGAGGTGGCGTGGCACTTATCCGTGCCCAAGGTGCCCTCGGCGACCTCAAGCTCGTCGGTGACGAAAAGACCGGCGCTGAAATCGTCGCTCGTGCGATCGAAGCTCCTCTCCGTCAGCTCGCCGCCAACGCGGGCGTCGAAGGCGCTCTCATCGTGGCCGAAGTCAAGAAGGGCAAAGGCAACCAGGGCTACAACGTGGCCACTGGCAAGTATGAGGACCTCATCAAAGCGGGCGTCGTTGACCCTGCCAAGGTGACCCGCAGCGCCCTCCAGCACGCGGCCTCCATCTCCGGCCTCCTCCTCACCACCGAATGCCTCATCGCAGACATTCCGAAGGAAGAAAAAGCTGACGCCGGCCACAGCCACGACCACGGCGGCATGATGTAATGCTGTAGGCCGGGTCTGTGACCCGGCACGGTGGGCCGCCTCTCAGAGGCGGCCTACAATTCCCACTTTGACCACGCGGTGACCCAACCCGCCGCGTGAATCAGAAACCCAAAACCCCCACCAAGCGGCCCGGAAGCAATTCCGGGCCGCTTTTTTATTACTCCATCGTTTTCACCATGATTGGCCGCGAAAATGGATTCCCAAAGAACTCTGCGCCCTCTGCCTCTTTGCTCCTCTGCGGCCAAACGAGTGGCCAAAGTGTTCACTCCACCACGCAAGCATACGCGGCCGCGTTGCTGCCGGGCATCGAAACGGCCACGGGGGCTTTTTGCTCACGGCTTTCGAGCGTGGCGAGCACGAGCTGGAGCGCGGCGGAGGCTCCCATGCTCTCGCCGAGGATCTGTTTGGGGCTGTGAACGCTCGCGAAGGTCATCGAGGACCACGCGGCCTGCTCGTCAGCATCATGCTTCGCGATGCCGGTGCGGTCATCGATGAGGATCGAGGCCGCGGTGGCAAGCTGCGCGAGCTTTTCGCCGCGTTCACGCCATGAGTGATAGGCCAGCGGACCGGTGATCTGCTGAAGCTGCGGCCCTTTGCCATCGAGTGAAACCAGCAAGGCTCCCGCGCCTTCGGAGGCGACATGCTCTTCGTGGTAGTAAGTGAGCGCCTCGGCACTCAGCCAGTCACACTCCTCGGCACCGACGACGAGGCAGTGATCGCACACGCCGCAGCGCAGCCACATGGCGGCCATGTCGAGCGCCTCCATGATCGCATTCGCATTACCGATGATCGTGCTCACCGCACCATCCGCACCGAGCAGCGCAGCGATGTGCGATGCAGGCGCGTTAAACACCGTCTCCGGGAAGATGAGCGGGCTGGCCTGCGCCGGGTTATCCAGCACTTCCTGGTAGAAGCGGCCGGTGTAGTTCACGCAGCCGTTCATCATCACAAACAGAATGCCCAGCCGCGGTGGCGGTGTGTCAAAGCCCGCATCCTTCAAGGCCTCAAGGCAGGCAGCGGCGGCGTAGCGTGAGATGGCCGAGACGCGGCGGAAGCGTGGATGGCGCACCTGCTTCTCCGGCGGGGCAGGAGGCACGGTGCGCACGCGGCATTCCCATGGCCGCTCGCCCTTCGGCCGCGCACAATTCGTCACCGGCAAAGGCTCGCCACCACGCACCGCACGCTGCAACTCCGCGGCGCTCCAGCCTGCGGGGCTCACAGCGCCCACGCCGGTGATGTGAAGGCCTTCGGCGCTCATGCAGACCTCCTTTTCATGACCAGCGTGGCATTCGTGCCGCCAAAGCCGAAGGAATTCGTCAACGCGTGCTCCACCTTCGCGCGACGGAAGGTGCGCACGAGGTCAAACTGCACCGCCGGGTCCACCTCGCGCACGTTGAGGCTCGCGGGCATCCATTGGCCTCGCAAGGCCATGAGGCAGATGACGGCCTCCACGGCACCCGCGCCGCCGAGCAGATGACCCATCGCCGACTTCGTGGAGCTCACGGCGATGCCTGAAGCCGCTTCACCGGCCCATGCGGTGATGGCTTGTGCTTCCGCCACATCGTTGAAGGGCGTGCCTGTGCCGTGCGAGTTGATGTAATGAATGTCCGCAGGCGTGAGACCGGACTGATGCGTGGCCTTCGTCATCGTGCGGATGGCCGCATTCCCCAGCGGATCAGGCTGCGTGAGGTGATGCAGGTCCGTCGCGGTCGCGTAACCCGTCACCTCGCCCAGCGCCGCGCTTTGACGCACGTCCTCGGCCTCCAAAAGCATCAACGCCGCACCTTCACCGAGAGCCAGGCCATCACGCGCGGCATCAAACGGCCGCGGAATGCCGCTGGGTGCCAGCGCCTTCAGCGAATCAAAACCCGCGAAGACCAAGCGAGCGAGCGCATCATAGCCGCCGGCCAGCACACGCTTTGCACGGCCGCTGCGGATCATCTCCACGCCCCAGCCGATCGCGTTCGCACCGGAGGCGCAGGCATTCGAGATGACGATGATCGGCCCGTGCCAGCCCAGCTCCGCGGCGAGGTCATTGATCTGCCGCTGCGGCTGATAATGCTCGGCAAGCGAAAGCTGCCGCTTCGGATCACGCACCGCCTTTTCAAAGTAGGTCTCACCGAGCGACATCGCGCCCGCCGAAGTGCCGATGACCATCGCATCGATGCCATCGAGATTCACGCGACCGCTTTGAGCCAAGGCCTCGCGAATCGCCAGCATGAGCATCTGCGAGCCTCGGTCGGCGTAAGCGGCCTTTTTCTTCAGAACAGGCTCTTCCGGCAGATCGACGATGCCCGCGGTCTTCGCCACAAAGCCGCTCACATCGAACAACTCCCGCGGCACCGGCCTGAAGGCCATGCGATCCGCCGCAAACGACGCCTCATTCGCCTCCCAACCAAGGCCGAGCGGCGAGACAATGCCCGCTCCGGTGATGGCGATGCGCTGAAGAGGGGTGGCGGACACGGTGAACAAAAAGGCCGGAGTTGGGAGAGGCTTTGGCCGAAGCCATACGCGGCATTTAGCCTCGCGGATTCGGACTGCAAATTGTGTTTGGGACAAGCTGCCGGCCTGGATTAATATCGCATCATGTCCGGCAAAGTCTGCTTGCTCATCTCCTTCGTGGCACTTGCGATCGCCTGTTGTTGCTCGGCATGGCCAGTCAGGCACGAGTATGTGGCGAGATGCCTGTTCACAGCCTCAGAGAAATCCTGGTCACAATGGCCGCTCGGCATCAAAACAAACGAGAAATACTCCGCGAGCGCTCTGGAGAGGTTTGTGCTCCATCGATATCCGCAGGAGATCGATCACAAGTGGACGGTGCGGACTGTCAGGAGCTACGACTGGGCAGATCATCCCCTTTCGGCAGGTCCAAACGAAAGGGATGCCGTGCACTACCTGACCTTGGATTTTGTTGGGGCTTGGTGTGCCCATGTCACCGAAGCTGAGCAGAAAGCTCTGTATGGCACACTTCGCTTCGCGGATGCTTCGACGATTAGCCACCGAGCACAGGAGGTGATCATGGCTGCGCATCGTTCGATGCCCGGCTGGTAAGCGGAGCATCGACAACTACCGGCAAAAACTCTGGCAACAGCCCATCCCGTCTCTACGCTGCCGCCTCTCTTCAAGGCATGATGTTTCGGGAACGATGGACACGCATACAACGCGAGCGCGGGACGCTGGCGGCGCTGCAGCATACCGGCCAGAACGTCGGATCCGGCCGTCTCGGCGAGCGCGGCCAGTTCCCGAAGCGAGTTCTCGGCATCCTCCGCGGTCCCCTCGGTCCATGCGCCCGCGAGCACGACGCGCTCCAGGCGCAGCTGGC
>CALMTT010000624.1 GCA_937872615.1 uncultured Verrucomicrobiaceae bacterium | reverse complement strand
TGGCCTTCGCGTCGATGCCAAACTTCGCCGCGTTCGCCCGCAGGAAGCGCACGGCGGCCTTGCAGTCCTGCATGGCGGCGGGGAATTTCGCCTCGCCGCTGAGCCGGTAGCTGATCGTGGCGGCGACAAAGCCCTTCGCGGCCAAAGCCTGCGCCAAGTTCGCCATATTGGAACGCTCGCCTTTATACCAACCGCCACCGTGGATGCAGATGATGGCTGGAAGCGGCTGCGAGGCGGCTTTCGGCTTCCAAAGATCGAGCTGCATCTCCCGCTGGCCGTAGCGAGCGTAAACGAGGCCCGGATGCGCTTCGAGGGATGCCGTGATTTCGGGCGCGAGCTTCGTGGGTGCCGGTTTCGGCTGCTGAGCGAGGGCAGCGAGGGTGAGGAGAGAAAGAAGGATGAGGGAGCGCATGGTTGGATGGGAAAGATTCAGACGCAGGTCTGCTTACATTCACGGCATGAAACTCTGGCTGCCACTTCTCCTTTCGTTGTTTGTCATTGCCGCGGCGCCGGTGGAGGAGAAGACGGCTTGGAAGGCGGGTGCGGCGTCGGCGAAGATCACGCCGGAGAAGTCGATGTGGATGGCGGGTTATGCGGCACGCACGAAGCCCTCGGAAGGCGTGGAGCTGGATCTGTTTGCGAGGGTCTTTGCGCTCACGGATCAGGAAGGCGGGCGGTTTGTGCTGGTGACGCTCGATTTGATCGGTGTGCCTCGGAATGTGCGGCTGGCGGTGGCGGAGCGGGCGAAGAAGGAGCATGGCATCGAGCCGGCAAACCTCGCCATCAATGCCTCGCACACGCACAGCGGGCCGGAGTTGCGCACGAGCCGCGTGCATGGCGCGGATGATGTGGCGCAGCGGGAGCAGGAGGCGGCGGAATACACCGCCGCACTCGAAAACACGATCCTGCGCCTGATCGGCGAGGCGTTAAACAAATCCGTGACGGCGCATCTGGACTACAGTCATGCCCGTTGCGGTTTCGCGATGAACCGTCGCACGCCGGATGGCAAAGGCGGCTGGAGCAATTTTCCGAATCCGGCGGGAGCGGTGGATCACACGGTGCCGGTTTTGAAAGCCACCAGCGCCGATGGCAAAGAGCTGGCCGTCATTTTTGGCTACGCCTGCCACTGCACGACGCTGGGCCATCAGAAATTCAGCGGTGATTATGCGGGCTATGCGCAGCAGGGCATCGAGAAGGCGCATCCGGGCGCGGTGGCGATGTTCATGAACGGCTGCAGCGGCGATCAGAATCCCTATCCGCGCCGCACCATGGAGCTGGCGCAGACACACGGGCAGACGCTGGCCACGGCGGTCGAGTCCGCGCTGCAAACGCACATGAAGCGTCTCACCGGTCCCATCCGCGCCGCGTATCGTGAGATCCCGCTGGCCTACGACACGCTGCCGACGAAGGAAAAACTGCTCGAGGAGCAGAAGTCGGCTGACAAGTGGCTCTCCACGCATGCCACGCGAGTGCTGGAGCGCATCGAGAAGGAGGGACCGCTGCCCGCGAGCTATCCGTATCCGGTGCAGGTGCTGCGTCTTGGCAGGGACCTCACCTGGATCACGCTCGGCGGCGAGGTCGTCATTGATTACGCGCAGCGGTTCAAAGCGGACATCAAAGATCCCATCGTGTGGGTCAGCGGTTACACGAACGACGTGATGGCCTACATTCCCAGCCGGCGCATCTGGCAGGAAGGCGGCTACGAGGGCGGCGGCGCGATGATCTACGGCAGCCATCCCACCCGCTGGAGCGAGAACATCGAGGAGCACATCGCCAGCACGGTGATGGAACTGCGGCAGTCGCTGAACCGCTGATTCTCCATCGTCATGCGCGTCATTTCCCTGGCAGAAGGCATTCGTTTTGATCAACCTTGGGGCCGTCTCACATGGCTGGCGTCGAGGGAGATGGGAAACTCACCACGATGACGTTTGGCCGCGTGGTGATCCCGGCGGATCAGGAAAACCCGCGCCATCGCCATCCGAACTGCGACGAGATCCTCCACCTGCTCTCCGGTCGTATCGAGCACAGCCTCGGTGACGAGCGTTTCATCCTTCGGCCCGGTGATACGATCTCGATTCCCGCCGGTCAATGGCACAACGCGAAAGCCCTCGACGGCGTCGATGCGGAGATGGTGATCTGTTTTTCGAGTGCTGACCGGCAGACGGAGTTTGAGCAGCCGTGATCTGTGCGAGGCAATGCGGAAAACTGGTCAAGTATGAGTCAAGTTGTTCGTCAACCGGGGATTGGCTCACCGACTCGGGTGATAGTATCAAATGAGACTATCCGGACAGCCAGCTTCATGACGCCTTACTGCCGTTTAATGACGGTTTATTGACGTTTTAATGACGGGCGGTAGGTTGGTGCCGTCATGCCTTTCCAGCCTCAATTTCGCATTTCCTCCGCCACGGCGAAGGCGCTGATGGCGATTGAGGCTTCGCGGGTGGCGGTGGACCGGCTGCCGGTGACGCCGCAGATGATCGCGTCGCTCCGGGAGTCGGCGCGGCTGCTGACGACGCACTACTCGACGCAGATCGAGGGGAATCGTCTCACCCTGCCGCAGGTGGAGGAGGTCATCGCGGGCGGTGGCGGCTTTCCGGGGCGTGAACGGGACGAGCGAGAGGTGCAGAACTACTACAAGGCGGCCGATGAGATCGAATCGCTGGCGGCTTTGAAGCGCAAACTGACCGAGAAGGACATTCAGACGATTCACGGCCTGGCCTTCGATGGCAAAAAGCGCCCCACACCTTATCGCGACGGTCAGAACGTGATCCGCAACAGCGGCAGCGGTGCCATCACCTATCTACCGCCGGAGGCGAAGGAGGTGGCGGAGCTGATGGGCGAGCTGGTGATGTGGATCAATGCCGAGATCGAGTCCCGTGACCTGCCCGTGCCGGTCATCGCCGCGCTAGCGCACTATCAGTTTGCCACGATTCACCCCTATTACGACGGGAACGGCCGCACCGCGCGGTTGTTGACGACGCTGATCCTGCATCGCTGCGGCTACGGGCTGAAGGGCATCTATTCGTTGGAGGAATACTACGCCAAGAACCTGCGCGGCTACTACGCAGCGCTCACGGTCGGCCCTAGCCATAATTACCACCTGGGACGCGCCGAGGCGGATGTGAGCAGCTTTGTGGAGTATTTCTGCGAGGGCATGGCGGATGCGTTTGCGAAGGTCGCCGCGCGTGCCGAAGCCGCAGGCCTATCAGCGCCGAAGGACAAGGCCGCGCTACTCCGCGAGCTGCGTCCGCTGCAGCGCCAGGCCCTCGGCCTGTTCTCGAAGCATCGCATCGTCACTTCCAACGAACTCGCCAGCTACCTCGGCCTCACACCCCGCCAAGGCCGCGACCAATGCGCGAAATGGGTCTCGGAAGGCTTTCTGACCGTCGCCAATGCCTCGAAGAAGGGACGAAGCTACCGGCTGGCGGAGAGGTTTGAGGGAGCCGTCATTGCTTAAGAGCTGCCACACTTTCATATCGGAGCCTTTTTACCACGTCGGCGGTTTGGTGAAGGTTCCCTGCGCATCGGTGAGCGTTTGTGGGAACTGAGCGGCGGCGACAAAGTTGGGCCTGAGGTGTTTGTAGAATGTCGCGTTCGCCTTGAGCACCGTGCAGGGGTGAACCTGTGGGTTGAGGACGCCTCCGACCTTGTGGAGCTCGTTGCGAATGATCTTCACCGGCATCAGCAAATCGGAGTCGCCGCTGACGATGACGGCACAGTCGAAGCGGTTCAGATGCGCGTCGTGGAGCAGTTGCACGGCGAGATTCACGTCAGAACCTTTTTCCTCCGTCTTCACGACCTCGACGGTGGGTGACTGTCCGGGAGCAGGGTTGGCGAGCAGCATCCGCACGTTCTTGGTCAGGAAGTGGCTGAGTGTGATTTCGAGGTTCGGCAGAGTGGCGAGTGCCCGCAGGTAGGTGGCCTGCCGCGCCGGTGCATCAGGGTCATTGGGGCGCGGGTTCAGTTTGGCGCTGAAGTATTTGATGCCGACGATCTGATGGTGCGGCTTCAAATGCAGTTCCACGAGCCGCTTGAGATCGAGCCAGCGATGCGGCGTCCTGCGGAGCGCACCGAAGTACAGATTGAATCCATCCACATAGGCGATGGTTCTCATGCAGACCTCCTCGCGCAAAAACAAGGGCCAGCGCTTTCGCGCTGGCCCAAGACCGCTTCGCCGAAGCTACAGCGGGGGTTAACGCGGGGAATGTATGCCTCAGCGGTCGAAAGCGTCAAGGAACGGGTTCTCATCGAATCACGCCTCGGCAAGGACACGCACTGTCGGTGTGTGCGTCAAAAGATTTCTGGAGCGCCACACCTGAACTTACCTCAATCAACTGAAGCCCTCACCAGTGAGCTGGAGTTGCTCTGCTTCAGAAGCAGTATCATCGCGGGTGTTTAGGTGCATGACCAAGTGGTGCAGGTGGAGCAGCGGGCTCTTGGTTCGCTTGTGTCGAGATACCCGATGTGGTCGATGCAAAAAATCGCTGACAGGCTCAAGCCGTCTGCGAAGACGTGATTTGAGATTGGTGAAGAAAACAGACGAATCACCTTTGAGCAAATAAGCGATCTGTGCTCCTTCGCCGACCCATGGTGCCGCGATCCCAGAAACAAATTTGTCCGTATCGCCGAGGTAGTCGGCCAATGCGGACGGTGTTTTGACCACTTTGGCCTCTATCGGGAATGCGATCCGTCGATTTGCTCGCCACACGAAAGCGATGTCGTAGGCGGGTGGTTTGGCAGGGGCGGGCGCACGCGTCTCCAACTCAGCATATTCAGGCCACGGTTCTATCGACGTTTCGCCCTCGGTTTCTCGTGCCCACACCCCTTGGATTTCTGCGAAGTGGTTTCCGGTAAGATCTCGTTCCAACTGCTCCAGGGGTTGAGTCATGTCCACACGGGACAAGACACTGCCGCCAAGCAAATCAAAGGCCCGCCAGGTCCATTCCAAGACTTGAGTCGCGATGCCCTCAGCCCATTCAACAGCCTGACGGTGTGACTCGTCATCCATCGGCCATCGGAGCTCGCTGAGAGTAGGACGGCTCATCGGGTTACTTTTTGAGCCCTCCTGCCGCTTTCATGATACTGGAAGCGAGTTGATCGGCATCGCGCATGGCCATGGAGCGGGTCCAGTAGCGGCGTTCGTCGGGTTTCACGATGGTGAGGTTCATCATCCTCTTTCCGTTTTCGCGACTAGGATGGAAAAACCATGCGACGCGTTGGAAGCCTAAGCCGCCTCCAGTTGTATTGCGCGGCTGCTGTTTGAGTTGGTCGGTGTGAAGTTTCGCCAATTGGTCTAGCAAGCCATCGGCCTCAATGGCGTCGAGGTTCACTCCGGTTCTTTCCGTCGAATCGAGGTGGATGGTGAGCATCCGCACGGGCAGCCTGCCATCCTCCGGGTCCGTGAAGATCGTGGCAGCGACGGCTTGGTCTTTGCCAAAAGTGCCTTTCAGCACGCGGGTGAATGTCTTGGCATATTCCACAAGCTCCGGTTCCTTGATGCCGTCGCTGTTTTTGCGCTGCGTTGGGAAACGGGCTTTACCCGGCGTCTTCCGCAAAACGTACGGCAGAGTGTATTCGAGAAAATCTTCGATAAGCGTGCGGTCGGCCGCGGTGAGGCCAAAAGCCTTTTGAGTAAATTCATCTATCGCCTCGAAACTTAGGATGCTCGCCAAACTGACAGCCTCGTTTGGAAGTGGGACAGAACGCAGGTCCGCTAGCAGCATCTCAGTGTTGTAAAGAGATCGGCCACTCGTGAGGTGCAACCAGTATGCAGCCACGTTGCTGTTATACGCGACACATGCACGGTCTACATTGCTCCCTTCCGCCGAATAGTCTCGCACCGTCAGAAACGACTTTGTGCAAACCACTCCCCAATCTGAATTGCGCGTTGAAACGCGGACTGCGCGAATTCTTCCTGTTTTTGCGACTGGCGAAACCTTTATGAGCACTTGAGGAGATTTGAACGCCTCAGGGTTAGTAGCATATGTTGTTGCTGCTAGCGGCTTCCGCCACGGAGGACATCCAGTTGAGTCCATTGTGAGGAAGGTGCCTGTCGGAAATGCAGATCCTGCAAAATATGGGACATCCTTCAACGCCAGTAGCTCCTGCTTTTGATCCCCGGGGATGATTCCAGAACGGCAGATAACTTTGTTGTCGCAACTCAGAGAGTCTAAGTTTGGAAACCGTTTTAGTTTCTGAAGAAGGTAGCGGTCTCGGTTGCAGCCAAGTGAGAGAATCGTCCAGATGTCAGACTCGGTTGCCGCTTCTTCATGAGTGATGCTCCCAATGTCGTATGGCTCAACACTAAAACCTGCTGCCTTCGAAGATTTACCTCTAGCTCCAGCGAATGCACGGCTGGGCTTGGGAGCATAGTATGTGAAGTGGTTCTCTTTGCGGGGCTTCGCGGCGCTGAAAACTACCACACATGAAGGGCCATCAGCTTGGGGGAAGAGCTCCTTTCGTAAGGCGGTGAGGTTGGTGATTTCGTCGAATGTGTACGCTCTGAAAATCTTGCTTCGGAATTGGGTAGCGAGACCATCTTTCCGTAAAAGCATCTGCGCGGTATTAACCATCGCCACAAAGCCGCTTGGCTTCGCGAGCGTTGCGGCTTTGGCGAGAAAAATCGGGCCGATGTCATTGTTGGCAACTGGCCAGTCGTTTGCCTTGGCCCACTTTTGTCCCGGCGTTGGGGGCAGGGTTTTGATGCGCTTCCGATATGCTACCTTTTCTTCATCCGACAGCTTATCGGGGAAGATGGAACCGTCACCCCAAGGCGCGTTGCCGAGGACGTAATCGAAGCTCCCTTTCTCCACTGTGGTCTTCGCTTCCTCATCGAAGAAATCTTGCCGGATTAGCCGGGTTCCGCGCAGGCGAGGGAAGACTTTCGTGTTGTCACGGGTGATATAGTGCTTCGGCTCGATGGCATCTGCCATCGCGAGGTAAAGGCTGAAGCAGGCGACGCGGACGGCTTCGGGGTTTTTGTCCACGCCGACGAGATTGCGTTCGAGGATGGGCCGAAGGTCGGTCACGAGTGGTTCGCGACCTTTTGCTCGCTTCCACCGGTGAATGAGGCGCTGGAAGGCCTTCACCAAGAAGATGCCAGAACCGCAGCAGGGATCGAGAATGCGGACATCCCACTCGTCGCTGCCCCATGGGAGGACGGCGTCGAGCACATAGTCCACAAGATGGGATGGCGTGTAGTAGGCTTTGTCGTTGCCACGTTCCTCGGCAGTGAGGAACTCCTCATAAACGCTGCTGATGAACTCAAGCGGGATAGTGTCAAAGGAGTAGTGCGGCCAGAGTGTGTGCTGCTTATCCCTCACGTCGAGCGTGCCGCTAACGAGTCCCGCAAGCAGTGAAAGGTGTTTCTCCGCCGAGACCGCATTTTTTTCCGTTCGCCATGCTACCTCCCGAGCGTCCTCGTCCTCGCCGTCTTTGCCTGGAAAAAGGTCGCCGTTGAAGCGCTCGTCCATCCATCGAAAGAGCGCGTAAGTGTCGGCTTTGTGGGTGAGAAGCGAGGCGAGGCTTTCGTGGTAGCGGGAAAGAGTGCCCTCCTCCTTCAAACGGCGCATTTTCGCCGGACTGAAAAAGGCGTGACCGTCACTGTCTTTCCGATGAAAAAGGAACTGCGTGAAGATCACCCGTGCGAGCAAATCGTGGCAGTGATCCTGTGCGAGGCCACGGGCGCGCAACTCGCTTCGCACATAGCGAAGGTTTTTCAGCAGCAGCGCATCGGCGCGGCCATCGGCAGGGAATTGCTTCGGATGCTCTTGTTGTGCGCGGTTGGTGATGAGATTCACCCAATGCAGTAAATCTCGCACCTGACGCTGAAGCGGTGAGCCTGTTGGTTGAAAATGTTCTATTTCAGGAAGCTCGCAAACATGTCGCTGATCACCCTGCGTCGGGTCTAGCTGACAAGTCCACGCAATAAGACGATGCGGTTCCAGCGTGATGAGCAGCGCAGTGCGAGAGAGATTCCACGCGAGTTTATGGACCAAATCCAGGACTGCATCATTGGCTGCACGGGGAAACTCGCAAAGCAGGGCAAGTGGAGCCTCTGAGTTATCGGAGTTCGGGTCTGCCGCGATGACCCCGATTTTGACAGCAGTGCCGCGATGCTCGGAATTGAGTGCCCCTTGAATCTTTTTCTGTGCAAATTCTACGAACGCATTCGCTCCTTCACCGGATGGTGCAAAAGCCTGATCTCGGTCAGGCCAACCTAGCCATTGCTGGATGCGATCATAGGACACGGTTTTTTGGTTCTTTTGAAGAGTTGTGAATTCACATTCCTTTCAGCTTCAAGAAGGTTTCTTGAAGCTGAAAGCATAGTGAACAAGTGCCCTAACTGGCAAGCACGACCTTTTCAGCCTCACACCCCCGCCAAGATCCCGTTCAGCGTCGCACTCGGACGCAGCGCGGCATCGGCTTTGGCGTTGTCGGGTTTGTAGTAGCCGCCGACGTCGGCTTTTTGGCCTTGGACGGCGAGGAGTTCGGCGACGATCTTCGGCTCGTTGGCGGTGAGGGACTCGGCGATGGGTTTGAAGGTCGCGGCGAGGTCGGCGTCGGCGGTTTGGGCGGCGAGTTCCTGGGCCCAGTAGAGGCAGAGGTAGAAGTGGCTGCCGCGGTTGTCGATGGTGCCGAGTTTGCGGCCGGGGCTGCGGTCGTTTTCGAGGAACTTGCCGTTCGCGGCGTCGAGGGTGTCGGCGAGGACTTTGGCCTTCGGGTTTTTGAAGGTGTCGGCGAGGTGCTCGAAGGACGCGGCGAGGGCGAAGAACTCGCCGAGGCTGTCCCAGCGGAGGTAGTTCTCTTCGCAGAACTGCTGGACGTGCTTCGGCGCGGAGCCGCCGGCGCCGGTTTCGAAGAGGCCGCCGCCGTTCATGAGCGGGACGATGGAGAGCATCTTTGCGCTCGTGCCGACTTCGAGGATGGGGAAGAGGTCGGTGTTGTAGTCGCGGAGGACGTTGCCAGTGACGCTAATGGTGTCGAGGCCCTTGGCGATGCGTTCCAAGGAGAAGGTGCAGGCCTCGGCGGGCGGGAGGATGCGGATGTCGAGGCCGGTGAGGTCGTGGTCTTTGAGGTATTTTTCGACCTTGGCGATGATCTGGGCGTCGTGAGCGCGGGCTTTGTCGAGCCAGAAGACGGCGGGGGTCTGTGAGGCGCGGGCGCGGTTGACGGCGAGTTTGACCCAATCCTGCACGGGGGCGTCCTTGGTCTGGCAGGCACGCCAGATGTCGCCCTGCTCGACGGTGTGTTCAAAGAGCACGTTGCCAGCGGCGTCGGTGACTTTGATGGTGCCATCGGCGGGGGCTTCGAAGGTCTTGTTGTGGCTGCCGTATTCTTCGGCGGCCTGGGCCATGAGGCCGACATTGGGCACGCTGCCCATGGTCTTCGGATCGAGGGCGCCGTTCTTTTTGCAGAAGTCGATCGTGGCCTGGTAGATGCCGGCGTAGCTGCTGTCCGGAATGACCGCGAGCGTGTCCTGCTCCTTGCCGGCGGCGTCCCACATCTTGCCACCGCCTCGGATCATGGCGGGCATGGAGGCATCGACGATGACGTCGCTGGGCACGTGGAGGTTGGTGATGCCTTTGTCGCTGTTCACCATGGCCAAGGCGGGGCCGCTGGCGTAGGCAGCCTGGATGTCGGCCTCGATCTCGGCTTTTTTGTCGGCGGGGAGTTTTTCGAGCTTCGCGATGAGGTCGCCGAAGCCGTTGTTAAAGTTCACACCGATCTCGGCGAGCGTGGCGGCGTGTTTGGCGATGAGGTCTTTGAAGAAGACACTCACCGCGTGGCCGAAGATGATGGGATCGCTGACCTTCATCATGGTCGCCTTCATGTGGAGCGAGAAGAGCACGCCATCGGCCTTCGCCTTGGCGATCTGCTGCTCGAAGAAGGCGACGAGGGCCTTCTTGCTCATCTTGGTGGCGTCCATGATCTCGCCGGCTTTGAGGGCGAGTTTCGGAAGGAGGGTTTTGGTGCTACCATCCTTGCCGGTGAACTCGATTTTGACCTCGGTGGCATCGGCGACGCAGGTGGACTTCTCGTTGGAGAAGAAATCGTCTTTGCCCATGGTGCCGACGGTGGTTTTGGAATCGGCGGACCAGGCACCCATCTTGTGCGGATGCTTCTTGGCGTAGTCTTTGACGGCCTTCGGAGCACGGCGGTCGCTGTTGCCTTCACGCAGCACGGGATTCACGGCGCTGCCCATGACCTTGGCGTATTTGGCTTTGATCTCCTTTTCCTCATCGGTCTGCGGATTTTCGGGCAGATCGGGGAGTTTGTAGCCTTTGGCCTGAAGTTCAGCGATGGCGGCTTTGAGCTGCGGCACGGACGCGGAGACGTTCGGGAGCTTGATGATGTTTGTGGTCGGCTCGAGGCAAAGTTTGCCGAGGTAGCTCAAATCGTCCTCCTGCTGGCCAAACTGCGCGAGGATGCGTCCGGCGAGCGAGATGTCGCGCGTCTCGACCTCGATGCCCGCGGCCTTGGTGAAGGCCTTCACGATGGGCAGGAAGGAATACGTGGCGAGGAGCGGGGCTTCGTCGGTGAGGGTGTAGATGATCTTGGCGGACATGAGAGGCGGGGAAAGGCGGTTTTGAGGGCGTGAGAGGTAAAAAGGGCGGCCGATAGGTCAAGGCATGGTCAAAATGGGACCAAGAAAAGCCCGCCCGGAGCCTGCTGGCAGCTCGTTCCGTGCCTCACAGCATGCGAATGCACAGCGGGAAGCGATACACGTGGCCCTCGGAGGCCTTCACGATGCCGATGATGGTGAAGACCAGAGAGGCCACGCCCACCGCAATGAGCAGGACGATGCCGATGAGCACCGGCACGAGCACCAACGAGATCATCGCGTAGATGAAGTAGGAGATCTGGAAGTTCAGCAGCTCGCGGCCCTGCGCGTCGAGGTAGGGGCTTTGGTCCTTTTTCATCAGCCAGATGATCAGCGGGCCGATGATGGCAAAACCGACGATGCAGAGCAGGTGCATCACGATGCCGAGGGTCTTGTCATCCTGGGTGGGAACCGGAGACGGAGGAAGGGCGCTGTTTTCCATGGCCGGGCAGGATAGGACGCTGATGCGGATATTGACCAGCAAAAAGCCGGAGACTTTCGGTCTCCGGCTTGGCTTAAATACTCATGGATGGGCTCACTTCGCCGGAGCGACGGGCTTCGTGGTCATCGGGAAATCATCCGTCCGGAAGGGTGTGACGGGCAGGCCTTCTTTGCTGAAGAGATTGCACACCGGATTGTCACTCCACGCATAGCGGACGGCCACGGGCTTGGCGACGCCAGGGGCGGTGACTTCGATCTTGTCGGCTCCGAGGAGCTTGCCGGTGGCCCAGACCCATTTTTTGTCCGCACCGCAGACGGCGAGACCTTTCACTTCCTGCACGTCGAAGGTGTAAAGATTGCTGCCAAAGGTGTCGAGCGTGACGATGGCTTTGTTGCCCTGGATTTCGACGCTCTTGTACTCGGGGCTGCGATACGGGATCTTCATGCCGTAGTCCTTCGCGAGCGCGATGCGCACGAGGCGATCCGCGACGTCGCGTTTGTTGCGCGGATGAATGTCGCGGCCTTCACCGATGTCGATGATGACGGCCTGGCCGCCATTTTTGATGGCGTTTTGCGTCTTCGTCTGGCTTTCGCGCAGCTCGGCCCAGGCGCTGTCGCCGGGCTCGGGTTTCTCAAGCTGGAAGTCGGCGAGCTGCACCCAGTAGAAGGGGAAATCGCCCTGCTTCCACTCATCACGCCAATGCTGGATCATGAGCGGGAAGAGGTAGCCATATTCATAGGCGCGGGAGGCATTGCTTTCGCCCTGATACCAGATGGCGCCTTTGATGCCGTAGCCGATGGTGGGGAGCAAAACGCCGTTGTAGATGTTGCCGGGGCGGCTGTTGCCGGAAAGCTGCTGCTGCGGGCTCTGCGGCGCACGCTCGCGGAACTCGGCCTTCTTCGCCTTGGCCTCTTCGGCACGCTTTTTCCAGGCGGCGAGGGCGGTTTCGTATTTCTGCTTCGCAGCGTCGCTGGAAAGATCCTTTTCGCGGGCCACCCAGCCGTCCATGAGGGTTTTGAAGCGGGCATCCTTCTCCAGCACATCGCGGCGCACCCAGGCCTCCGCGGCGCTGCCGCCCCAAGCGTTGTTGATGAGACCCACCGGCACATCGAGCACCTGATGCAGCGTGCGGCCGAAGAAGAAACCGACGGCGCTGAAGCCGCCCACATTGGCTGGCGAGCACTCCGCCCACGCACCTTTGAAGTCGTTCTGCGGCTCCTGCGTGCCGACCTGTGGCACGGAGATGAGGCGGATGTTAGGATGCTTCGCCGTGGCGATCTCCAAGTCCGAATCATACGAGCTCTGCACGCTCCACTGCATGTTTGACTGGCCGGAGCAGATCCACACCTCGCCCACGAGGATGTTTTTGATCTCCACCTTGTTCGTGCCAGCGATGCTCATCGTCGCGGGCTTGGCGTTCGCAGGCACGGGATCGAGTTTCACGGTCCATTTGCCCTTCGCATCGGCTTCACCGGACTTCGTCTGGCCAGCAAAGGTCACCGTCACCTTCGTGCCGGGCGTGTCCCAGCCCCAGATGGGGTTCGTTTGCTTCTGTTGAAGCACCATGTTGTCCCCGATGATGGCGGGGAGCTTGATTTCCGCGTGCGCCGCAACGGCGAACGCGAGGAGGGAGAGGATCGAGAGACGTTTCATGTGGTCAGAGAGGGCGCAAAGAACGCCCGTCCCATCCCCGATCTCTCATCTCTAATCCCTCACGCATCCCTCGGAGCCACCGGCACACGCAGGGCAGGCAGATCGACCATGATGTTCGGGCTTCGCATCAATGTCTCACCCACGAGCAAAGCATCCGCACCGGCCTCCGCGAGGCGCTGAGCATCGGCGACCGTTTTGATGCCGCTCTCCGCCACCAGCACGACATCATCCGGCACTTCCTCGGCCAGCTTTTCCGTCGTGCCGAGATCGACGGTGAAGTGCTTCAGGTTGCGATTGTTCACGCCGATGATGCGAGCGTCCGTCGCGAGGGCACGTTCGAGCTCAGGCAGGTCATGCACCTCGACGAGCGCATCGAGCTGGAAGGTGTGCGCCACCTCCAGCAGGTGCTCCAGCGTCGGCTGGTCCAAAGCGGCCACGATGAGCAAAATGGCATCCGCACCAGCCACGACGGCCTCAAAGATCTGCGCCTCGTGAATGATGAAATCCTTCCGCAGGCACGGGATGTCCACCTGCTCACGAATCAGCGTGAGATACTCCAGACGGCCCTGGAAATACTTCTCATCGGTGAGCACCGAAAGGGCGTTCGCGCCCGCTTTTTCGTAACCACGGGCAATCGTGAGCGGATCAAAGTCCGCCGCGATCGTGCCCGCGGAGGGCGAGGCACGCTTCACCTCGGCGATCATGCTCAGGCGGGTAGGATCGGCACGCAGGGCATCGTAAAAGGAGCGCACGTCATCCCGCAGCGCGGCGGCGGCACGCAGCTTCTCCGCCCGCGGGAGGAGGCGCTGCACTTCGAGATGCTTTTGGGCGATGATTTCGTCCAGTTTGTTCATGAGGGCCGCCACAGTGCGGGAAGTGGGCCATCACGCAACCCGTCTTTCACTCACTCATACTTCAGCCATGCCGTCGCGGCGCAGGCTTTGTCCGTGGTGACGCGGAGCCAGCGGGCTTGGATGACGGGTTCGAAGGTGAGGGCGGTTTCTTCGCCGGGGGAGACTTCGTGGTGTTTGTAGCTCACCCACAGGCCGGTGCCGGTGAGGTCGAGCTCGATGTGGAAGCTCACGGGCTCGTTTTGATCGTGGCTAAGCGTGAGCGTGCGTTGGTCGTAGGCCCACATCAGATACGGATCGCTGTTTTGACCGGGTTTGACCTTCGTGGACTTCCATGGGCCGCCTTCGCCGCGTGGTTTGCCGAGCTTCCAGAGGTCGTCGATGGCTCCGGCCCAAAGCGCGGCCTTGCCGTCGTCGCTGCGGAGGATGTGGTCGCTGGCTTTCGCGTCCGGTTTGATGCCGCTCATGATGAAGAGGCCGCGATAGCCGCCGAAGTCAGTGACGCGGAGGTTGTGCGAGCAAATCGGGCGGATCTTGGCGAAGCCATCGGCGTTCTCTGCGGGCAGCTCGAAGAAGGTGCCGCAGGCGCTGAGCATGTCGCGCTCGGTGGCGACTTCGCGGCACACACGCAGCTCGCCGGCGTTCGTGGCAGCGTCGTAGGCTTTTGAAGCACGCGGAAGACGCCAGCGGCGGCCACGATCATCGGCAACGAGCACGCTGGCTTCATCGAGCGTGATGACGTTCTTCGGCAGGGCGACGGCTTTTTCGACAAAGGCCTTCGCTTTGGCGTCTTCGACGCGTTTGAGGCTCAAATCGGCTCCCATCTCGTAGTAGCCGTCTTTCGTGGCGAAACTCAGCGTGCGCTTGTTTTCGCCGCGAGGGCGGAAAAGGCCGGTTTGAGCGTTTTCATCGCCGATTTGGGCGATGCCGTCGAAAATGGCATCGGCGGTGTTTTCGCGTGATTCGCCATTCGAGAGCGTGATGAGCACGCTGAAGTCTTTGGAGTCTTTTTCGGCCTTCACCGTGAGCCATTCATCGTCGCCGGTGATCTCGACACGCTTTGAAGTGCCGCTGGCATGATCGATGTGCCACACGCTGCGATGTTTCCAACCGGCGACGAGGAAGGGATCGCTCACGTCGCCTGCTTTGACGCTTTCATGTAGCCACACCGCACCGCTCGCATGTGCGGGGCCGAGTTTGTCTGGCGTCTCGGGGCTGGTGAACCACAGATTGCTCTGCGACTGGCCGACGCTGTCGATGCCGCCTTTGACTTTGCGCGTGTTGAGGAACTCCGACTTCGCGGAGTCATCGCAGCCGAAGACGAGTCGGTCGTTCCAGCGCGTGAAGTCGCCGATGACCTTCAAGTAGGCGCTGCGGGCGCGGATGCCGCTCGTGTTCGCGGCGGAAAAGGTCTTCGGGAAGCTCCAGAACGCTCCGTGCATCGTCATGAGCAGGTTGTCATCGCCGATGTCGCGGATGCGCGGCCACTCGGTGTTCCAGCCGTGAGCGCCATCGTAACTGTGGCTGACTTTGGGCAGGCGGAAGGACTGCCATTTGCCGTTATCAAGCAGCATGAGGATGAGTGATTTCGCATCCCAGCCGATGCTCCACACGGGCGCGTTGGCGTCGCTGCCGTGGATGCCACCGGGACCGGTGACTTCGGTGAATTGATTGCGCCGCACGAGCTGCCAATCGCCGCTGCCGGTCCATTCGCCGAGCGCGCCGCTGGGTGTGGTGGGATCGGTGAGCACGCGCTTGTCGCGGTCGCCGTTGTTCGCGTAGATGACGCGGCCTTGGGAAGAATAGAGGCCTTTGCCGTGGTAGCCGGGCAGTTGGGAATCGAGCTTCGAGAGCGGCGTTTCGACCTTGAAGCCTTTTTTGAGGCCGTTGCCGTCGCGGATGAAGTTTTTCACGGCCAGCGTCTTCACATCCACCTCGTAGAGGCCTTCCTCCATCGTGGCGTAGTAGATCTTGCCGGCGGGATCGGTGAGGTGCCGCGCATTGCCGGTGAGCCGGCCCGGCATGATGCTCGGCGGGATGACGCGCACGCCGCGCTGCGCGTCGATGACATACGGCCCGATGAAAAGTTGCTGCGACTCGTCGTGGATCATGCGGTTCGCCGGCGTGCCGCCCACGCTTTCCGGTCGCACGACTTGCTTCAGGTCCGGCGTGATCTCGTAGAGCTTGTCGCTCGAACCGAAGGGCAGATGCGGCCCATACGTGATGACCCAGAGCCGATCCGCCCACGGCACCACCGCGCCCGTGCCGCACTCGCCCTCGTTGTTGAACATGGCGAGCGAGGGATAGATGCCGCTGATGCTGCGCGGCTCCTGCGCACTGAGCAGGCCTACGGAACACGCGGAAAACACGGAAAGCAGAAGGTTGGGCTTCATCCGGGCAGCAAAGCAGATGCGGTGAGGGCGGCAAATGCTCGTTGTTATGCGAGGATGAAATCGCTTACACTCGCCCCGAGTGCCAAATGACGCCCGTAAACAATCATCGACCCACTTCATGGATCGCCCTGCTCGGAGCGATAGCTATCACTTGGCTGCCAGTGGTGCTGTTCCTTTGGTTGTCATCTGATCCCAAGACCGCGTCTAAGGCACCAGGTGCCGCTTTAGCTGGCACAGCCGTTGTTGTGGCCGCGTATGTGTTTTCACGCAAACAGGCGTGGTCTTTGGTGCTTTGGGTTCCTCTGGTTTTGGGTGCTGCTGTTGGAGGCCTATCCTTGGTCGGAACCGGTCTCTCAACGCCTACTTCCGGGCCAAACGCAGGCCCGTTGGAAGGCGTCGCCGTGCTGCTGATGTTTCTGATAGCCGTGGGATTGGGTGGATTGGTTTTCGCGGGCACTTGGTTCCGCCCCAAAACCTGGTCCCCCATGATGCTGGTGATCGGCGCTATGAACACGGCGTTGATGTTTGTGGCGGGAAGCACCGGATTCGGCATGGCGACGGGCCAAGAGATCATGCTTCACTTCAGCGATCCCGCAGGAAAGCCTGTGGCTGGTGCCGAAGTTCGTTTCGAACGATTTGGATACGGGTCCGGCGGCGCAGAGGTCTTTGACGTCAGCGGAGGTCCTTTTCATTCCGACTCCGAGGGTGTTGTGCGGGTTCCATCGCGTCGAATGCGATACAAAACGCGCATGACCGTCAGCAAAGAGGGGTTTCGCGAGATCACGGTAACACTCGACATGCAGCTCGCAGAGCATGACCGAATGCGTTCCTACACCGTCTCGACGTATGAGACCCGCGCCATCGCCACAGGTGCCGTCCCAGCCACAGATACACCTCTGATTCCTCTCTGCCTCTCGCCTATGTCGGATGCTCCGACGTCAAAAGTGGTTCTCTTCGACCTCTACTCGAAACACGACTTGCCTGAAACCGTCACACCCAAATCGCTCGACCTCGAAACGGGCAAGTTTTCGGGCGATTTGTCTGGAGACATTGAGCTGGAGTATTTCTCCGCCAGCAACACTCGCTATCGGGATCAGCGGCTGCGCCTTCGTGGACTAAACGGAGTCCAATTGTATCTGGTCTCGCGCGACGAGTGTCTTCCAACGACGACACACACCCTTTACGAACAACTCTATCGGATCGCGCCTCAGTCCGGCTACGGGCAGGAGGTCATGATTGCCAATCCCGGCAACTCACCAGGGCCGGTCGTGTATGTGCGTGCCTCGGATGGCAAACTTCATGGTCGCCTATGCATTGAGGCCTTGGGAAATGCTGTGGATGAGACGCCTCGATACAATGGCACCTTGGAGATCAATCCCTCCGGACGGAATCTCGAATGGGTCAAGGAGAACGACTGACCCATGCCCCTGCCACCCGAAATCACCGCCGATGCCTGGCGCAGCCTGCGCTGCGAGTGGCTGTGGGTGTATCGCGGGGCGGTGCCGGTGTGCGGGGTGTGGTCGGCGGAGATTCCGGTGCCGGCGGGCGTGTTTTTTGTGGAGCAGGGGAGCGGGCGAATTCGCGCGGATGGAAAAGAGATCATGGTGAAGCGTGGCGAGGCGTTTTTCTCTGCGCCGGGGCCGCGACAGCACTGGTTTGCGCCGGGGACGCGGCTGCTTTCGGTCGGGTTTCGCTGCCTGTGGCCGGATGAGCGGCCGGTTTTCCGCGCGGGACTGAATTTCGCGGGCAAAGACGGAACCAAACCTTTGAAGCGCACCGCAGAGGCTGGAACGCCGCAGAGTTCTGACCCCGAAAATGAATCTCTGCGGCGTTCCATTCTCTGCGGTGGAATGATTCACCTCTCGCAACTCCGCACCGCGACGCTCGAACTCTTCCGCCGCGTGCATCGCGGTCGCAAAGCGGTGACGTTTCGCGAGGCGGTGAAGCCGATGACGCATGCGCTGGCCGGTTGGTCGGCACGCGAGGCGGCGTTTCAGTCATGGTTCGCAGTGTGGTGTGAGGTGATGCGAAAGCACGGCACCTCACCAGAGCCACAAACGGCCACGAAAGGCCGGCGCAGCCGTGTGGAGCAACTCATCGCGTGGCTGGACACGCGTCCGCTCGATCAAACGACGCCGACGCTGCCGCCGGGCTTCGGTTTGGGCCTGCGCCGGGCGGATCAACTGCTCCAGCAGCACCTCGGCACGAGCTTGCGCGGTCATTTGGAACGTCGCCGACTCGACGCGGCCCGCGAGCGCGTGCTGGCCGGTGAAAGCACGCTGAAGCAAATCGCCTTCGAACTCGGCTTTCGGCATGCGTCGCACTTCACCGCTTGGTTTCGCAGGCAGGTGGGTGTTTCGCCATCGGTGTATCGAGCAGGCGGCTCGGAGGCGGCGTGATTGTCACTTGCCAAGGTTTACTATTTGGCGGATTAGCCAAATAGATGCCCGCCACGAAAAAAAAGCTCGAAGACCGCGCCGCCGTGATCAAGGCGCTGGGGCATCCGTCGCGCCTGCTCATCGCCGAAGCGCTGATGAAGGGCGAAATGTGCGTGTGTGACCTGAAGGACCTCGTCGGCGCGGACATGTCCACGGTTTCGAAGCACCTCACGCTGATGCGCGAGGCTGGCGTGCTGAACTGCGAGAAGCGCGGCCTGAACATTTACTACTCGCTCGCCTGCGACTGCCTTGGCGACTTCCTCCGCTGCGTGGACCGGCTGGCCTGCGGCGGCAAAAAAACCACCTGCTGCTGATTCCTCATGACCATTGCCGACTTCCTCACCCATCTCCGCTCGCACGCCGACAAACCGCTGACTTTCATCTTGCCGGACGGCGGGCTGATCCCCGCGCACTTCCACATCACCGAGGTGGGCCACGTCACGAAGCGCTTCATCGACTGCGGTGGCACGCGGCGCACGCTGGAGACCTGTTTGCTGCAAACCTGGGTCCACGATGATGTCGATCATCGGCTCATCGCAGGCAAACTGGCTGCCATCTTTGATCACGCGGGCGATGTGCTGCCGCATCACGAGCTGCCGGTCGAAATCGAATACGAGGATGGCGTCGTGGCGCAGTTCCCGGTCGAGAGCGTGGAAATCGTCGAAGGCTCGCTGGCCTTCCGCTGCGGCTGGAAGCACACCGATTGCCTCGCCCGCGGCATCTGCCTCCCCGGTGAATGCTCTCCGACACCGCAAAGCCTGCCACAGGCCTGCTGCACGCCGGGCTCCAAATGCTGCTGACATGAACAAACTCCTCTCCGAACTCCTCGGCACCTTCATCCTCGTCTTCGCAGGCACGGGAGCCATCGTCATCAACGACGTCAGCGGCGGCGTGATCGGCCACGCGGGCATCGCGCTCACCTTTGGCCTCGTGGTGATGGCGATGATCTACACGTTTGGCGATGTCAGCGGCGCTCACCTCAATCCGGCCGTGACACTCGGCTTTGCCGTCGCAGGCCGTTTCGAATGGAAAGAAGTCCCGGGCTATGTGTTGGCCCAAATCGCCGGTGCAGGAGCCGCGAGCAGCGTTTTGCGACTTTTGTTCCCCACGCACGAAAAACTCGGTGCCACGCTTCCCAGTGGCACCGCGATGCAAAGCTTCGTTTTGGAGTTCATCCTCACCGCCATCCTCATGCTGGCGATTCTGCGTGTTTCGACCGGCGCGAAGGAAAAAGGCATCACCGCCGGCATCGCCATCGGCGGCATCATCGCGCTCGAGGCCATGTTCGCCGGTCCGATCAGCGGAGCCTCGATGAATCCCGCCCGCTCGCTGGCTCCCGCCATCGTCTCCGGCCACTTCGAGCACCTGTGGATCTATCTCACCGCCACGGTGCTCGGTGCCTTGGCCGCCGTCCCATGCTGTGTCGGCGTCAGCGAGCCCGGCTGCTGCCTCAAGTGCTCCCCTTCGTCATTCTGAATTCGTCATTCGTCATTTTCTCCCATGAAGCCCCTCGTCCTCATCCTCTGCACCGGCAACTCCTGCCGTTCCCACCTTGCCGAAGGCCTGCTGCGCCATGTGGCCGGTGACATCCTCGAAGTCGCCAGCGCTGGCTCAAAGCCCGCAGGCTACGTGCATCCGCTCGGCATCAAAGCGATGGCTGAAATCGGCATCGACATCTCCGCGCACACGAGCAAGCACATGAACGACTTCCTTGTGCGTGATGTGGAGACCGTCATCACCGTCTGCGGCAACGCCGACCAGGCCTGCCCGATGTATCCCGGCCAGCTCAACCGCCACCATTGGCCCTTTGATGATCCCGCCCACGCCAACGGCAGCGAGGAAGAAATCATGAACGTCTTCCGCCGCGTCCGCGACGAGATCAAAGCCGTCTTCACCGCGTATGCGGAGGGTCGTCGGGATCAGATGAAGCGGTAGGCCGTTTTTTTCACACGATGGGTAAAGGCTACATCAGTCTGTTTTCGTGCCCGCCTCGTCGGAGTGCTCAGTGCATAGTGCTCAGTTGAATTCTTCCCGTGCTTCCTACTGAGCACTGAGAACTGAGCACTTTGCTCCTGGCAAAATGCTGGTGGGGTCGCCCTCCCCTACACCCGCACCATGTCCTTCAGGATCTGCCAGTAGAGGAAGAAGCAGCCGCGCCAGGAGTAGCGGAACTCGCTGCTGCCGGCTTTCACGATGAGGCCTTCGGTGAGGTTGTGATCCACTTGCACGCTCATGTCGCGCTGGATGTAGGCATGCAAAAACTCCGTGTCCTGCTCCGCGAGCTCGTCGGTGGTCACGGCGAGCGCCTGCAGGTAGTCCTCGTGATCGGCGAGCAGGTCTTCAAACGACTCCGCGTCCTCGAAGCGGTTCACGAGGTGCTTGGGGGGATGCTTCATCGTCGAGGGGAAGGGGTAGTTCGTGGTCGTGTAAACCACGCCGTTTTTCCCGCGGGAGGTGAGGCTCACATAGGCAAAGCCGAGACCTCCCTGCCGCGCCAGCGCCACGGAGGCCTGCGCCCGTTTTTCCCCATGATAAAAGAGCCGCATGAAGTGCTCCGTCTCGCTCCACATCCAGCCCGCATCGCCCACCTGCGTGAACCCGGCGTCCTCCGCCTCGCGAGTGAGTTCGTTGAGATCCGGGAAGATGTCTCGCGAAGGCGGGAAGCGGCTCACGACCTCGCTCTTGATCGGGAAGCGTAGCCGCCGCACGCGGAAGACGATCTCCATCCACGGCACCAGGAACCAGCCGCCCACGAAAAGAGCCCCACCGGCGTGTTTTTCATCCGTGATGTAGTAGCCCGCGAGATAAAGCGCTCCCAGCATCGAGACGGCGCCCAGCTTGGCGATGTAGCGATTCGCCGACGTTCGGCACGCAAAGGCAAACACGACGGCCGCGGCCACAAAAAGGATGTGCTGGATCGTGCTGTCTTCCATGATTGGCTTGGTCGGTCGGAGATATTTTTCGGTGCGAGGTTATAAGATGCCTCCTCGCGAATCAATGCTCATTTCAAACGCCATGCCCGCCGTCTTTTCGCGTTTCTTGTTCATCCTTCTCGTCGCCCTCGCGGGATGGTTTGGTATCTCGCGGCTCGATTTCGATGTCGATCCGCTCTCGCTGCTCCCGCAGGACCTGCCCGGCCTCGAAGGCACCCGCCTGCTGCGAGATTTGAAGAGCGATCAGCTCATCGTCACGCTGCAAAGCGAGGACGCCGAGCTACTCGAAGTCGCCGCCGATTCGCTCGCGGAACATCTCGCGGCCCAAAAAGACCTCGCCGCCTCAGTGCGGCACAAGTCATTGCTGCAATCCGATCCCGAAGTCATTGCCGAGGTCATTGCGTGGCTGTGGCGAAACGCGCCTCCGGAAAAAGTCGCCGAGTTGAGTGCCTCGCTCGCTGCCGATAAACTGCCCGCGTTGCTCGAAAAGTCCCGCGAGGCCACGGCGAACTCGCTCGACCTCCAAAACGCCACGCTCACCGGCTACGATCCCTTTGGCATCGCTCGCGGGGCCATGGCCATGCTTTCCTCCGGCGATGACGCCAACATGCCGAGCGATGAATTCACCTCCGCCGATGGCACGTTGCGCCTGCTTTTCATCCAGCCACCCGCCGCTGCTCTCGCCGACTACCGCACGGTGAATGCGTGGCTCACGAAGCTGCGGCAAGACATCCGCGAAACCTGGCAAAAGAGCGATGAAGCGCTCGCGAAGGTCCAAATCGGCTTCACGGGCGATCCGGCGTTTCAGGCGGAGATCGCCACCGGCATGGAAGCGGCCGGCCCGGGCGGCAATTTCTCCGGCGCGACCAACGACATCAACGCCTCGCAGGTCGTCGGCGACTCCGCGCGCGTCAACCCGCAGCAGGGCAGCCGCACCCGCGGGCTCTCCGCGCCGAATTTCACGCGCGGCTTCTACACGAGCGACGTCGCGCTCGACAGCTACAACACCGAGACCGTCACCGTGAACCGCGGCCCCAACGCCATCCTCTTCGGCGTCGGCAGCCCCGCCGGCGTGGTCGATGCGGCGCTGCTGCGCGCCAGCCTCCGGCGCGACACCAACAAGGTCGAGCTGCGCTACGGCAGCCACGATAGCTTCCGCCAGTCCCTCGACTTCAACCGCGTGATTGTGCCCGGGAAACTCGCCGCGCGCATCGCCGCGCTGCACGACAAGGAGGAGTTCAACCAGCGCCCGGCCTTCGAGGAGAAAAAGCGCCTCTACGGCGCGCTGGTCTTCGAGCCGTTCAAGTCCACCGCGGTGCGCATGAACGTCGAGGCGGGCCGGTCCACCGCCAACCGCCCGATCACGCTGCTGCCGTTCAGCAGCGTCTCGCCGGCCT
>CALMTT010000623.1 GCA_937872615.1 uncultured Verrucomicrobiaceae bacterium | reverse complement strand
TTTGTGCTGCTGTGGAGCAGCGGCTTCATCGGCTCCAAGCTCGGCGTGCCCTACGCGGAGCCGTTTACGTTTCTGACGCTGCGCTATGTGATCGTGCTGCTCATCCTGGTGCCCATCGCGCTGCTCACGCGGGCACCGTGGCCACGTGGAAGGGCGCAGATCATGCATGTCGCCATCGCCGGATTGCTCATTCATGCGGTGTATCTGAGCGGTTGCGTGTGGTCGCTGCGTCTCGGACTTCCATCGGGCATCGTGAGCCTCACCGTGTCCATGCAGCCGCTTTTCACGGCCGCCTTTGCAGGCGTGGTGCTGCATGAACGTGTGCTGCCGCGGCAGTGGGCTGGTCTCGCGCTCGGCTTCCTCGGCACGGCGATGGTCGTGGCGCACAAAACGGGCAGCGGCCTCACGCTCACGATGATGGTGCCTGCCCTCGCCGCGCTGGCTGGCATCACCGTCGGCACGCTATGGCAGAAGCGCCACTGCCCCACCTTTGACCTGCGCACGAGCACCGTGGTGCAGTATGCCGCGAGCCTGCTCGTCACCGCCGTGCTCGCTCTGACCACCGAGACACGCGAGGTGCAATGGAGCGGGCAGTTTGTGTTTGCGCTGCTCTGGGTGGCGCTGGTGCTCTCCATCGGTGCCATCAGCCTGCTGAATCACCTCATTCGCAGCGGCACCGCCGTGAACGTGACGCGCCTCTTTTACACCGTGCCCGCCGTCACCGCGCTCATGGCATGGGCGATTTTTGGCGAGACGCTGACGGGCCTGTCGCTCATCGGCATGGGCGTGGCGGTGCTGGGCGTGTGGCTTGCGCGTGGGAGGTAATTTGGAGTCGAAGCACTAATTGGCTTGTGACATCAACTTCTCCAACTCCTCCACTGTCGTCACCGGTGCCTGGCAGGTGAAGTTTTGGCAGACGTAGGCGGCGGGCTGGCCTGAGACGGGTTTCATGCCAGCGAGGGCTTCGTTGTGCTCGGCGAGCCATTTTTGAGCTTCGCCGCCGTCGGCGTGGAGGATGGCGGCGTTCGGCAAAAACTGGCGGTGGAGGTGTTTGGCGAGTTTTTGGAAGTCGGGGCTCGATTTGTCGCCGGCGAGGACGATTTGGGTTTTGCCGCGATGGAGGAGGTCGAAGGCCATCGACATGACGGGGACGGCGGAGGCGCTGGTTTGGAGCGTGTTGCCGAAGATGGCGAAAATCTTCTCGGCTTGCGTTTTGTAGCTGTCTTTCGCGAGGAGGGCGCTGAGGCGCACGAGGTTGAGCGCGGCGAGGGAGTTCGGTGAGGGCTCGGCGCCGTCGTAGTCCTCTTTGATGCGCAGGACGCTGTTCGGCATTTCGGTGTGGACGCTGAAGTAGCCGCCGTTTTGGGTGTCGAGGAACTGCGCGTCCATTTCGCTTTGCAAGGCGACGGCCCACTGGAGCCATTTCACATCGAAGGTGGCTTCATAAAGACCGAGCAGGCCGTGGATGAGGCAGGCGTGGTCGATGGAGAAGGCCTTCGGGCCGCGCTGGCCTTCCCGCCAGGAGCGATGCAACTCTTTGCCGGGTGTGGTGCAAAGTTGATCGTGGATGAACTGCGCGGCCTGGGTGGCGAGCGTGATCATTTCGGCATCGCCGAGGGCCGCGCCGCAGCGGGCGAGGCCGGCGATGGTGAGACCGTTCCAGGCGGTGATGATTTTGTCGTCGCGATGTGGGCGCGGGCGCTTGTTGCGGGCCTCGATGAGCTTGTCGATGGCGGCGTCGATGATCGTTTTGACCTCCTCGGCGGTCATCTTGAAGTATTCGCCAGTCTTTTTGAAGGAGACGGCGCGGTAGAGGGTGTTGAGGCCCTTCAATTCGCCGTGCGGATCGCTCTCGGGTCGTGCATTGCCATCGCGGCGGGCACCGTAAGCGTAGCGGAAGATATTGCCGTGCTCCTTGCCGAGGATCTCGTCGATCTCGCCGGCCTTCCAAACGTAGAAGGCGCCTTCGGTTTTGTGCGCGGCATCGGCGGTGGCGAGGCTGTCGGCGTCCTCGGCGGAGAAGAAGCCGCCATCGGCGTGGCGGAGGTCGCGCTTCAAGTAGGCAACGGTGCTGCGGATGATCGTTTCGAAGAGCGCGTTGCCCTCGGTGAGCTTCCACGCGTCGATGTAGGCGCTGAGGAGCTGGCCCTGGTCGTAGAGCATCTTTTCGTAATGCGGGATGTGCCAGTAGGCATCGACGCTGTAGCGATGGAAGCCGCCGCCGAGATGGTCACGCATGCCGCCATTGGCCATGCCGCGCAGTGTTTTGACGGTCATCTCCATGGCCCAATCGCTCTCGTGGTTGCGCTCCTTGTCCTCGCGTTTCGCGAACGCGCGGTGGATGCGCATGAGGAGGTTCAAACCGGTGGGCCGGGGGAATTTCGGCGCACCGCCGAAGCCGCCTTCATGATAATCAAAGCTGCCGCTGAGGTCGTCGTAGGCTTTTTGCAGCACCGCCTGCGGGTCGATGCCGGTGACTTCCTTGTTTTCGTTGTCGAGATGCTCCTGGAGCTTCTCGACGGACTTGCTGGCGCGTTCTTCGACGCCGGTGCGGTCTTCCTTCCAGATCTTCGACAGCTCGGTGAGCAGGTGTTTGAAGCCGATGCGTCCCGGCGTGTCCTCCGGCGGGTAGTAGGTGCCGCCGTAGAAGGGTTTTAATTCGGGCGTGAGGAAGACGCTCATCGGCCAGCCGCCCTGACCGCTGGCGGCTTGGACGTAGGTCATGTAGGTGAGATCGACATCGGGCCGCTCCTCGCGATCGACTTTGACGGGGATGAAGCTCTCGTTGAGCAGCTTCGCGGTGTCCTCGTTCTCGAAGGACTCGCGCTCCATGACGTGGCACCAGTGGCAGGTGGAGTAGCCGGAGGAGAGGAAGATGGGCTTGTCCTGCTCCTTGGCCAGTTTGAAGGCCTCCTCGCCCCAGGGCAGCCAGTTCACGGGGTTGTGCGCATGCTGCAAAAGGTAGGGCGAGCGCTCCTTGGCGAGCGCGTTGGTGTGCTTGGGCGAGTTGGGGGTGTTTTCGCTCATGGTGGGGGTGCAGCGAACGTTCCCGCGATGAGGAAGGTTGCAAGCCCAGGAGCCGTCCTCGTCGGACGAGTCAGAGCTGGCCGACACGCCCCTGTCGCGGCAGATATTTAACTTTGCCAAAATACCCAAATGATGGCAAATTACTCTAATTGGCATAATTCCCATGCAAACAAGCCGGGAGGCCTGCCATCGCCTTGTGCGCCCGATCCACCCATCTCGACGACTGGGTGCCTCCTCTTATGGGGGCACCAAGGGCGGCAGCTTGGCGGCGTTCGACGCCGTTCCGCCCATTGACGCGGCCCCGGGCCTCCCCACACTGCCGCCCCATTTTTGCCCCCTTCTTGTCCCGTGAGCCAATCGCATCCTACTGACGACCTTCGCGTCGCTGAAATCCTCCCGCTTATTCAGCCTGCGCTGCTCATGCACGAGTATCCGCTGCGCGATGCCGAGGCTGCCTTTGTCGAGGAGTCCCGCAAGAAGTCGGAAGCCATCCTGAATCTCAAGGACGACCGTTTGCTCGTCGTCGTCGGCCCTTGCTCGATCCACGACACGAAGTCCGCCCTCGAATACGGCCGACACATCATCGCCGCGCGTGCGAAACACGGCGCGGACCTCGAAATCGTGATGCGCGTCTATTTTGAAAAGCCACGCACCACCGTCGGCTGGAAGGGTTTTATCAATGACCCGCACCTCGACGGCAGTTTCGACATCAACAACGGCCTGCGCGGTGCCCGCGGCCTGCTGCTGGAGCTCACGCAGATGGGCATCCCGGCCGGCACGGAGTTCCTCGATGTCATCACGCCGCAATACATTGCCGACGTGGTCGTTTGGGGAGCCATCGGTGCCCGCACCACGGAAAGCCAAGTGCACCGCCAGCTCGCTTCCGGTTTGAGCATGCCGGTGGGCTTCAAAAACGGCACCGACGGCGGCATCCAGGTCGCGCTCGACGCCATCGAGGCCGCGAAAGGCCAGCACAGCTTCCTCTCGGTCACGAAAGACGGCGTCGCCGCCATCGTCAGCACGAAGGGCAACAACGCCTGCCACGTCATCCTGCGCGGTGGCAAGGGCGGCACCAACTTCGACGCCGCATCGATCAAGACCGCCTCCGACCAGCTCGCCGCGCGTGGATTGCCCGCCAGCGTCATGATCGATTGCAGCCACGGCAACAGCTTGAAGGACTACCGCAAGCAGCCGCTCGTCAGCACCTCGCTCGCCGAACAGCTCATCGCGGGCAGCAAAGCGATCACCGGCGTCATGATCGAGAGCCATCTCGTGGAAGGCCGCCAGGACTGCAAACCCGGTGTGCCGCTCACTTACGGCCAGAGCATCACCGACGCCTGCGTGAACTGGTCCACCACCGAAACGATGCTCGAAGAGCTCGCCGCCGCCGTGCGCGAGCGCCGCAAAAAGGCATGAACTTCACCCGCAACTGCCTCGGAAGCCTCGCGAAGTGCCGCATCCTCGTCATTGGCGATGTGATGCTCGATCACTTCATCTGGGGTCATGTGCGTCGCATTTCGCCGGAGGCACCCGTGCCCATCGTCGAGGTCACGCGGGAAGAGTTTTATCCCGGCGGAGCCGCCAACGTCGCCCGCAACATCTCGCCCTTCTCGCCGCACACGCATCTCATGGGCCGTGTCGGCAAAGACAGCGCCGCCGACCGTCTGCGCGACCTTTTGATCGCCGACAAAGTCGATCCAGCACCGCTGCTCGTTCACGACACGCTGCCCACGATCTCGAAGGCCCGCGTCTCCGCCCGACAGCAGCAAATCGTCCGCGTCGATCGCGAAAAACTGCTTCCGCTCACGGCCGACGAACTCGCCGAGATCGAGAAGCGTCTCCGCGCCCTCGCGCCGGATCTCGACGCCATCATTCTCGAAGACTACGGCAAAGGCTTCATGACCACCGAGTTGATGAAACTCGTCTCCAAAATCGCCGCCGAGCACAACTTGATCGTCACCGTCGATCCCTCGCCGCGCAATCCTCTTCCGTGGAGTGGCGTCACGCTGGTGAAGCCGAATCGCCTCGAAGCCTTCGCCGCCGCCGGACTCGAAGATCACCTGCTGCCCGGCCCTCCGGCGCAAAACACCGAGCTGCTCGAAGTCGGCCGCGTGCTGCTCGAAAAATGGGCCGTCAATAGCGTGCTCGTCACACTCGGCGAGCACGGCATGATGCTCTTCGAGCGAGACAAGGCCCCCCACCACATCCACACGCGTGCTCGCGAAGTTTATGATGTCTCCGGCGCGGGCGATACCGCCATCGCGTTGCTTACTTTGGCTCTCGCCGCTGGATTCAAGCTGCAAGACGCCGCCGAAATCGCCAACCACGCCAGCGGCATCGTCGTCGGCAAACTCGGCACCGCCACCTTGACCCCGGACGAGCTTCTGGCAGCCTTCGCCTGATATGTTCACCTCCTTATTCCAGACTCATCTCGTCGAGCATCAAGACGCGATCTCGAAGCTCAGCGCGATGAGTGATCAAATCGCTCCGCTGGCCGACGCCTGGCTCACCGCACTCAAGAACGGCAAGAAGATCATCTTCTTCGGCAACGGCGGCAGCGCCGCGGACGCGCAGCATCTCGCTGCCGAATTGGTCGTGCGTTATCGCGTGAATCGTCCTGCGCTTGCCGGTCTCGCTCTCACCACGGACACCTCCATTCTCACCGCGCACAGCAACGACTTCGGCTTCGAGACGGTCTTCTCACGCCAGATCGAAGCTCTCGCGCAGCCCGGCGATGTCGCCTTGGGCATCTCGACGAGCGGAACGAGCAAAAATGTGCTTCTCGCTCTCGAAGCAGCCAACCAGCGCGGTTGTGTCACCATCGCCTTCACCGGCGAAAAAGGCGCGGATTGCGCCGCCGAGGCCAAACTGGCCTTCAAAGCTCCTTCAAGCATCACGGCACGCGTTCAAGAGTGCCACCTGCTCATCGGCCACCTCCTTTGTGATGTGGTCGAAAAGGCTTACGCGACGGCTTGAGTCATCCAAATACCGTCCCGCATGGGATTGGGTCTCTTCATTCAAACCTGTCAGGGCATTCTTCGGAATCCCGGCGTGAGCCCTGTGCCGGCGCTGATGCGTCATGCGCTATGGCATGGCGTGCGGCGTTTCCTGCCGCTGCCAGCGGCCATCGAACTCACTGACCGCTCACGTCTGTTCATCGAACAGCGCCGCGAGATGAATGGCTGCGTGGCACTCGTCTGGAGCCAGCGCCGCTACGACTACCACAACATGTCCTTCCTCGGCCATCTCGGAGCCAGCGGTCTCGTGCGCACCTGCTTCGACATTGGCGCGAACATCGGGATCTACTCGCTTCTCATGTCCGAATGCCCGGAAGTGACCGTGCATGCCTTCGAGCCGCATCCCGCCACCTTCGCCACCTTGCGGCGGATGCTTGAGAAAAACGACCGCGCCAACGTCCATGCATGGCAGATCGCCCTTTCGGATGCCGGCGGCATGCTTTCCTTCACGAACGAAGATTTCAGCCCCGTGAACAAAGCGCTCGCCGAGGGTGAAAAAGCCGAAAACGCCATTCAGGTGCCTTGTGAAACCGGCGCGGCCTTTTGCGAGCGAAAGCGGGTGTATCCCGATCTGCTCAAGATCGACACCGAAGGCCTCGAACCCGCCGTGCTGCGTGGTTTTGGCGCTCATCTCAGCTCCGTGAAGTTCGTCTTCGCCGAGATGAACGCATCAATGGACGAAATGCGTGCCGTGCTGCCCGAGCGCCTCTTCGACGGCCCCTTCTATGTGGACATGCCCGCTCGTCGTCTGCGTCGCGACCGCCACTCGCGTGAAGACGCCGTCTTTGTGAACCACCACGCCATCGAGCCGCTGAAGCAGACCGGCTTCACGGTCGAGAACCTCCCATGAGCGCCCGCCGCTCCATCCTTCACACGCTTTCGCTCGCCACCGTGCTCCGCCTCGTGCGGCTCGCATTGAGCTTTGGGCTCACCTGTGCGCTCACGCGGTATCTTGGAGCCTCCGGCTTTGGTCAGCTCGGTGTCGCCATGGCCATCATCGCCATCCTCCAATGCATCGGCGAGCTCGGATTCAGCCGCTACACCGTGCGCGAGCTCATCCATCGCCCGCAGGAGCAGCCGGAGGTGCTTGGCACGACGATCACCGCGCGATTCCTCGTCTCCGCGGCCCTCTTTGCCGGCACCATGATCTGGATCGTGTGGGCCCGGCCTGCGGGAGCGGTGCTCATCGCTGTGTATGCGCTGCAATTGCTCACCAATCCCGGCACGGAGGTCCTTGCATGGCTCGAGGCGCATGACCGGGCCCGCGATACCTTCAAAGCTCAGTTCACCGGCTTCCTCGTCAGTGCCGCCTGCATTGCCGCGGGCATTGTGTGCAAGGCACCGCTTTGGTTCTTCGCCCTCACGTATGGTCTCGAAGGCTGGATCTACATCACACTGTGCTGGCGGGTGTTTCATCGAAACGGCGGTCGCATGCGTTTGCGGGCCTTTCGCTGGCCGCGTGCCCTTCAGCTCATCCGCCGTTCCTGGCCGGAGCTCGCTTCACAAGCTGCTTTGCTGCTTTTATTCCGTCTCGATACCGTCATGATCGAATGGCTGCGCGGCAATGAAGAGGCCGGTGTTTACAGCGCCGCGGTGCGTGTCTCCGAAATGGCCTACTTTGTGCCGAGTGTGCTCGCCACGCTCTTCCTGCCGCGATTGATCAGCGCCCGTCCAAACGATTCCGAATACCGTCGCCGTGCGGTTGATTACCTCTCCGCATCTGTCGTGCTCGCCCTCGTCGTGGCCGCGGGACTCTTCATCACCTCGCCACTGCTGCCGCTGGCCTTTGGCGGCGAGTATGAACGCTCCGCCGACATGCTGCGCGTTCACGCCTGGGCCTTCATTCCGTATGCGGTCGGTATTGCACGCACGCAGATCCTCACCGTCGAGGATCATCTCGTGGCGAATCTGCCCTCCGTCGTGCTCGCCGTCGGGATCAATGCCGCGCTGAACCTCGCGTGGGTCCCCGCGCACGGCGGGCTAGGCGCCGCCTGGGCCACGCTGGTCGCCTACGCCGTCGCGTGGGTGCTTGGCACCTATCTTTCACCGGGGCTGCGCACGCATGTCTCCGGCTTCCTCACCCGCGCGGTGATGGGCCTGCCACGCTTCACGCTGCTGCAGGCCCGCTCATTGCTGCGCCACTCCTGATTTATCATGCAAGGCAGGGCCTTCATCGTCGTCCTCTTCTTTATCGGAGCGCTTTATGTGATGCTCTCCGTCCTGCTGGACATGGGAAATGCCATTGGCTCCCTCGCGCAGTTCCTTTGCATCGGCTCCTTCATTCTCGGCATCTTCCAGCCGCGCATGACGCTCTACCTCATGGTGCTCTACGCGGCTTACAGTGACCTCTTGAAGCGTCTCATGATCCTCGACGGCCATGTCACGATGAATGATGTCATCTGGGCGCGTGGTCTCGCGCCGTTGACCCTGGCGGGCATCTGCATCGGCGCCATCTCACGCAGCATCGCCGACGGCACGGCCATGGATAAGCGAAAGCTCAAGACGTTGTTGCTCTGCATCCTCGGCTTTGGTGTGAGTGCCGTCTCCGCCACGCGTGCCGGCGGGCTCAACACCGCCGCAAACCAGCTCGCTGATGGCGCCGCCTACATGTTCCTGCTCTTTGTCGTGCCCTGCGTGCTGCCGAAACCGGAGGAGATCAATCGCTTCATCAAATACACGCTCATCGTCTTCGTGCCCGTCTCGATCTACGGGATCAAGCAGCAGATCTTCGGCCTCAGTGATTTCGAGATCGAGTATCTCCGCAGCGGTCTCACCATCCTCTCAAAACATCTCGAAGACGTGCGCCCGCGGCCCTTCTCCACGCTGGTGGACAGCTCGCCTTTCGGCACCGCCTGCGCCATCTGTGCCTGTCTGGCCATGGTGGTGCGTCGTTACCATCGCGACCACGGCGGGCGGGAGTGGGGCGGCCTCAGCTTTGCCATCGCGCTCATCTTCATAGCCGGTTGCGTGGCCAGCATGGCCCGTATCGCGAACATCAACTGGCTCCTGCCTCTGCTGCTCATTCCCGTGCTCCGTTCCGGCAAAGGCACCGCGGCGCTTTATGGCGGCATGCTCAGCCTTTTTGCACTCGCCTGCATCTTTGCGCAGGAAATCAGCCAGTGGGTCACAAAGCTCACGCTGGCCGCGCTCGATGTGTTTGGTGGCACAGCACTCGGTGAGCAGTTCGCCCGCTTCTGGACCATCTGTGACCGGCTCGATGGCATGCACGACATCGCTCACAATCCGCTCATGTGGACGACATTCGGTCATGGCTCGCAGGCCGCGACGGACATGAATCAGGCGGGCGTCGTCTCCAGCCATGACCTCATCTCGAACATGCTGCTGGAGAACGGCTGGCTGCCCACGCTCGTGCTCGGCCTCATCGCCGGGTTCGCTTTGAAGAGCTTCCACAGCAGCCTGTTACGGCTCAAAGGCACGCCAAACTTCGCCATCGCCATCTGGATGGTGGGCATCGAGTTCGGGTTGCTCGTGCACAACATGTTCGCCGGCACCGTGACCTCCACCTTCCCGGTGAATTTCTTCTTCTGGTTCATCGCTGGTGCTTTGAATGCCTGCATTGCCGATCACGAGCGTCGTCTCAGCGCCGCTCCGGCAACGCCGCGGCCGCAAACCGAGCCACAGCCCGCACCCGTGATGGCCGCGCCCGCCTTCCCCTTCCGCAAAAGTGGACGCTTCCATCCCACCGGCGTCATGACACATGGCCGCTGAGTCTCCATCACCCCTCGTCGTGCTCGCGCCCTTTGGCGTGCGCACGTGGAAAGACCGCCCGCGTCGTTATCTCGACATTCATCCGATGCCGCCCGACGGTCTTGCGATCGTGGATGAATGGTTCGAGTCCGATGACGAGGTCACCAAATGCTTCCACCTGCGTCCGCGTGGCAATATGACACGGCTTCTCACGGCTCTTCGTTTGGTGTGGAGGAATCGTCGCGCCCTTCGCGAGGCTCGATTCATCTACTGCCTCGATGGCATGCACTTCTCCGCGTTGCTGATGCTCGCCCGCTTTGGCCTTTTCAAAGCACGCGGCAAGACCATCCGCCGTTACTGCTTCCACGACAGCGCCGTGCGACGCCTCGCGCCGATGCTGCAGCGTGCTGATGCGGCGTTTCAAATCGAATGCATCACCCGCCAGCAGTGCGAAACCGGCACACGCCTGCTCGGTGAGGGCCGCATGGTCTTCCGTCCGTGGAAGATCGACACCGAATGGTATCAGCCGGACGCCTCGCCGCAGAAAGGCGCCTGCCTGCTCGCTGGCAATGCCTGCCGTGATGATGCGATGGTCGATGGTCTGCTCGCACGCGGAATCGCCGTCACGCGAGCGGGACGTGCGGATGCCTTGCAGCGTCGCTTTGCTGCACAAAATGGGAATCCGCTCTTCAAGCTGGCCTTGAACACCTCGCATCCCGATTACCTCACGTTGCTGCGATCAAGTCGCGCGGTGCTTTTGCCCATTCTGCCCTGCGACGAACCCGCGGGCCTCACCGCGGCGATGGAGGCCATTGTGTGTGAAGTTCCCATCCTTGCCAATCGCAGCATGGGCATCGCGGAACTGTTTGAGACCTGTCGTTATCCGCTGCCACTCATCGACTCACTCGATCCCGATGCGTGGGCTGCCGCGTTGCGAGATCTTGAAGCACAAAAAGCCTCCACGACCTTCCGCGAGGCACTTGCGGCCTCTCGACGCCACTTGCTCGATCCATTCGCCATCCTGCCGGAAGGTCGTGACTGGCTCGAAATTCTCGCGGGAGCTTCTTCGCATGCCGCGGCGATACCTCAGTCTGCATGAGACCTTCGCTGCTGCTCATCAGCCATGCTTACGCTGCTCTGGAAAACCGCAAAAAGCTCCAGGTGCTCGCTGCGCATGTCGATCTCGTGTGTGTCACCTCCGTCATCGAGACTCATGCGGTGCTCGGACGTTCTGCGGCGGACTTTGACAACGAAAGCGATGCGCCCGCCCGCCGCTACGAGCTCATCCGCCTGCCTCGTCTCGGTCGTGGCATCACCACCTTCATTTATCGTGGCCTTGGAAAGGTCATGCGCTCACGTCGCTTCGATGTCGTGCTGGTCGAAAACGAACCCTGGGCCTTCGTTCGCTGGCAGGCACGTCTTCTCGCCGGCCTTCATCAGCGTGGAGCACTCTTCGGAGAGTTCACATGGGAGAATGTTTCGCGTCCCGGATGGAAGGGAATGGTTCTCAGCCTCATTTATCGCGCCGCGGCCGCCACGACGGATTTCGTCATCGCGGGCAATCAAGCCGCTGGAAGGCTCTTCGGCATCACTGAGCCGCGTTTGCTCGTCGCCCCACAAATCGGCGTCGATCTCGAAAACCATCAACCTGCTACTCCTGCCGCTCGGAACACTCTTCGCGAAGCCTGCGGCCTTCCGCGTGATGCTTTCATCGTCGGCTACTGCGGACGCTTCGCCGAGGAAAAAGGCCTTCGCGAGCTCGTGCAGGCCTGCGAAGAGGTCGGTGGTATTCATCTCGCCATGCTCGGCTCCGGCGCGTTGGAGTCATGGCTTCGCGATGAAGCCTCGAAGAAGCCCTGGCTGCATCTTCTCCCACCTCGCACGCACACGGAGATTCCGGACTTCCTGCGCTGCCTCGATGTCTTCGTCCTCGCCAGCAAACCCGTTCGCAGCATGAAACTCTGCTGGGAAGAGCAATTCGGCCACGTCCTCATCGAGGCGATGGCCTGCGGCGTCGCCACGCTCGGTTCTCGCAGCGGTGCCATCCCCGAAGTCCTCGCCGATGATGCCGCGCTCTTCCCTTCCGGTGATGCCACCACGCTCGCCCAACGCCTCCACGAAGTGAAGCAAGGTTCCGACCTTGCCACGCGACAGCTTCAACGCGTTCGCGATCTCTTCACACACGATGCCGTGGCCTCCCGCTGGGCCGGTTTCATCACTTCAAGGCTCCACGCATGAGCAACTACCGCGACATCCTGTACCGCGACTACTCTTCGGCGTTTGGCGAGCAGAAGACTTACGACGCCGCCACGCAGCATGCGCAATACGAAGCCAGCTACGACGGCCTCCCCTCGCGAAACGACGCAGCCATCGCTGATCTCGGCTGCGGCAAAGGCGAGTGGCTCGGCTGGTTGCACGCGAAAGGCTATTCGAAGCTCACCGGTGTGGACCTTTCGCCCTCGGATCTCGGCTTCGCCCGTCAGCAGAGGCCTGCTGGCACCTGGATCGAGCAAAACGTGATCGACTTCCTGGAGGCGCATCCGGCCTCTTTCGATCTCCTGCATGCCAAGGACATCGTCGAGCACTTCACGAAGGACGAGTTTCTCCGTTTCCTCACCGCGGCGAAGAATGCCTTGAAGCCCGGCGGCGAGCTCTGGCTGCTCACTTTCAATGCGCAGAGCCCGCTCGCCTCCGCCACGCGGTATGGCGATCTCACCCACGAGATCGGCCTCACGCCCGGCAGCATGGCGCAGGGCATGCGAGCCTGCGGCTTCACCCGCATCTTCGTGCAGGGCCGTCATTACTGCTCCACCGCCCGCAGCGGAAAAATGCGCCGATTGCTCGGCAAAGTGATCTACCGTTTCGCCCGCCTGATGCTCAAGACTCGTCACGGCACCGTCGGCAGCAGCCGCGAGATCGACTTCCTTTGCGCCGAGCCAGACCTTTTCGGCCGCGGCGGCATTGCTTGAACCATGTCGATGAAGATTCACATCGCGCCGACACCCTTCGTCATGGGCTGGGAAAGCATGAATCGCTATGCGCATGAGCTCGCACGCGTCAGCGGTATAGCGCCACTGCTGCCGCTGCGGCCGGTGAACACGCCGCCCGGCTCCCGCTGGCAGCGACTTTGGACACGCCGTGTGAGCTACCCGTCGATTATCCGCTCACGCGTTCGTGAGGGCATCTTGCATATCCTCGATCACAGCTTTGCCGATCTGCTTCCGAAGGTCCGCTGCGGCGTGCGCAAGGTGGTCACGCTGCATGATCTGATCCCGCTCGTGGCACCCGATGGCATCAGCGAGGCGCAGCAGCAGCGCTTCCGGCAGACCGTCACGAACCTCCGCCTCGCTGACGCCGTCTCCTGCGACTCCGCTGCGACTCGCGATGAGGCCATTCGCCTTCTTCAACTCGATCCAGCCAAGCTCCACGTCGTGCCACTCGGCTGCACGGAACTTCCTCCGGCTTGTCCTGAAGCTGAAAAACAGGCGAGAAGCACGCAGCCCTACTTTTTCAGCGTCGGCAGTGCCTTGCCGCGCAAAAACCTCGCCGCGCTTCCGGCGATGCTCGCTGGCCTTGGCAAGGTCACACTCGTGCGAGCCGGTCACAAAGTCCCCGAAAGCCTCGCCAACGACATCCGCCAGCATGCCACGCTCATCGAACTCGGTCGTGCCAGCGACGCGGAACTCGCCGCGTGGTATGCACACGCCACCGCCACCTTGATCCCATCGACGCATGAAGGCTTCGGCCTGCCAGTGCTCGAGGCCATGCAACTCGGCTGCCCGGTCGTCTGCGCCCGCGCCACCAGCCTACCCGAGGTCGGCGGCGATGCCGCGCTCTACTTTGATCTCGATGATCTTCCCTCCGGCAATGCTGCATGCCGTCTTTTGCTCAACGATGCCGCCGAACGCCAGCGCCGCTCCGAAGCCTCCCGAGTGCATGTGAAGGATTTCTCGTGGCAGGCCCATTGGAACGGCCTCCAGCGCATCTACCAAAGCCTTTCGTGAAGCGTCTCCTCACCATCGCCCTGCTACTCGCCGCCGCGGTGATCCTCATCGGCGTGCTGCCGTATGCCGCGGGCTACGGTCCCATCAAGCGCACCATCCTCTCGCACCTGCTGATGTATTGGAAGGATCCCACCTGGCAGCATGGCGCTCTCGCCCTGCCCATCGCGGGTTACTTGATCTGGCGACGCCGCGATGAAATCGCAGCCCTCCCAGCCACTCCATCGCATCTCGGGCTGCCGGTGATCGTGATCGCTTTGTTCTTCTACTATGCCGGCTATCGAGCGAACAACTTCTACCTCGGCTTCATCGGCGTGATGACGCTCATCGCAGGCTCATCGCTTTGGCTCATCGGCACGAGACGCGCTTGGGAAGGCGTCTTCCCCTGGCTCATGCTCGGCTTTGCCTGGCCCCTGGCCTTTCTCGAAAGCAGCCTCGCCTTCGAGATGCGCTTCCTCATGATCCGCCTCACCTCGGGCGTGCTGAGTTTTCTCGATGTGCCCGTCATTCAAGAAGGCACCACACTCCTCTCCGGCCCCGCGCATGGTCGTGAGGCAGGTGCGCTGTTCAGCCTGAACGTCGAAGGACCCTGCTCCGGCATGCGAAGCCTCTTCGCGCTGATGATGGTGGGCGCTTTGTTCAGCTACCATCGTCAAAGAGGCTTCTGGCAGCGCTGGTTCCTGTTCCTCATGACCTTTCCGCTCGCCATCCTTGCCAACATGAGCCGTATCCTCGTGCTGCTCGGTGCGTCAACGCTCTTCGGTCAGTCTTTTGCCATCGGCGATGCGGATAAAGAAGTCTCCACCTTCCATTTTCTCACTGGCATCGTCGTGTTCCTAGTCGCACTCGCTGGTCTGCAAGGCATCGCGTGGGTGATGGATCGTCTTTTCAACAAACAGCCCGCGTCTGCCATCCGGCGTGTGTCTGTCTCGAATGCCGTGCTGCCTGCGCAGCCAAGTAGTCAGTGCTCAGTGCTTAGTGCTCAGTCCAGCACTCATCCACTAAGCACTAAGCACTGAGCACTGAGCACTTGTTCCTGAAATGCTCCTTCGCTCTGCCATTCTCCTCATCCTCAGCACCGCCACCGCGCTGCTCTGTCATTCCTCACCTTCCGCTCGCGGAGGCGAGGATGCGGGCGTGGTCGCCGAACTGCCGTTGGTCGCCGGCATCTACGTCGGCGAGACCGAGCAGCAATCCGACATGGAAAAAAAGCTGCTCCCGGCTGACACCACCCAGGTCAAGCGCACCTACCGCACGCCCGGCCGACGCGTTGACGAGCGCGATGTGGCGCATGCCTCGCTCGTCATTGCCGGACAGGACACGCGATCCATTCATCGACCTGAGGTTTGCCTTCCGGGACAAGGCTGGACCATCACCGACTCCCGCGTGCTGCCCGTCGAGTTGCCGTCTGGCCAGCAGCTTTACGTGCGCGACCTTTCCCTCGAGCGCCTCGATCAACGCTCCGCGGATCGTCGTGTGCTGCGGGCGCACTACATCTACTGGTTCGTCGGCAAGGATGTCACCACCACCAGCGATGCGAAGCGCCAGTGGCTCAGCTTTAGCGACAGTGTCTTCCGCCAGGTAAATCATCGCTGGGCCTATCCCTCCGTGATGGCCTTTGTCACACAGGGCATGAATCCCCAGCAATCCGGCCAGCGTGAACGCAACGACACACAGACCGTTGGCATGCTCCTCGACCTCGTCCGCACCCTCGCGCCGAAGTTTCAGAAGAACCTGATGCCATGATCTCGACGCTTCATCATTATCTCCAGCCTCTCCAGCGAGTCGCCGTCGCCTACTCCGGCGGGGTGGATAGCTCGCTGGTGTTGAAGGCATCCTTGGATGCCTTGGGTTCCGAAAACGTCATCGCCCTGCTCGCCGTGTCGCCGAGCCTTCCGCAGAGCGAGAAGGACGAGGCGGTGGAACTCGCTCAATCACTCGGTGCTCGCCTTGAGCTGCTCCCGACCTCCGAAACGGATGATCCGCGTTATCAAGCGAACGCGCCGAACCGCTGCTACTTCTGCAAAGACCATGTGTATCGAGCACTCCGCCAGTTTGCGGAGCAAAACGGCCTCGAACACGTCCTCGATGGCATGAATGCCGAAGACACGCTCGATGTGCGTCCTGGCCGCGCCGCGGCTCGTGAGTTGCACATTTTGAGCCCGCTGCATGAGCTCGGCTTCACCAAGCAGAACGTCCGCGAAGCTGCCAAGGCTCTCGGATTATCCAACTGGAACAAACCAGCCGCCGCCTGCCTCGCCTCGCGCATTCCTTATGGCACCGCAGTGACGCCTAAATTGCTCTCGCAGGTCGAAAAGGCCGAAGCGGCACTATTTGACCTCGGTATCCGCGAACTGCGCGTGCGTCATCACGGCGATGTCGCCCGCATCGAAGTGCCCGAGGCCGATTTGAGTCGTGTATTGAAGCAACGCGATGCCATCACCGCCGCGCTCAAGGCTCTCGGCTATGTGTACATCACCCTCGACCTCGCCGGCCTGCGCTCCGGCAGCATGAACGAAGTCCTCGCCGCACGCACCGCATGAACGAAGCCCGTCTCCGCGATCTCCTCACGCAAGTCAGTGAAGGCAAGCTGCCTGCCGATGCCGCGATCGACCGTCTTCGCACGCTTCCCTTCACCGAAGCGGGCGATGTCCTCGCCGACACGCATCGTTTGATCCGCCAGGGCTTTCCCGAAGCCGTCTTCGCTGAAGGTAAAACACTCACGCAGGTCACCGATGCCCTCGCCGCGCTCGTCGCCGCACATGGCAGCGCCCTCGCCACACGCGTGCCGGCGGAGATGGCGACCATACTGCTGCAACGCTTCCCCACCGGCAGCTACGATGCCGTGTCACGCATCTACCGCATCGGCCAGATGGAACGCAGCAACACGCCAGCACCCGTCGCCGTCGTCAGCGCAGGCACCAGTGATCAACCCGTAGCTGAAGAAGCCGCGCAGACGCTTGAGTTTGCCGGTGTGAAGGTCACGCGTGTGAATGATGTCGGTGTCGCTGGATTGCACCGCGTGCTTTCGAGGCTCGACACGCTTCGCAGCGCCAGTCTCGTGATCGCCGTCGCGGGCATGGATGGAGCTTTGCCGAGCGTCATCGGTGGCCTCGTCGCGCAGCCAGTGATCGCCGTGCCCACCAGCATCGGCTACGGCGCGAGCCTCCACGGCATCGCCGCGCTGCTCACCATGCTCAATTCCTGCGCCAGCGGCCTCACCGTCGTGAACATCGACAACGGCTTTGGCGCTGCCGTGGCCGCTCTCCGCGTTCTCCGATGATCATGTCCCTCGAAGACACGCTCTATCCGCTGCTTCGTCTGTATGAAGCAGCACCGCAGCCGGTGAAAACACTGGCGGGCAGAGCGTATCGGGCGATTCCGACCTCGATCCGCCAAGGTGCGGCCTATGAGCGCTTTCGTCGCGAGGCAGCGGAATCGGAGTCGTGGGATGTGGTGGCCGTTGAACGCTATCAAATTGCCGCGATTCGCGATTCGTTGATCGCCGCGCAACGAGCGTCGTTTTACGCGAAACGCTTCGAAGAAGCTGGCGTGAGGCCGGAGAACTTTGAATCGCTGGAGCAGCTCTCCGCTTATCCGATGCTCACCAAGCAAGACATCATCTTGAACCGCGATGACATGGTCAGCGGTGAGGCCTCGCAACGGCTCGCGATGACCACGGGTGGTTCAAGCGGTGTGCCGGTGAGTTTTTATCTGCACAAGGGCATCAGCCGTCCGAAGGAGCAGGCTTATCTCGAAGCGACATGGTCGCGAGCAGGCTATCGCTCTGGAGATCGTGTGGCGGTGATTCGTGGTGGCGTGACCTCCAGCCGCTCCGATGGCCGCATCGCCACCTTGGATGCCACACGGAACTGGCTGGTACTCTCGTCCTACCATCTCACGCCCGAGCGACTGCCCGAGTATATGGCTGAGCTGAACCGCTTTCGTCCGCAGCACCTGCACGCCTATCCCAGCGCGGCGCTAATGCTCCTGCAGATGGATGTGAGGCTCGACTTCAAGCTCACATCACTGCTTTGCGGCTCGGAAAAACTCAGCGTGGAGGCTCAACGGCAGTTGGAAAGCCATTTCGAGGCACCGGTGATGCATTGGTATGGTCACAGCGAGCGGGCCGTGCTGGCCGCGCAACGTCCGGGAAGCACCGCGCTGCACTTCTGGCCTGCCTACGGCTTCGTGGAGTTCGGCGAACCTGATGCCGACGGATACCGCGAGATCATCGCGACCTCGTTTCACAACCACGTCATGCCGCTCATCCGCTATCGCACAGGTGACCTGTGGAGCGCCGACGGCCATGTGACAGGTCGCGACTACGAGTTCCTCATGAGCCGCACCGGCCGCCGCATCTCGCTGACGGCGATGAACATGCACGACGACCTCTTCGATGGCTTGTTGGCCGTTCAATTTCACCAACATCAGCCCGGCGAGGTCGAATGCCATCTTCAACCTACGCCCTCGTGGTCCAGGTCTCGCGAGACCAGTATCCGAGCCGGTTTGATACGAAAGCTGGGTGATGATTTCACGCTCACGCTGCGTGTGGTGGATGAGATTGAGAAAACCAGCGCCGGGAAGCATCGCTGGCTGGTGACGACGCTGAAATCATGATCCCCCGCTTTCACATCCTCGGATCGCCGGTCGATGCGATGAACATGGAGACATGCTGCGCCTCGGTGGAGCAGGCGTTGGACTCGAAGACGAAGGGCTATGTCTGCGTGGCTGGTGTGCATCAGCTCACGGAGGCGTATGAGCATCCGGAGTTCCGCGAAGTGCTGGAGAAGGCCTTTCTCATCACGCCGGATGGCATGCCGCTGTCGTGGATCGGCTGGATGAAGGGCTTTCCGGACATGGATCGCGTGTATGGCCCTGATTTGATGCTCGAAGTGATGCGCCGTGGCGTGGCGCGAGGCCGCACGCACTTTTTGTATGGCGGCATGCCCGGCGTGGCGGCGGAGTTGAGGCAGGCGCTGGAGCAAAAGATCCCCGGCGTGAAGATCGTCGGGGCCGAGTGTCCGCCGTTTCGTCCGCTGACGAGCGAGGAAGAGACGGCTTTGATCGCACAAGTGCGCACCTTGAAGCCCGACATCATCTGGATGGGCATCAGCACGCCGAAGCAGGACCGCTTCATGCACGCGTATCTCGACCGGCTGGACACCACGCTCATGTTTGGTGTGGGCGCGGCCTTCGATTTCCACACGGGCCGCGTGAAGCAGTCGCCGCGCTGGATGCAGCGCCTCGGTCTCGAATGGTTTTACCGCGTCTGCCAGGAGCCGCGACGGCTCGCCGGACGCTACTTCCGCAACAACCCGCTCTTCATCTGGCGGCTGATCAAGGAGGCGCTCGCATGAGCACTCAAGTGTCCATAGACTTAATCACAAGGCTTCCAAGTGGGGAAATTGCTCTCACACTTGTGGAGCAAGGACCTTGGGAGGAACAATCGACGAAAATGGAGCTCACCCGTCTGCAAGACCGGTTATTTGATTGTTTGGATGTCGTTCGCGGAGGCGCTTTGTATGAACGGTTTCCAGAAGCAAAGACGGCAAAGGCAATCGTAATCAGGCTCCACTGCTATAATACGCCAGCCGTAGAATGTCGGAGTTTGTTCGCTGCATTCGAAGCACATGTTAGGTCCTCTGTGCCGAGCGATGACAAGCACGCGGAGAGGGACATTGAATTCGAATTTCAAGCTAGTGAGTTGAACCCAACATCATGAAACAACTCGCGCAATATCAAGACGGCCGCCTGGAGCTGCAGGAGGTGCCGGAGCCGGCGCTGATCCCGGGGGGAATTCTCGTGCGGACGACGTGCTCGGTGATCTCGCCGGGAACGGAGCGGATGAAGGTGGAGCAGGCGAAGATGTCGCTGCTCGAAAAAGCACGGGCGAGGCCGGATCAGGTGCGCAAGGTGCTCGACACGGCGCGGACGCTCGGCTGGAAGGCGGCGGTGGAGAAGGTGCGGAATCGTTTGGAGTCGCCCACGCCGCTGGGTTACTCGGCGGCAGGGGTCGTGGTGGCGGTGGATGCGCTGAACACGCGTTTCCGTGTGGGGGATCGCGTGGCGTGTGGCGGCGCGGAATGTGCGCATCATGCGGAGATGATCAGCGTGCCGGATTTGCTGGCTGCCAAAGTCCCGGAAGGTGTCGCAGACTGGGAAGCTGCCTACACGACGCTCGCCGCCATCGCGATGCAGGGTGTGCGGCAGGCGCAGACGCAGATTGGTGAGCGCGTGCTGGTGATTGGGCAGGGCTTGGTGGGACTGCTGACGACGCGGCTGCTGCAAATTGCCGGTGCTCGCGTGATGGCGGTGGATTTGAATCAGGCACGTCTGGAGACCGCAAAGCAGATGGGCGCGGAGCGTGTGGCATCGGCGGATGTGGCGAACGCGGTGCGTGAATGGACCGGTGGCATGGGCGTGGATGCGGTGTTGCTGTGCGTGGGTGGTCAATCAACGGAGGTGACGGCGCAAGCGGTGGCTTGTCTGCGGGATCGCGGCACGCTGGTCATCGTGGGCATGCATGATGCCTCGCTCGAATGGAAGACGGCATTCCAAAAGGACATCACGGTGCGCTACAGTCGTAGCTACGGGCCGGGGAGATATGACACGAGCTACGAGTGGGGCGGCGTGGATTATCCGGCGGGTTATGTGCGCTGGACGGAGAACCGGAATTTTGAGGCGTGTTTGGAGCTGATGCGGAGCGGGCAGCTTGATTTGAGGCCGGTGACGACGCGGCGAGTGGCGTTTGGTGATGTCATTCAAGTGTACGATCGGCTGGAAGACGAGATCGGAGTGATGATCGAGTATTGTAGTCCCGGCTTCAGCCGGTCTGTGGATCAGGCGCCAGTTTCGAGCACAGAACTTCCGGACCGCCTAAAGGCGGGACTACAGAACAGCGTTGCGACACTCGATGTCATCGGCGCGGGGAATTTCGTGCGCACGATGCTGCTGCCGGATTTGAAGGGGAAGATCGCGCTGGGAACAGTGGTGAATGGCACAGGGCTTTCGGCGAGGCATGTGAAGGAGAAGTTCGGCTTTGCGAAGGCGGCGACGGATGTCGCGGAGGCTAGCTCAGATGCGGTGATCATCGGGACACGGCATGATTTGCATGCGTCGCTGGTCTTGAAGGCGTTGAAGGCCGGGAAACAGGTTTTTGTGGAAAAGCCGCTCTGCCTCACGGCAGAGGAACTCGCTGAAATCGACGCGGCGGTCGCGGAAACGAGCGGAAGCGTGATGGTGGGCTTCAACCGGCGTTTTGCGCCAGCGGCGGTGGAGATGAAGAAGTGGCTCGATGAGGCTCCGGGGCCGAAGATGATGTCGTATCACGTTTGCGCGGGGGTGTTGGCGGCAGACCATTGGTATGCTGATCCGGTGCAGGGTGGGCGGATCATCGGCGAAGCCTGTCACATGCTCGATTTTGCGTGTTTCATGCTTGGCAGGCCGGTGCGGGTTTCGGCGCAGAAAACGGGTGTGGATTCCGTGTCAGCGCAGGTGGAGTTCGCGGATGGTTCGACCTTCCAGCTTTTGTATTCGGCGGAGGGCGACAGCGCTTTTCCGAAGGAGAACATTCGAGTGTTCGCGAATGGTCTTGTGGCCGAGTGCGAGAACTTCATGAAGCTGACGGTGTGGAAAAACCGGAAGGCGAAGGTCACGAAGCACGCGTCAAAGGGTCACGCGGAGGAGATGGCGGCGTGGCTGGGCTTTTTGAAGGATGGCAAGCCGCATCCACTGCCTGATGCGCAATCGCGGCAGAGCATGCGGCTGACGTTTGCGGTATTGGAGGCGGTGAGGAGGTCTTCCGTGATTGAATTGGAGAAACATTTATTGGCCGACGGTTCTGATGTCGGGAATGAAAATCTCTGAGTAACAAACCGCCCGTGTGCGGGGATATTCTGACAAGACACGCATGACTGCTTTTCGCAAAGTGACCTGGATCTGGCATCGGCTGAGGGCGATGCCACCGCAGGAGATCGCCGGACGCATGAAGGTGAAGGCGCAGGAATGGACGGCGACGACGACGCTGCGCACGCTGGATGATTTTGTGCTCGGAGCCGTGGATCCGGGCTCGATGCGGTTGCCGCCGAAGGACAAGGCTCCCGCGGCACTGCGCGAGGCGGTGAAGGTGCGCCGGGCATGGTTGTTTGGCTGGAAAGAGGTGCCGGTGGGCGATGCGCCCAACTGGAATCTCGATCCGCTGCATGGCGTGGAGGTGCCCGCGGAGGTCTTAAATCATCGCGAGCTGCCGGAGGGCGCGGATGCGCGCTGTGTGTGGGAGCTTTCGCGATGGAGCGAGGTGGTGCGGCTGGCCCAGGATGGCTGGTTGAATGACAACGCGGAGGCTTTGCGTCTCGCCCAGCAGTGGATGCGCGACTGGCTGGAGAAGAATCCGGCGTCACACAGCATTCATTGGCGCAGTGCGCTGGAGGGTGCGATTCGCCTGATCAACTTCTGCTGGATCGACACGCTGATTCGCGCCTGTGGCGACGAGGCATTGACCGCGGAGCAGGATCGCATCGCGCAGGCCTTTGTGCCGATGCACGCGTGCTGGGCCTGGCGGAAGAGGTCGTTTGGATCGTCGGCAAACAATCATCTCATCGGCGAGCTCGCCGCGGTGGTGATGGCGACACGGCGCTGGCCATCGCTGGCCAAAGTGATCTGCTGTCCGGAGCGTTTGTGGCCGATGCTGGAGGAGGAGGTCTTGCGGCAGTTCGCAGAGGACGGCGGGAACAAGGAGCAGGCGCTGCATTATCATCTTTTCGCGTGGGAGATGGCGTGGCAGGCGGGTCGCGTGATGGACGGGCTGCATGGCCCTGTTTTGAAGCGGCTCAAAGATGCCGCGCAGTTCTTCTGCGATCTCAGCCTCGGCTCGTGGGACTTTGGCGATAGCGATGATGCGCAGGTGACGCCCTTCACGCTGGACCGTCGGAACGCAGAACGCGAATGGCGGGCCTGGATGCTCGG
>CALMTT010000622.1 GCA_937872615.1 uncultured Verrucomicrobiaceae bacterium | reverse complement strand
GGTCTTGTCGATGGTAACGAGACGGTCGAGGTCGTCGATGGCGGCGGTGGAGTCATTTGCCGTGGCGTAAAGCACGCCTGAGGCCGGATCAAAGGCGAGGTCGTCGATGTTGTAGAGCGGCGTCGATAGGGTGTTCGTGGCGATCGTGATGTAGTCAACGCCCGCGCCGAAGGCATCATCGATGTGCAGGCCCGTGTCAGGGTCGATCTGGAAAAGGCAGTCCAGCAGCGTGTTGCCCGCGGTGGCATCCTCACGGCGATGGACGGCAAAAATCGCGCCTGTTTCCGGATCGAAGGCCATGCCACGAATGTCCGCCACCGTGATGCTGCCGAGCGAGCCATTCAGCGGATTGGCCGCGCCGACACAGCGTCCAAGGGCGGTCATCACACTCGGGGCCGGCGTGCCGGTGAGTTCCACCGCGTCGATTTCCTCGTAGTCGGACTTGGTGGTGCGGATTTTGACCTCATCGACCAGATAGCTCGTTTTGGGGAAGGTGAAGGTGTAGTAGCCAGGAGCCACGGTGGTGTCCGTGGGGATGGACATCACATGCACTGTTCCATTAGGCTCCACGAGCTCGATGCCGGTCACAAACGGCGCCTTGTAAGTCTCACGCACACGGACGGAGGTGGCGTAAACCGGCGTGGTGAAGCCGAGATGCAGGTACTCAGGGCTGCTCGTGTTCGTGGCAGGTGCCCAGGCGGTCTTGATGTCACCCGCGGTCATCGTGTCCGGTGCGCCGAGGGCCTGCGCGGCCGACCAGTCACCCGTGCTATACTGGCTGCTGAAGCCCACGACGCTCGATGCCCACTGGCTGATCGGCGCAGGTGTGCTGGCGACGGTGTTGACGATGATGCGGTCCGCGCCAGAGCCGATGGTGGAGTCTCGATCGACGCCGTAGAGCACGCTGCTGTCGAGGTTCAAGGCAAGCGCCCGCATGTAGTTCGTGCCGGTGCTACCCGCGTCGGTCACGGTGGTGCCGGTGATCTTCAGCAAGCGGTCACCCGTGCCGCCGCTGGTGCTGTTGGCCACCGCGTAGCTGCCGCGGAACTCATTCGTCTGGATGCTGGCGATGTTGTCGATGCTGTCACGACCGCTGCCGCTGTTCACACTGACGACAAAAGTCAGCGGACGGGTGACGAGCACGCTGTTGGAGATGGAGGCGGGCAGTGTCGTGGCACCGGCGGTGAAGGCGGCATTGGAGAAAACCACGCTGCCAGGCCCTGTGGAGGCCGCATTCACCCGGTAGGTCCAGGTGAAGGTGAGCGAACCACCCGCTGGCACGGTGCCGGAGGCCGGTGTGGGCCCGCTGAGCAGCGTGGCAGTGGCTCCGCCGGTGGTCGTGACGGTCAAAGCAGGTGCGGTGACACCGCTGATGGTCGTTTCACTCGATCCCACGGTCATCTGAATGGTGGCAGTGCCGCCATCGGTCACGAGCGTGTTGCACGCGGTGAGCTCGGTGGTGATTTCCGTGGGCACCGGAGCACCGAACTCAACAATCGAGCCGCCGGAGAAGATGGCCGAGGGAGTCGAGCTGAGCGTCGTCCATGTATTGGATTGTGTGCTGTAACGCCAGAAGGCCGTGCTGTTGTCACCACGCAGGGCATAAAGGGAGGCACCACCGAAGGCAAGGGCTCCACCTTCCTTCACCGTTCCCGGAGCGGAGGTCATGCGCGACCAGGTGTTCGTGGCGATGTTGTAGCGGTAAAAGCTCGTCGAGTCATTGCCACGGAAGGCATAGATGCTCGTGCCGTCGTAAATGAGCGAGCCACCGTTGTTGACACCATCCGGCGTGTCGGCGAGGCGCGTCCAGGTGTTCGCGGCGACGTTGTAACGGTAGAAGTATTTGTAACCGGCACCGCGAGTCGCATAGAGGTTGGTCTTGTCCGTGGTCAAAGCACCGCCGTGGTCCACGTTTCCACCGGGGAAGCTGGTGAGCGTGCTCCAGGTGTTTGTGCTGATGGTGTAGCGATAGAAGCTGGTCGCTCCATCGCCACGCAGCAGGTAGATGTGCGGGGCGAGATAAACGAGGCGGTTGCCATTCTTTTCCAGCACCGCAGGGACGTTCGCCAGTGTCGTCCAGGTGTTGCTGGCCACGTTGTAACGCCAGAAGGCGTTCGTATTGTCTCCACGCGTTGCGTAGATGCTCACACCGTCCGAGCAGAGCATGCCGCCATCCTTCACCGTGCCGGGAGCGGAGGCCTTGGCGGTCCATGTCAACGTGTTGGAGTCGTAGTTCCAGAAGGTCGTCGTGTCATTGCCACGGAAAGCAAAGAGGCTCAGATTGGTCACCACCGTGCCCGGCAACGCGGCGCTGGTGGTGCCGAGATTCCATGTGACGGTGCCGTTGCTATGCGTGCCACC
>CALMTT010000621.1 GCA_937872615.1 uncultured Verrucomicrobiaceae bacterium | reverse complement strand
ATGGGGATGCGCACAGACCGAAGAACCCGGATGGGCTTGAGTTCACCCTTCTCGATAAGACGCCTGATGGTTTTCTGGCTGACCGATAGCATCCGGGCCGCCTGTTCCACCGAAACCGCCTCCGCTTTATATGGCGCATTTGGAGCACTCATTTTTCAGTCCTCCTGCGGTGTTATTGAGCTTCGATCCAGGCGAGCAATGACGTAGTATTCACAAGCCTCGGACCTCGCTTGGCCCATTTGTTAGCCTTCAGTGACTTGCTGAGCACAGGAGGCTTCCAGCCGTTGGCGGCGCATGGTAGAATGAGGTCATTCAGTTTACTCCTCGACAGTCCTGTGATACCGCACCGTTGGCCGCTCTTGGGGAGCCGAATCCACTCGGGACGATGGGGCGCGTTTTGTGTTGATGTGACTGGGGGTGGTGTTTGGGCGTTCATGATGTGACGCCCAGAGGTGGCCCGATGCGGCAAAATTACTTCCCGGTAAGTTGCAGACATTCTTTCCGGGACTGCTTCAGCAACGTGCACAGCATTGACTTCAGTCCTTCGGTTATGCCTTCACGACGCTCGGCTGCAAAATCATCTTCCTTGTGGAGGGTTGCATCAAAGCCCTTTTGATATGCACGCCTTTCCCCCATGTTATATAGGCGGTGCCGCTTTAAATGGAATTCATTTCTGGTGATGCACACCAGCAAGGCCCTGCAAGCTTTGAACCAAAGGCTAAAACTCTTCTCCGAGAATTCTGGCAAGCTCTTGATAGCGTCAGCGAGCGCTCGCACATCTTGTCTGCGCCATTCCGTTGAAGGGTATCCATTCAATCGCTTTTGGAGGGATGCCAAATTACGTCCCAGCGCTAAATCGATTGTTGCTCTGCGGTTGGGAGAAATGGCAGTGCCTTCGATCATTGATGTCCGTTGGATACCGTTCACAACAAGGTACAGCTCGGCTATAAGCTCTTTTTGAGGGCTGCGTTGTCGAGCCACGAGACCCACTTTTAATTCTCCTGTTGTGTCTTTAGCCAGATCAATCGTTTTCAGATACTCATGGACCTCTGTCTGATATGCTGGGGAATCGCGCTCCAGGAGAACAGGCCAATCAGTGCGCGCACGAGCCGCCTGCCTTTGAGTTGCGATACTGATACTCCGGATTCCCGCAATACCTGCATCTGCCGCCTCAAGATAACCCTCAAGTGCATGCATTTGAAATTCGCCTCCTGCCGAACATATCTCACGCAACAGCACCTTTGCTTCTGCGATCAATTCGCCAGCACGGAGAATTTTAAGTGAAGTCTCGAATTTCTGAACGCTATCACTCAAGCCTAGACAGCGTGATTGTGCCAAGAACTCGCGAAGTCGATCACTTGTTGCTCCGGTGGTCGGATCAAACAGCTCAATAGCGAGATCTTGATCGGCAGGCTGTTTGAGTAGCGCCGTCGAGGTCGAAACCTTTTTCTTTGGTGACTTCACCGACTTCTTCGAGGTCTTCTTTTTTGGTGCCATATCAATGTGAGGTGACATCGGGGAGGCTGTCTGCTGCCGTCTTCAACGCAGAAAGGCCGACGTGGGTGTATATCTGGGACATTTCTGCGCTGGAGTGCCCTACAATCTCCATCACGACCGCCTGAGGGACACCGGCTTCCTTCAACAACGTGACAGCCGTGTGGCGCAAGCTGTGGAAGGACAATCCAGATTCATCTCTTTTGCCTCCTCTACCGACACCAGTTCTCCTATGTGCCTTTTTTTCACGAAGCCCGGCTTGCGCAAGGATGGCCGAAAAATGATTGCTTAGATGTCCCGATTTTCCTTGTTTATCCACGATCTCGAACGCCCTTGGGTGGAGTGGAGTTTGCCTGTCCGCACCAAGATTCATGAGCTCGATGTGTTTCCGCAAGGCGGGGGCGATAGGAATGGACATCATGCGACTGGTCTTTCTCGCGGTGAGCTCGACTAAGTTCTTCTCAAGATTCAGATTTGATCGACGAAGAGAGGCGATGTCGATCAATCGCTGTCCCGTATATAAGCCGAACAGCACCATAGAGCGCCACTCTGCATCACAGATTTTCAGGATGGCTTGTAGCTGTTGGTCAGTGAAAATGGCTTTTTTTGCCGGAGCTTTGTCCTTCAGGGTTTTTACCGCCAACGTCGGATCATCTGTGATGAGTTTGCGGTGAAGGGCATCACGAAATATCATTCTGAGCGTCTTCAGCTCATGATTCACCGATTTCGCGGAGAGGCTCTTGGCTGCATGGTTCCGGAACGCAGTAACATCATCCTGGCTTATGGTGGCAAGGTCGTTATCGCAACGATAACCCAGCCAGGTGAGAAACTTCTTCGTGGCTCCTTGGTAAAACACGAGCGTTGCAGGAGCCACTTCACCTCCTTGTTTCGACTCCAACCACTTTTCAAAATGCTGCCGTATCGTTGGAAACACGAGGTCTTCACCAGTAATTGAGGCATGAAGTTCCTGAATCACGCGACGAGTGTTCAATGCAGTCTTCTTTTTGTTGGCCGCTTCCTCATATTGAGCGGCCAGTTTTTCTGCAAGTTTGCGATCTGTCGTCCTCGTTGTCCGCTTGGTGCGTTTGCCCTCCGCTGTCTTAAAACAGGCAAACCAAAACTTGCTTTCAGGGTGCTTCCAAATGCTGGCCATTTCTAATAACCAAACTAAGAACATCCGGCGAAGTTTGTCAATATCCACGGAAGCCTAAACCTTGCAAAATCAAGGGTTCCAGACATCTACAAACCTCCTGAAACAGCTCCTGGCGAAACAGGGGTTCAACTCCCCTCGCCTCCACCATTTTGCCGAAAGGCAGAATGAAGAGACAAGGAGACTTTGAGACGGGGAGAGGCGGCTTCGCCGCGGGAGGGAGAAGAGGAGACCGTGAGTGGTGAGATTGGAGCGCGGCCATTGCCTCGCTACGCTCGCCCTTCGGGCATTCCGCTGAAGCGGA
>CALMTT010000620.1 GCA_937872615.1 uncultured Verrucomicrobiaceae bacterium | reverse complement strand
CAGCTCCGTCGGAAGAACGATGGTGGTCTTGTGCGTAGCCGATTTGGCTGCCGGGCTTTGCTTCTTGGGCGGCATGGGCGGAACTTGTCATGTCAGCCGCTCGCGATCAAAGGGCATCTCTGACGGACTGAGCGGTAAAACTTCCAATCCGTTTGAACTTCTCATATTCTTCGCGCTCTTTTGTTAAGGAGGCGTCCATGCTGTCCGCTCAGTCGTCCGTCGCTATCTCCCCGCACCGGCCCCCGATTGCGGCGCTGTTTGACCTGGCTGATCCCGCCGAGCGCTTCATGGTAGAGACGATGCAGCGCTTTCACATCCCAACCGTGGTCCATGAACCAACCGGCGAGCCAGTCGAGCAACTCGGGATGCGTCGGCGGCTCGCCCTGCGAGCCAAACTCCTCGGTCGTGCGCACAAGGCCGAGCCCGAAGACGGCCTCCCAGAGTCGGTTTGCCAGCACCCGCGCCGTGAGCGGGTTGTCCTTGCTCGCGATCCACTTGGCGAGCGCGCTGCGCCGGCCTTCGACGGCTTCGGGGAACTCGATGCTGCCGAGGACGGAAAGAACGCCGGGCTTCACTTTCGTCGTTGGTGAAAATGGGTCGCCACCGCCGAGGATGGCGGTTTGTTCCAGCTCGCCGTTCTTCATGGGGTCGCCGGGCATGCGCAGCGGTTGGTAAACGTTCACCATCGGGATGGTGACGCCGTTGTACACGCTGAAGGCATAAGGCTCGTAGCGCTCCATCTCCCACTTCAGCCGTTCGAGCCCTTTGCGGGCCACGCGTTCGTTGCCGAAGTCCTGCGGCTCAAAGCCAACGAGCTTCGGCGGATATTGATCCTCCGGCACGCCCTGCTTCGTCAGGATCTGACGCGCGGCACCAAAAATATCCGAGAAGCCCTTTTTGGCATTCTTGCCACCGCTCTTCTTTGCCTGCGCCACTGCGGCATTCCATTTCGCCGGGTCGATCTTTTTCTCCGCGAACCACTTCGAGGCGTTTTGGAGCAGTTTTTCGTCGAGTGTCTTCAAAACGGCCAAATGCTCGGCGCGACGGGCTTCGAGATACTTTTTCTCCTCAAAGCCGCTCGTGTTTTCCGATTTCAAAAACGGCGCCTCGCGCTCGGTGAGCTGCGTGGTCGCGAAACAGGCCTGGATCGAGTAGTAGTCATGCGTCGGCACCGGATCGAACTTGTGATCGTGGCAGCGCGCGCATTGCAGCGAATGCGCCAGGAAGGTCTCGCCGACGGAATTCGTCACATCATCGAGAAACCGCTGCCGCGCGACCTTGGCCACCTCCATGCCCGTGAGTTCCCACGGTCCCATGCGCAGAAAACCCGTCGCGATGAGCTTTTCGGGATCATTTGGCTGCATCTCATCTCCCGCGATCTGCTCGACGATGAACTGATCGAACGGTTTGTCCGCATTAAAGCTCCGCACGACGTAATCGCGATACCGCCAGGCATTGCCACGCTCGTAGTCATTCGCGAAACCGCTCGAATCCGCGTAGCGCACGACATCCAGCCAGTGCCGGGCCATGCGTTCGCCGTAGTGCGGGGAGTCCAGCAGCCTGTTAATCAAACGTAGCCAAGCGTCCGACCGGTCAGACACGTCAGACCAGTCCGACTCGAATGCGGCCACTTCCTCCGGAGTCGGCGGCAGCCCCGTCAGATCAAATGTGGCGCGTCGAATGAGCGTGCGCGCATCCGCCTCAGACGCGGGATTCTTCACCGCCAGCAGCGCATCCACCGGATGCACGGAGGACTGAGCACTGAGCACTGGCTTCTTCACTGGCTGATACGCCCACAGCGCCTCCGGCTTGTAGCGCCGATTCGCCCACTCCGGTGTCAGCGCACCTTTCACCTTCACGGTGATGCCATCTTCCGCACTCCACTTGTCCGCGCTCGCCTTCGCGATGCTGTTTCGTTTCGCTTCATCGGGCCAGGGCGCACCACCAGCGATCCATTCCTTGATCCAGACAAGCTGCTCGGGCTTGAGTTGATCCGCCTCCTTCGGCGGCATCGGCTCCCAATCCTCGTGCTGGCGCGTCGAGGCGAGGTAAAGCGGGCTTTCCTCCGGCTTGCCGGGCACGAGCGCCGTCGAGCCGCTCTCGCCGCCCTTCGTGGCACTTTCGAGCGTGCGCATGTCGTAGTCTGCTTTGATCTTCTTCTCGTCATTGCCGTGGCAGGCGAGGCATTTCTCCTGAAACAGCGGCCACACACGACGCACGAACAGCGATTCAGCATCCTCCGCATGCAGAGCGGAGGTGATTAAAAGCGGAAAAAGGACGCGCAGGGTCATGGCGTGGAAACGAAGCCCCAGCGCGGACATTTCGCGCTTACTCCACCTCGCTCCAGCGGATGTTTCGCCGCACTCCGACGACGTGGAAGTGTGTGTCGGCATCTTGGATGAAGCCTTCGCGGTCGATTTTAAGGCCTTCGGCTTTGAGAAGGCGCTTTTGTTTCGCGGCGAGCTTCGCGTCCATATTCGGGCTGATGCGTGCATCGGCGCTGACGACGCGATGCCAGGGCAGGGCCTTCGATTCTTCATCTGTGAGGCGACTGAGCACCGTGGCGACATGTCGCGCGACGACATTCATGTGCACGGCGATGCTTCCGTAAGTCGTGAATTTGCCCTCGGGGATCAAGGCGACGAGGCGCAGCACTTCAGCGCGGATGCGTGCGAATGCTTGTGACTTGGCCATGAGCAGCTCAGTCGATGTTCAGGCCTTCGAGCGCGAGAAGCTGCTTCTTCCGCGTGAGGCCGCCCGCATAGCCGGTGAGTGTTCCATCGCGGCCGATGACGCGGTGGCAGGGAATGAGGATGGAGAGCGGATTGCGACCCACGGCGGCACCAACGGCGCGCACAGCCTTCGGCGAGCCGATGGCGGTGGCGAGTTCGGCATACGTCGTGGTTTTGCCTCGTGGAATGCCACGCAACGCGTCCCATACGCGGCGTTGAAACGGCGTGCCGCTGACAAACGTGAGCGGAGGCAGCTTGCGCGGCTTTTCACCGGCGAAGCAGGCATCCAGCCAGGCCCGCGCGGCATCGAGGTGCGGGCTGTCGCCGCGTTTCCAGCCCTCGCGCTTCGGCGCGGGCTTGTGGCCTTTGAAGTAAAGACCGCACAGGCCTTCTTCGGTGGCAGCGAGCGTCAGATCGCCAAGCGGGGAGGCGTGGGTGGTGAAGTGGATGGAGGGTTTCATGGCGCGTAGTTTTTCAGATGCTTCGTGAAGAACTCCACGCTCGTGCTGACACAGGTGTCGAAGGCTTTTTGCTGGCCTAGGAACGCGTGCGGGGCCTGCGGGATGAGCACGAGGCCGGTGGGGATGCCGAGTTTTTCCAGATCGGGGCGTGTCTCGTCGGCGTGCGTGCTGGCGTCGTCGAGTTCGCCGGTCATGAAGAGCAGGGGCGGGTCGGTTTTGTCGAGATGATGACGTGGCGAGGCGAGGGCGTAGGTTTGCGGGATCGCGGCCTGCGAATCGCCGAGGAAGGTGCGGTAGAAAGGATCATCGGGCTTTCCGCTGAGCTCGCCGATGCGGGGGCTTTCGAGATCGCTCTGCGCGCCCATGGCGATACCGGCCTGCACGGTGCTGGACGCGTCCGCGTGGCCGCCCTCGCCTTCGAGGTCCTTCACGCCGCCGCTGGTGGTGAGCAGCGCGGCGAGATGACCACCCGCGGAAAGGCCGGTGACACCGATGGCCTTCGCGTCGATGCCAAA
>CALMTT010000619.1 GCA_937872615.1 uncultured Verrucomicrobiaceae bacterium | reverse complement strand
AGTCATCGGCACCGCGATTGAGACCCTGCACGCGATCCTGCACCTGGCCGCGGGCGGTGAGCATGAGCACGCCGCCGTCGAAGCCCTGCTCGCGGGCGCGGTGGCAGATGTCCGGGCCGCTGAGGCCGGGGAGCATCCAGTCGAGGATGAGCAGGTCAAAAGTCTCGCTGGTGGCGAGTGCGAGGCCTTTTTTGCCATCGGCGGCCACGGTCACGTCGTGGCCCTCGGCTCGCAGCAGGTCCTCGACCACCATCGCCAGGCCGGCGTCGTCTTCGACGATCAAAAGTCTCGCGCTCATGCAGTGGGAAGATTCACGGTGAAGGTGCAGCCGTCCGGCGGCTCGCTGTGCAGCGTGACGCTGCCGCCATGGGCCTCGACGAGGTCTTTGACGAGGCTGAGGCCGAGGCCGCTGCCGCGTGTTTGGGCCTCCTCGGCGGCCTTGCCGCGCACGAAGGGCTCGAAGATGCGGCGCTGCTCGGCGGCGGGGATGCCGGGGCCTTTGTCGCGGATGCGGATCTCGATGGAGTCGTTGTGTTGGACTGCTTCGATGCCGATCCATTTGCCAGCGGCGGCATGCTTGGCGGCATTGCTGATGAGGTTTTGAAACACACGACGCAGCGCGGCGGCATCGCCGGTGATGCTGGGCAAGTTGGTGGCGATGTTGGATTCGACGACGCAGCCCGCGGCCTGCGTTTCGGCTTCGCAGGCTTGCTGCGCGGCCTGCAAAACCTCGCCGAGATTCACTGTCGCGTGCTTGAGGGCTCCGGCGCGATGCGCACCGGCCTGCGCGAGCACCTGCTCGACCATGTCGGCGAGGTGATCGGTGTTTTGCGTGATGACACCGAGGTAGCGGCTGACACGGTCGGGATCGCTGACGACACCGCGTTGCAGGTTGTGCGCCGCGCCTTTGATGACGGTGAGCGGCGTGCGCAACTCGTGCGAGACCGTCGCCACGAACTGCATCTGCTGCTGCGCGAGCTGGCGTGACTTCCGCGTGTGATAAACAAGCAGCACACCAGCGGCCAGTATGAGCACATTGATCACCACGGCGATGCCGAGGTTCCGTTGACGCGAGGCGTTGACGATGTTTTCGAGCGCCGCGGGCGTGCGCACGGCCTCGAGACTCCACATCGCCACTCGCGGGCCAAAATTCACCTCGCCTCGTTCCGAGCGGCCGAGCGAGTTGAACTCGAGCGTGATGCTTTTCCCACTTGGAAAGCCACCGGGAGAGGTGTGGAGCACTTTGGATGGCTCACGAGCCGCTTTGACGCGAATGGCACCCATCGGCTGCTGTTTGAGCGAGAGGTGTTTTTGCTCCATCGCGGGCCAGAACGAGTTTTGCAGGTAGTTCTCGTCGAGTTCGAAGATCACCCACTCGGTCTCCCGCCCCTTCGAAAACACCGGCACCTCGAAAACGAGGCCCCATGGGTCCACGAAAGGCTCTTTGGGTCCGAAGATCTTGCCTTCAAGAATGGTGCGAAGTGGCTTCCAGTCCGCGGGCCATGCGACGATTTTCAGCGTGCCATCGGTGAGATTTTGCTCGTGGTAGTCGAGGCGACCTTTTTGGACCAAAACCACGGCCACACGAGAAAACATCGGCAGCGGCTTGGTGTCATTCCATTGCTTCCAGCAGGCGAGATGAGCTTTCTCGACACCGAGGTCGCTCAAATCGCGGCTCGAGGGCACAAGCGTGGCGCAAGCATCGTCGAGCTGCGCATCGAACTCGTCGGCGATTGCCTGCACGCGGTCGCCGAAGTCGGCGCCAAGCCTTTCGGCCTCCGCCCGCGCGAGATCGCCGGTCCAGCGATACTGCATGACGGTGAGAATGCCGCACAGCACCGCCAGGACGGCGATGAAAGTCCATTCGGACACGTTTTTGGCAGCGGCACGGCTCACGTCGCATGAAACGCGTGCTGCAGGGGCGGGTCAATCAATCGCAGCGCGGTCTTAACATTGCTTAACACAACCTCCACGCATCTCGCGCGTTGCAGACCTCGCCATGAGCACACCTTCACCTTTCCACATCCGCCTCGACCGCCGTCGTCTTTTGAAAAGCCTGCTGATTGCCACCGGCGGCATCCTCACGAACGACGTGTATGCCGAGGCGCTCGTGCTCACGCCACGATGCACCGAGGGGCCGTATTACCCCGATCATCTGCCGCTCGATCAAGACAACGACCTCACCCGCATTTCCAGCGGCACACCTGCGGGTGGCATCATCACTGAGTTCGGCGGACGACTCCTCGACGCGGATGGGAAACCGCTCCAAGACCATGTCATCGAGCTATGGCAGGCCGATGTGAACGGCTGCTACATCCACAGCCGCGGCGAACAACGCGGCAAGAAGTGCGACGACGCCTTCCAAGGCTTTGGCAAGATCACCACGAACGCGAAGGGCGAGTCCACGATCGTGCCGACCGTCGAGGCGACCCAGGTGAGCGCTGCGGCCGCCTTCTCGTTGTCGACCGTGATGGCACCGTCCGCGTCGACGATGGTGCCGCCGCCGAAGCTGTCGACCCATTCCAGGCCGTTGCAGGTCAGGCCCTCATAGGCCTTGCCCTGGAAGACGTAGCCCCACATCCGGTCATTGCCTTCGGCGCGGGCCTTGTCCTGCAGCTCCTGCGCGGTCGCGGACAGCTCGGCCCAGCTCTTGGGCGGCTGCTCGCCGGCGGCCTCGAGCAGGTCCTTGCGGTAGTAGAGCACCTGCCACTCGGTCACCAGGGGCACGATGTTCGTGCTCAGGAAGGGACTCGCGCCCTGCTCCTTGGGCAAGGTGCTGACGTATCCCCAGCTGGTGACGCCGACCACGATGTTCCAGTTGGCGGCGGAGCCGTACTGCTTTTCCCGTAAGCCAGCAGATATGCCGCCGGGACGACAAAAACTGTCAACACCACCGAGGTCATCAATCCGCCGACAATGGCGAGGGCCAACGGTGCATAAGCTTCACTGCCGGTGCCCAGTTTCATGGCCATCGGGAGCAGGCCGACCAGGGTGGCACCGCCCACCGT
>CALMTT010000618.1 GCA_937872615.1 uncultured Verrucomicrobiaceae bacterium | reverse complement strand
CCACACCACCGTCAGCGCCCCGGCCTAATGAGTATTCCACCGCATAGCCCTGTCGTCGGTAGGCTTCGGCGACCATAAACTCGAACTGCTTCCATGTCGTTTGGCGAAGCGATTCCAAACTGGTCTGACTGTCCACCAAGTTGCGGCGCGAGCGGGCGAACCAGAGCGAGCCGACAGCGAAGATCCCGAAAAGGACCAAAGCCAGTGGGGCGAGCGGCATTATGCCCTTGGCAAGCAACTGCCTGGTGTTGTCCTGACCCGCCCAGGCGGGAAGTCCCCAACGCATGGTTGAGAACGCGACCAAGCCCAAAATGACGCTGACCCACCATGGCAGTTTGAGCAGGAGTTCTCCGAATGATTCTCGCGAGCGACGCATAAGGGCGAAAGAACGGCCTCGGCTATATTGTTAGTGGTTAATCCATTGTTTCACCCGCTCGATGCAGGCGGGCATGTCATCGCGTAGTTGGTAAACCCAAAATCGCATCACATCCCAGCCAAGCTCCATCATTCGCATGTTGCGCAGTTGATCACGACGGAGTAGTTCCCCATTCCAATCTCGGTGATAACGCTCCCCATCGACTTCGATGTTCAATTTCCGGCCATCAATGAACAGCGCAAAATCCAAGAGGAATTTCTCCTCCGCATACTGAGGAATTGGACGCAGGCCGGCGTTCCAGAGTTGCTGGTAGAACACGCGCTCCCAATCGGACACCAATTCCGGCTTTGCGACTGCTGGGAACTCCGGTCCAGATGACGCGTTTGCGCGTTGCTCGGCTTGGCGGCCCGCCCCAAGTCCATCCACATATTCTGCGAAGCCCGCCAGATAGCTAACGCCCGATGCCTTCGCGGCTGCTGTATCACCCACAACAACCAATGCGGCCCGGGCGCGAGTGATTGCCACATTGAACAGATTTCCGGTCTTCTTCAGAAATCCTAAAGCGCCTTCGGAAATATCCTTCGACACGACCGGCGAGAAAATCATTACATCGCGTTCGTCTCCTTGGAACTTGTGGACGGTGTCGATGAGCAGATCGAGCCGGCCAAGCAGGAGCGCAGCTTGGGGATGGGCGTTGACTAAATCGCGTATCCGATTTGCCTGCGCCCGGAATGGGGTCACCACACCCACCGTTCCCTGGTAACCTTGCTGAATTCCCAGTCGCTCGATCTCCTTGACCACGGCGCGGGCTTCGGTCTCGTTCAATGCGCCTGAACCCGGACGAGTCACCGCCCCCTGCACATCCACCCAGCGCACGGTGGGTTCATCAAGCGCCGGACGGCGAAGGCGATCATATTTGGTCGCGATGCGCAGGCGGCCCTCATAAAAATGCTGATTCGAGAATTCGATGATGTCTGCGTGTGACCGGTGATGGTCGCGCAGCATGATGATGTCGTCCTGGCCGGCCAGCGGACTGGCCAAGTCGAACACGGAGTTCTCTGAATAGGCCCAATTGGCGAATCCGTCGGCCAAAGCGTGCTTGTGCAACAACTCCCGGTCTCGGCGCGGCTGAATTGCGCTGATGTGCCGCAATTGTTTGGGGTCACCGATAATGACTGCGGCTTTGGCGCGGAATAGCAGCGGGATGGCGGAAGCAATGTCACACTGGCTCGCCTCGTCAATGACCACCAAGTCAAAGAAGCCGGGCTCAAGTGGAACTCGTCCCCGGGTCGAGAGCGAGGTCACGGCCCAACAGGACAACATGCTGACCAGCGAGGGAAAGAGTTTGAAATACTGGGAAAGCACCTGGCGGCCGGCCATTCGTTTGTCCTGATCGCTTTGCACCAGCAGCCGGAGCACTGCCGCGAATTCTCCCAGCAGGCGGCGGTCCTCGGCAGATAACCTTCCTGGGGCCAAACGCAGCCAGTATTCCCAAAGAGTCAGGGATTCCTTCGCGAGTTTTTCCCGCTCATCGGCGATGGATTTCCAAATGCTCTCGATTCCCTTGCCGCCCGACAATGCAGCCAGCTTCTGAAAGTAGTCCGCGACTTGGGCAACGGCTTCAATTCGCGCGTCCAATTTTTCCAGAAATTGTTCCCAAGTCCCCAAATGAGCGTCGGTGGATGGATTGGCGGGCGGCGTCAGGCCAAAAGGCCCGATGGCATCGCGCATCCCATCTGCCGTGGTCGTCACGCTCTGAAGGCATTCGGCTCGATGCAGAAACCACAGCAGTCGGGTGAAAAAATCCTGCCGACTACGGGTCGCATGGTTGACTGCCGCACGCAGACGTGCGGCATGACCTCTTGTCGGCTGCAAATCCATCGTGCGACCCGCCAGGAGCAGCTCGTCTCCCAACTCAGCTCTCAGAGGCTCGATTCGCTGCTCCAGCATGTCCACTTCATTCCGCAATTTGACAACGCGTTCGGCCGATTCTTGCAAGCGTTGAATCTGCTGGACGGTCGCTTGGAATGCCTTCTCGGCTTCGTCGTGATTGAAGCGGTCTTCTTCGGTTGCCCGGCTGGCCAACAGTGCGGTCAGATAATCAGTCAGCTTGGATTGATATTCGCCACGTCCGAGGCGCAGCAATATCGGACGCGGCCCGAGGTTGTTGACCCGCGCCTCGACCACATCCACGGCCTTATTGTTCTTGCTGGCAAACAACACTCGCTTGCCGAGCTTGGCCGCGTTGATCAGCAGTGAGGACACCACTTGTGATTTGCCTGTGCCGGGCGGTCCGGTGATAACGGTCAACGGGCGCGTCAAGGCGTGCTCAATCGCATCACGTTGCTCCGTGTTCAAAGGCAGTGGCTCCAGCAACGCATGGTTGGCGGCGACCGGCACGGCGTCTGGAGACTGCTTTCGCTCCAGCCACATGTCGAGAGCGGTTGAGCGATAGCGATCCGCCGGCATTTCCTGCAACTTCGCCAATTCCTGTTCGAGCCCTTTGGTGAACGGCGAGCGTTCGCAGCCAAAGACGATGCAGCGGTTGTAAATTCCCTCGGTGGCGATCTGGGACAATGACTCGCCGTTTGAAATCTGATTCGGATCAATGGTCTCGCGCCAGTCCCACTCTCCCCGGATTTGCACCAACCGCTGGACGACTTCATCAAAATCGGGAATCTCAGGTTCGCCGAGCCCCAATTCCTCGGCCAGTCGCGCCGCCTCTTCCATCACCTGCGAATCATTGCCGATGGCAAAACTCTTGATCACCGCATGGTTGATGCTTGGGGTGTCATCCGAGGCTTCCGGGATCTGTCCTGGGCGCAAAGCATCGTCGTTGAAGCTGAAAAGGAATACCGGCTCGACCAGAAAACCCTCCCAACCTTTCGCTGAACGGAGCTTTCGCAGTCTGACGGGATAACCAAGATATGGGACTTTCCGTTCCGCACCGTTGCGCAATCGCTGAAAGAGCCGATCCACGCCATCAAAGCTGGTCAGTCCGCGCTCGGAAGTGATGCCGGGAAGTTCGGGAATCTCGACGTAGTCCAACCCGAAATTGGACTGCGCGAAAAGGCTGACGCCCCCTTGATCATCAAGGCTCAGGCACTCCAGGTAATACCGACACAACCGCCCCAGAGGAGTGACCTGTTGCGAGGCCGCTTTGGTTTGTTGATTTCCCGCAGCCGCTTTTTCGACCAGAAACCAGCGGTAAGCGTTGTCCTGTCGGGTCAGCCCCCGGTTCTTAAGTTTCCAAAGCGTTGAATTGACCTCGGTCTTGTCGGCATTCAGGCGGCTGGCAACCTCACGCCCCTTGAGCCCTGGTTGGGCGTGAAGCAATGTCAGTATGTCATTATCCGCGATCATTTGAATTTTGGTTACCTAGATGATAATGCTATTGAACCAAAACGACGCCCGTCCCCGAACCCGCTGATTTTTCCAAAAGAATGGCGTGCTCAATCTTGCCCTCGAAGGCGTCGTCGTGGGAAACCAGTAGGAGTTGATTGAGTCCCGCGGCCTCTTGGGCCTGGAGGATTGCATCGGCGAGTTTGTGACGGCTGTCCGCGTCCACGCCATAGGTGGGTTCGTCAAAAATACAAAATCGGAGGCCGCTGAATTCCTCAATCATGGCCAGCGTCATCGCGAGGGCGAGCTTGGTTTGCTCGCCACCTGACAACATGGCGAAGCGGCGGTCGCCGGGGGTGACCCGAAGGCTGTAACGTTCCGCATCCCAACCGAGTTCGATGGGGTCAGAATTGATTTGATTGAAGACGCCTTGCGCCCTGGTGGCGATCCGATTGCATAAGTGCTGGGCAACAGCCGGTGCGGTGTCGCGCAATGTTTTGCGGGCCATTTCAGTGATGGCTATTGCCGCCTCACAGCGACCGATTTCTGTGGAAACCCGCTCGCGCTCTTTGCAGGCTTCCTCCCATTCCTTGAAACGCTTTTCTTCTTTCGTGAGCTTTTCTTTCTCAGTCGCCAGGCTCACCTGCAAAGTGGTTGCACGGTCGTGCTTGATTTGATGATCTGCCCGCGCGGCTTTCAGTTTCTCTGGATCAAAATCCTGCTCGGCCTTCTGCACTGCCGCCGTTGCCGCCAGAAGCGCTTGATGGGCAGTGGACTCTTCGCCCAGTAATTGATTCAGCCGGGTTTGACGGGCCGGCAACTCATCGGCAATTTTCTTGGCGCCGAGATAGCGCTCATGACCAACGCGGTTGGCATCCCGTTTCGATTGCTCACGTTTGAGATCAACATCTAAATTGACGAAGGGTTTCAGGTCATTCTCCAGCTTCCCAATCTGTGTGGCTAAACTCCTCACCTCGTTATCATGTTGCTTGGCGTCGGTCTCCTTTGTGGCAGCTTTTTGCGACAAACCCTGAATCTCCTTATTGAGCCGAATCAATTGTTCAGAACTTTGACCCAGAGTGGATTCTTCTGCGTTGCGCGTCTTCGCCTGGTCATTGAACTCCTTGATCCGTGTCTTGATCGCGCCGCTGGTTTTCTCCCACCATTCTTTTGCCTCGGTAATAAAGGTTGCCATTTGCTCTTGGAGAGCAACAACCTTGGCCGAATCAATTTTCTTGGCGGAGAGTTTCGATGCTGTGGGCATGGCGGTCACCTCTGGCGCCCATGCCGACAGCCATTCATAAGCCGCCATGGACTCGTCAGAGGTCACACCTTGTAACCCGTCACGGTAGCTTTCAATGGCTTCAGCTAATTCGGTTTCCATTCCGGCAATTTTCCCGTGTGCAATCCTGAGTTCTCCGAGCGCCTGTTCGGCTTTTTGATGTGCCTTTCCGCTCTGCTCCGCTTCCTTTTCCAAAACCGTGATGGACTTTTTCTGCTGTTCCAAATCCGCCCGCACTTTAGTCGGATCAAACTGTCGGCACTTTTCCTTTAGGAACGGACAAATGCCGCCCCCAATTTCGTCGAGTTGATCTTTGAGTGTCGAATGCCGTTGTTCGGCCTTGGTTAGTTTTGCTTCGGCGTCCTTTAACGTTTTGGCGGCTGACGATTCAGCTTTCTCGGCCGCCTTCACCTTGGTGTCGTCCCATCCGGAAATCGCCTTGGCTAGGCGCGCTATGGCGACCGCGCCCCGATTCTGTGACTTGAACAAACTATCGAGCCCGTCAATCCATCCGCTAATTGTATCGCGATGCTCCTCTGCTTCCTCTGCCATTTTTGCGGCTTGTTTGAAAGCGTTCGCTGATTCCTCCAGTTTCTTCTTCAGCGGAGCGATGTTGCCCATCAGACTATCAGCTTCTTTTTGCTTCACCCCGACTTGCAGGGTGAACTCTTTGGCCTGCTCGCGTGCGGCTACTGACTTGCTTTGATGGGCGACGTGCTCCTTTTCCGCACTTTCACGGTTTTGCTTCAAGGCATCTCGTTTCTCGCGAGAAAGCTCCAAGTGAGCAAGGGACTGAACGGCTTCGACATGTGCTTTGTGGGCCGCGTCATTCTCAGCCAAGACCTTGACGGCAGCCTTGGATTCATCGAGCTGCTTCTCGCCGGTCTCGCGAATGGTCTTCGCGTGGCTTGCTTTCTGAGTTGTTGAATTCAGTGTGTTGCGAGCGGACTCGACCGCTTTGCCACAGGTCTCCAACTGCTCTTTCAAGGCAAACGCTGCATCGCGAACCTTGGTCGCCTCTGCAAGAGCAGTTGCAGTAGTAGTCACTTTCTGCTGCGCACTCGCGAGCATCTCGGGACTGTCCGCCCGTTCTTTGATGCGCTCATTTATGGCAGCCAGGTTTCTCAAATGCTCCGCTCGCTGTGCCTGAAAGGTATCCACGGCACCCTTTAGACGGTCGAAACAGTCGCGAAAAACGTCCACCTCCAGCAGGGGCTCGAAGTAACGCTTCGCTTCGGCGGGCTTGGAATCAAAAGGCCATGCCAATCGGCCTTGTTTCACCCCCACCAATTTGCAGAAAATCTCGGATAGATGGCCTGGGTCCGGAAACTTCAATAGTCGGCACAGAAATGCAGACACTTCTTGGTCGCCCTCGGCACAAATGCTTTGATCGCTTAACTGAATCACTTTGGAGCGTCGCTTTGTCTGCTTTCCGACGGCACGTTCGATGCGATATGAGTCGCCCTCGCAACTGAACGTCACATCGATCTCTCCTTCCTTGGCTCCGTAGCTGAGAAAATATGTTTCGGTTTGGAAATTCTCCTCGAACTGTGGTTCGGTCAGGAACAGCGCATAGCCAATGCTCTCAATCAAAGTTGTCTTGCCGTGCCCATTGCGGCCAGCCACGCGGTTGACGCCGTTCTCGAAGCCTATCGTGACCCCGGTTCCGCTCGGGCCTTCGCCATAGGACTTGATGTTTTTTAGGCGAATGGAGTGGATAATCATTGGACTTCCTCTGTGGGCGCAACCGATTCTGCGGAATCTTGCGGCGCCAAGGCCGGCGGGGGAGTGGCGCTGGCCGCACGAACCTTTTCGATGAGCGGGGAAAGGCCAATCTGGCTGGCTATCGTTTCGCCCGTTTGCCCGCCGCGCACGAGTTCCTTCAATTCATAAAACAAATCTGCGAATGCCTGACGTTCTTCCGTCAATCCCCAAAGCGGCTGTTCATCCACCAGTTGCAAAATCGCCTGTCGCTCAAGTTCATCGCGTGGTAGTAAATCCGCGCCAGCCGCACCCGCAGCAGCGAAGCCATTCCCGATATTCAGGCGCGTCGTGTCAATCGCCACCCCGAAAACGCCGGCTTGCTCAGCGATTTCCAGCGCCGCCTTGTTCAGATCCAGAGCGATGCGGTTGAGGTTCAAACTTCCCGTGAGCATGAGTTCGATCACGGCGGTTTTGTCAGGGTTCACTTGCTTGATGGCCTTGACCGCCGCCGCCATGAAAGCATCGGCACCATTCTTCGTCTTGCTGCCGAAAGCGGTGCAATCCAGTTCCACTCGCAAACATGGCCGCCGGGGATTCGATCGGATTTCCAGTGCAAGCGGCTGATCAGGGCGGCTGGGATCAATTTCCAGCACGGCATAGCCGCGCCCGACCGGTTTGCCATCCTTCCCGTGGGAATAACCCGCCTCCCTCAGATCGCAATTCTCGGGAGAACCAGGATTGCAGGCCCAACCGCCATAAAGCATGGGTTTGTGGATGTGGCCCAACGCGAGGTAGCAGACCTTTTCTTTAAGTAACTGGAGGTCTTCCTTGCTGAATCCACCACCTTCGCCCACAAAATATTCTGGCCCCGCATGCAGGAGCAGCACTTGGGTTTTTCCAGTCGGCATTTGATCAATGATCTGCCGGACCTTGTTCGGGGTTGCTGCGCCAAGATACCCGGCGCCCACGAAGCGCACGCCATTGATTTCCACCCACGCGCCGGTGCGTGACTCCGTATTCCATTCGTCCAGCCGAACACCCTCGGCATGAAACTCGGGGCGAAGCAGCATCACGAGGTCGTCGTCCGCTAAAAATCTCACCCAGGTGGGAGCGTCGGTATTCACGAATTGCTTATCGTGATTCCCCTCGATGGCGATCACCGGGATGCCCGCGCTCTTGAGCCGTCGAAGAACGTCCTGAGCTTGGCGCAAGTGGGGAGGCTCCACTTGTGGGCGATCAAACAAATCCCCAGCGAGAAGGAACACATTCGCCTTCTCGCGGATGGCTTCCTCGGCAATAAACCGAAAGGCCGCCACGATGTCATTGTCCGGCAGCCGGCCGTCAAGCCGGCGTCGCCCCAAATGAATATCAGCTGCGTGGAACAGTTTCATGAGATTTGAAGGCAAGATTTCTCCCACTTCACTGCCACTGCCTGCTTGATGATTTTTTCCACACTCGGTGGAACAATCGGCACTTTCTGGGACGTGAGTTTCCGAGCGATATGCCGAGCAATGAGGGGTTTTCCACTGTCGCTGTTTAGACCAAGGTCTTTTCTGGCTGCTGCCGTAAGCGCCTCGACATCAGGGGTCTCATTCCGCAGATCCTTTTCCCAAGTCTGTCTGAAGCATGCCACGCGATCTGCGACCAGTAATCCTTTTGGTTCGTCTGGCGATTCGCCGCCAAATACCAGCAACTCCTTCGACTTCGCAATGATGTCTTTATCGGCGTTGCCGGTATCATAATCGAGAAGCAAATAGCAGGGAATGTGTAGCTCGTTAAAAACTCGGTAGAGACGATCCATTGCCCCTTTACCACCACACTCAACGACACTGATATTCTGCGGGTCAAATGCGCAATCTGCGATTACATCAGCGTAAATAGGGAGGCTGTATTCCTCGGTGAGTCCTTCGACTAAAATAATCTTTGATGCAAAAAACCCTTCGTTGCGCCGTGGGTTGTAGGCATGGGAATAGAGGTCCCGCATGGATTCTGGCGTCACCTTGCCTTTGAGCTTCGGAATTCGCGCTTCAATGTCTCCGATCATTTTGGCCATCGGCAACTGCCAAGCCTCGCTTTGCGTGACCTTCTTTGCCCCAGCCATTTCAACTCGGCTTTCCAAGCGGATAATTTCATCGAAATATGCCACATCCACCAGCAACGATGAATGCGTGGAGAAGACGATCTGGTCATTCCCTTCGACAATTTTGCGGAAGACGCGCCGAATCGTCCGCTGCGCCTGGGGATGCATGTAAAGCTCCGGTTCTTCGACCCCGAGAATGAGACTTCGCTTTTTGCCTTCAGGCGTGGACGTCATAAACTCCGCATAGCGCCTGAGAATCGTGAAAATGACCGCCCGTTGCAGCCCGTGTCCCTTGTTCTCGACAGAGTTTCTGAAACCGTCGTCAATAAAGAGCTTCGGCGCGCTCAGAAGCACCTCCAAAGTCGGCGTTTGGAATTCAATTTCCAAATCACAGCCAGCGAAAAAATCTCCTAGCAATTTGTTCAACTGAGTCTCGGTGTCCGCAATCAGCGGCACACGCTTGGCACCACCCTGACGGTTCATCTGTTTGGAGAGTTCTGAGAGAATCAGTTCGATCTTCTTTTTCTTCGCGTCGGCGACCGTGTCGAGGATCGCAAATAGAAGCTTTCCGAACGGACTGGATTTCGTGCCTTTGGACTCTTCGGCTACATCTCGCACGGCGGGAACCAGAATGAAAAATGGCAGCGTAGCTTTCAGGACGTTTGCATAACCTTTCGGATTGTCTATCCAAGCATCCTCCATTGGAATCTTGGCGGCGTTCGCCACTACGAACTGCTTGGCTTTCTCTTTCCAATCCTCAACGCCGGGCTTCTTGGACTCTGCTGGCCAAGAATTGGCAAACGACACACCATCAATAACGAGTTGCCCCTTCTCCTTCCACCACTCTGTGATGTTCTTCCCGTTGATCTTGGAATCCTGAAGCCATTCCGGCGCCGGTATCGGTTGTTTATAGTGCTGACCAATCGCAATTTTCTCCTCGCCCTCGTCGGCAGCTGCATTCTCGCCCTTAGCCACCATCTTTGCCGATCGTGCCATGTGAAACGTTCCATCGGCTTTCAAACAACCAGCTAGAGCTTCCTTTTCTTTATCACTTAAACCTGTGAACAGGGCCTCGACGCGAATCTCAAGCGAGACGTCTTTGTTCCAAAACGTTTCTTCGTTAAGCGACTTCGTGCTCGGGTTAAATAGGAAATCCAACGCACGCAGAACTGACGACTTGCCGGCATTGTTCCCTCCGACCAAGGCATGCATGTCTCCGATCTCCAACGAAACGTTCCGACAGGAGCGGAAGTTTTGGATGCGTAGTTGTGTCAATTTCACGGTTTGCCTCCAGTGACCTTCGGGTCTTCAAATGTCTTGGATTTCATAGTCTCAATTGTGGGTCGATAGGCGAGGCAGGTGTTGAGGGTCAAACTGAAGCCGGCCGAGGATTACTTGCCCACCGCGAACGTCCTCAACGACCGCCTGAGCAACAATTCTGATCTGTTCCAGTGGGATTGGATCGAAGATCGCCCTTGATTCGGGCCAACCACCGCTGTGGGACTTGTCGAGTTCCATCCGCCCTGAAAAGGCAACGACTTCGATAGCAACGAGCCTCTTCCCAATTCCCATTTCCCGCTGCTCGGCTAGTGCCGTGCCATACTTCCTGAAAAGAGCGGCCAAGTCGTCTGACTCAAAAACGCAAATGATCTCATTCGGTTTGTAGGGAGGATAGTGCCCCTGCGGCAACAAAGCCCCATTGCGTCGGATGGCGGCAAGCTCCTCTTCAGCGATGAAACGGTAGAAAGACATAATCAAAAATCCTCCTTGAGCAGCCGTTTATCCTTGTGTCGGGAATCCAGCACTGGATCAAGCATCCACCGGCTGCCCTGAAGCATGTCCTTCGGTGGTGGCGTGGTGGTTGTGATGAGGTATTGGAAACTCGCATAGTCCGGCGATTTGAAGGCCGCCTCCAACTCGACGGCATACCGAAAGAATCGTCCGTAGATGACACGCGCCATGTCACCTTCGCGCGGGCCGTCGTGTATCAAAAATCGCGGATGATCGCCGCGACCTTCGATGCTGGAAACCACCGCAGCCAGGTCGAAGGCCAATGTTTTGATCGTATCGAGCGCAGCGCCGGAGAGTTCACCCTTGCGGGTTACGTGAGGCACGAAGCCGTCGGCGGTAATCGCGATGGTCGCCTCAACGATTGCCCCCATCACCGCCTGAATGATGTCGGCGAAATCTTTGGAGAACAATTTCAGCCGGTCGTCAAAATCACTCCGCAAATTCGCCGCGTCCTTTTTGTTCTTATCAATCTCTTTCGCGTAATCCGCGTTGGCCTTTTTTTGATCGTCCAGTTCCTTGCTCGTGCGGGCGGATTGCTGAAATAGGCGTTTCACTGATTCCGACCGCTCGGTTCGTCGTGCAAGAGCCGTCGCATCCTTCTCGCTTCCTTGAACGCAGCATCATAGGCGGTTTTTGCGTTCAGTTGCGCGGTTTGCAGGGAGGGAAGCTGCTTCTGTAATTCACTCTGCCGCTTCTTCAATGCGGCGATCTCGTCTTGTGCGGCCTTTGCCTGTTTTTCCAACTCGGCGATATTCGTGGCTGACTCCTTGGAAACGTGAGGCTGATTCACGCATTCGCGCTTGATGGCTGTCTGGATGGTGTGAGGACACCAGCCTTTCGCTTCCCGCGCTGGGTCTTCGACATTTCCGGTTTTCAAATCCCGGATGATGTGCAGGTCGGTATCGCGCCGCCGTTCCTTTTCTGAAATCTGCCCTGGGAGTTGCGCCAGTTCTTGCTGTGCATCACGGAGTTTGTCATGTGCGAGATTCCACTTTTCGCGGGCGGCAGTGACCGCTGGCTTTTCGGGGCGCTTCTCAAGCTCCTCAAGTCCTTCCCGCAAGACTTCGATCATGGAATCCAACCGCGATTGTAGCGCCTCCACTTCCTTTGGCGCATCTTTGCCGAGGACTTCCAGCGCACCTTCATTTGCCAGTTCGGTTTTCCCTTTTAACTCGCTCTCCAACCGACCCAGCCGCGCGATTCCGCCTTCCAGATTTCCCTGCGCCCGTTCAATGGCGAGGCGCAATTGCGGCTCTTTCAAATCCAACAGGCCGAGAATCGCTCGCATCAAAAGATGCCGTTCCACGGCTTTGGTTTGAGGATTATCGCCTTCACTGGCGGCAGAGTCCCGCCATTGTGCCAGATTGCCGAACCGAGCCTCCTGATCTCTTGAAAGCCACGGCAGCAGATGCCGCCAACCTTCTCCGGGATGAAGTTCGTCGGCTCTCTGTGCAATGGAAACAACTGCGTCCATGTAGTCTCGGAAACCACCCGTTGGCGGATCACCGGCCAGGACTTCGTCAATTGCCTCCGCCTTCACCGCGAAGTCAGTTCCGGCAGAAGCCAGCGGACGGCCAACCACCCAACTCACGCCGTTGACTCTTACCGAAGCCACGACCCACAGCTTCGCAAAATTGCTGGCGATCCCGTCCCGTTGCGCTCTCGTCCCGAAAGGCTGTTCGCCGAGTAAATGACGAAGCAATCGGCAAAAAAGCGTCTTGCCGCTCGCGTGTCCTGCCAGTCCATCACGGTAAAGACCTTGTTCTGTGTCCGGATCTTCCGGCGCGGCCCACAATATGTTCAAACCCCGATGCAGCACGATGCGCCGGCGAGGTTCTTTCTTGGTCGAAAGCTCCTCCACAATTCTCACCTCCCGAAACCAGACCAGCGGCTCGGTTCGTTGCGGCGACGGCTGGACCGTGCGTCGCAACTTGTCGAGGAAATGGGTCTGGTCGTGTTTGCTCATAAGACGGCTTCGAGTTGTTTGATTTCGATTTCCTCGGCAGGCGTCAGCGGCGCAATCGGTTCGGCCACCGGCCACAAGTCCGCGACGAGCAACGAGAGGCGGGCGTCGAAAATGATATGCTCATCGTCTGCGACTTTCGGGTCGCGCAACTCCAGATGGCGTTCACCGTTCTTGGTGATGAAATGCAGTTGCCTTCCAACCGCGCCTTTGAGGTGCTCGATGAAACGGTCTTTCTCTAACTTGTCACGGAAGGTTTTGCCCCAGGCATGGGCCACGCCGCCCACTGCGCCGGTCGCGTAGCGTTCCAGGGTCTTTGGTTCGGTGAGCAGCCAATATGCTTTGCGAAAACGATCGAATGGCAGACTGCCGCCGGACTGATAAAGCAGATGCGGCACAAGCGTTGCACGGTAACGGTCTGGCGTGAGCGAGACGCGGCGGCCTGACGGCAACTCCAAAGCCCGGTCCATCCAAGTTGGAGCGGGGATGATTGTCTGCTTGGGCACTTGATCGGATACGGATTGGCTCTGAGCCGCAGCCGCAGTCGGGAATGCACTTTCAAGTTCTGCGATAGGGTCTCTCGGAGGTAGGCTCGAAATCAGGACGTCTTGCTCCGGAGTGGTCAGAGCAAACGCACTCGTGACCAGAGTGTTCAGCCGCATTTCAAGCGATGGAATTTGTTCCGAGCCATTCGGTGATCTGGACGCAGCGACAATCTCACCGGCAAGTGCCGCGATTTCTGAATGGAGTGATTCTCCGACCTCTGGAACGGGCAGGCGTTTCAAGAACTGCACGTCCACACTGAGGCCCTCGTCCTTCATGTGCTGGAAGGTGCGGTTGACGATCCACCAGGTGATTCGGGAATTCAGGACAGCCAGCAAGTAAAGGTCGTCGGTTGGGATGACAATGGCCTTGTTGTTCGCGTAGTGACCGTGTTCATCGAAGGCAAACTGGGAGTAATAGGCGATGCACTGGACGATGATCTTCGGTTTCGCAAAGTCTTCGTAGTAGTCACAAGCGCGCAGCTCCCACCAATACTTGCCTTTGTCCTGTCGGGCACGCAACGGCTGCTCAAATTGCTTCAGATGTGCGTGGACGGACGGATGTGTCGCGGCAAAAATGGTCTCTGCCTCAGACTCATCCGCCGCATTCGACCACGGCCAAGTCCGGTTCTGACTGGAAGGAATTACGATGTGCCATTGGTCGTCCCATGAAGTTACCCAACGCTTAACGTCACGACCCCGAAGAAACTTTTTCAAGAGGGGTTCTGAATCAGAGTCCGACGCGACAATTGAGTTGCGAAGACTGGTGGTTACATAAAACGCCTCATTGAGACCGGAGAGAATTCCCCGGATTATGGGCGAGGTGAGGATAGTTCCAAGCGGACGTCCAGTTGCTAAGAGACGGTCAAGCAATCCGCTTGCGCCTGAAGGCTCAAGTTGCCACCTCTCCGGACGCAGATTGCTGTGAGGCACAGGTGTCGCGTGTGTGCGGATGAGTTCTGGCAACGCGTAGCGTTCGCGGTCGGAGTCATGTGCTTGAACGAATCGGGCAATGTCCGAGTCCTGCATTGGCAACGCGACGGGCTCGAAAACCACGGCGGCAGGGAAGGTGTCCACGTTAGGAAACAAGTTCCGTGAATGGCCAAAGTCGATGAGTAAATCGATGCGACACCGCTCGCGGAGAAACCGACGCAAATTGTCTGCGTAGCTCGCGCGAAACCATTTGTTTGGCGTGAGCAGTGCCACCCGTCCCTGCGGCCGACAGGTCTGCACGTTCAGCTCCATAAAATATACCGAGGAGTCGGCTGTGCTGGCGAAAGACTTGAACTTAGGAAGCAGCGGCTTTATCGGCTTGAGCATCTCCTGCCGAACCCAAGGTGGATTGCCGAGGTTCAGATCGAACCCGCCCCGTGCGAACACTTCAGGAAACGCAAGGTGGTAGTGAAAGAACTGGTATTGGTCAGCCAGTCGTTTGGCTTCCGCGAGCAGGCCGTCGGGCAGTTCTCCGCCCGCCACAAAATCGCGGAGATGCTGCGTCGTGATGCCGATGGGAGTTTCTGAACCCGCGTGACTCGGTGCTTTTGTCTTCTTGGCTTTCGCCTTGGGCAATTCCTCCGTGCCGCCAAACAAGCCGGTCTGAACAGTTGAGGGTGCAGAGTTGATTGTTGATGGTTCGAGGCTCGCAGGGACACTCACCCCATCGGCGAATCGTTTCTGGATGACGAAAGCTGCGCACCAGAGGTTAGCCAAGTCCCAAGCTTTCTGAAAATCGTAGTTCTGCTGGGCATTGCGGAAGGTGGCTTCCTTGCGGTGGATGTCTTCGGGTCGGCTATCGCTGATTTCGTCAATCGCTGCCGCCGCCTGGTGCATGCGTTCACGAATCGCATTGTCCTCGGCAATGAACAAATGACGCAGCCCTTCGCGTTGCGCCTTGTTCAATTTCTTCAAACTGGAACAAGCATCAGGATTATCGCCTTCAATCGGTTTGAACGCGTCGTCGGGGAGGCCAGCGGAGATGAGTTCCGGCGTCGTGCCAAGGAGGCTGTTGCCGCAGCGGATGTGGTGATCGAGGAAGGAGAGCGGTTTGCCGGGTTCAAGGGCTTCAAGCCAGAGGGTAACTTTGCACAACTCGACGGCCATGGGGTTGATGTCCACACCGTAAAGACAGTGGCCGATGACATCGCGCAGGGCGGTGCGGTAAACCGCCGGGCTGGGTTCTTCCTCGCCGCTCCGCACGCGAGCGAGATGGCGTGCGATCCGGTGTCCGGCGCGAATGATGAAGTGGCCTGATCCAGCGGCCTTGTCGCAGACCTTGAGGCTCAACAGCGCGGCTTCCTTTTCCTTCGGCGTCTTCGCCTTGGCCAACCGCTCGGCGATGACGGGTTCGAGCGCGGAGTCGAGCAGGCATTGAACGAGAGAATCGGGCGTGTAATAGCTGCCGCTGGTTTTGCGCTCGTTGCCGGCGGCAATGTCGAGTTCGAAGCTGCCGGCATCGGCGTTGATGCGCGGGTGCATTTCCAGCAATCCCTGATAGACGCTGCCAAGTTCTTCTGAGCCGAGATTCTTGTAGTCCACCGCCCGGCGGACGTTGCCGTCCTGAACGAAAGTCAGCGCGTGAACGGCTTCGAGGAAGTGACGATTGGAGATGAGGCTATCGAGCAGGTCGGGTGTGGACTGGCCCGCCGTCCACAGGAAGCTGCCCAAGGGCGGGAGCGCGAGTTCCGGGCAGCCGGTGTCGCTGCCGAGTTTGGCGGTGACGAGTTGAAAGACCTGCCAGAGATCAGGATGAGGCGTGCCCGCGCGGTAGAGAGTGAGCGCACGCAGGCGGGCGAGAGAGTAGAAATCGCGGTAGCGGCGGCGGGCCTTGAGCGCAGCCTCGCTGTCGTCTTCCACATGGAGAAGCGCCCGGTCTTCAGCGACCAACAGGAAGAGCATGCGGTAGATGACGCGCAAGACCTGTTTGTAAAACTCCTGCGTGGTCAGCCGTCCGGTGCGCAGTTTTTCGAGCAGCACTACGTTGCCGCGATTGGAGACGAGCCCCGCCCCCAGCACGGCGATGGCCTTTTTGACTCCGGGATAAAGGTCATCGAGCGCGCGAAGGGTTTTGTCCTCGGCGGTTTTCTTCCAGCGTTCGAGCCAGAACTGCGCGGGCTTTTCGCCCTCGAACCGCGACTGGTGGCAAACGAGCCACAGCACGAAGAACTCGGAATAGAGGTCGCCGTCGAACATGGCTTGCAGGTCGAACTCGACGTAGGCCAGACGGGTGAGGGCTACATTGTCGCGGAGCAAACGCAGGTTGAGGCCATTGGATACAATGCCCCACAGGTGAGCTTCGCTGGCGTTGAGCGCCGATTGAACGAGCGAGTGCGGACTGGCCTTCGCCGCGCCGATAGCGCCGGGCGTGCGGCAGTCGAGGTCCGCATGAGAACCAACCAGATGGATGGGGACTTGATTCCAGCCATGGGAAACCGGGTAGCTGCGGCCATCCACTTCAATGGGCTTGGCGGCGGTCAGGCGGCCGAAACCGAGTTCCTGAAAGAGTGGAAACAGCCAACGCTCGCGTGTGTCCGTTGTGGTGGGTTCACCGGCTGGCTTTTGAGCGATGGCTTTTTTGAAATTTTCCCAGCAGCCTTTGAGACGATTCCAACTCCGGTTGATCTGCTCGTTGAGCCGTTCACCCTCCGCCAGATGATACGCAACCGGTGTGACGCCTTCGATGCTGGTCTTGGGGTCGGGCAGTTCGTGCAGGAAATCTGCGGGAAGAAGTCCACCCTCGGACGTGATGGCGATGAAGGAGGATGGCGACTTCATAGCTTGGCAACCGGAAGGAAGATGTAGATGCCGAGCACGTCCGGCGGGCTGTGATCAATGCGGTAGCTTCCCTTCGCGCCAGCGGCACTGCGGACGCGGCGGTGGGCTTCGAGGAGTTGCTGTCCCCGGAGGCGGGCGAACTCGTCGAGCTTCGGAATCATGCCGGGTAAATGGTCCGTAACCGAAACAAGCTGATGAACGGCGATGTCCGGCGGGACGTTGGCGTCCGGCTTCAAGCCGATGAGCTTTTCCGCGTCCGCTTCGGGCAACCATTGCGGCGAGGCGGGATCGTCGGTGAAGGCCGTGAGCAGAGCATCTTCAGCGAGCAAGTGACGCTCGCCTTCGCGGGTCGTGGTGACGATGTGAAAGCGAAGCCTCAGGAGCATCAGCACGGTGCGCGTGGTCACGGCTTTCGAACGCATGACGCCCGCGCGCCGCGCGAGTCCGCCGAGCAGCGGATCGAGCGCCGAGTTCAACACATAGGTGGCAAGTCCTTCGACGAGTGGATGCGTGCGATGAAGCACAGCCACATGCTTGACGGCGACCGGCTCGAACGCTACTTCGAGACGCGTGACCCCGCCGAGAGCTTCGCGGACGGCGGGCTTGAGGCCCGCAAGGTCGGTCTTGAGGATGGCTTCCTCATTCACCACTGCGCCGGAGAGTGTGAGCGTCGAGCGGAAGAAATTGGAGATTTCCGCCGGCGAACCGATCGCGTGCTCGGCGGCAGCCAACTCCGCGCCGACTTCTTCAAACTTGATCGTCTCCTGCCTAAACATTGATTTGCGCGATCTCTCTTCGCGATCCGCTACGGCTTGCCATTGCTCGTGGAGTTGCTGTTTCTGCGGGCGGAAGTATTCATCGAATCCCGGCAGAATGGCGTCGGATTGTTTGCCCGTCTGGCCGCGCAGCAGCAGACCCTCGAACACGGCTTTGACAACCTGCTCACTGTCCACGGGCATCGGCACGGAGACACCAAGTGCATTGCGAATCTTCTGATGTTTGCGCAGCAGGACATCGAGGACGATTCCGTCAATCTGATTGTCCGTGCCGTAGTAGGTCAGGACGCGGACTTCCTTTTTCTCGTTGGTCTGGCCGAAGCGGTCCACGCGGCCATCGCGTTGCTCGTGACGGGTCGGATTCCACGAGAGATCGTAGTGAACCACGGCGTCGAACTTTTCCTGAAGGTTGATGCCTTCACTGAGGCAGTCGGTGCAGACAAGAATGCGGGCGCTGCTGCCGTCGCTGCCCAGAGTCTCGATCCGGGCGGCGCGCTCCTCCGGCGGGAGCTGGCTGGTGATGCAAGTGACCTCCACCTTTTTCAGCCGGGCGCGCAACTCCGCCGCGACGTATTCCGCCGTCTGGATGAAGCGGCAGAAGATGATCGGCTTGAAGCCATCGTTCAGGAGTGACTGAAGGCGGGGCAGCAGCTTGGTGAGTTTATGGTCTTCATCGCCATACAGTTTTTTCGCGTCTCTGGCGAAGGCGAGCAGACGGCGGCGAACGGGATTGTCGCCCTCGGCTTCGGGGTCAGCTCCCGGCACTACATCCGAGGCTTCGTCGCCCAGGTCTTCGGTAACATCGAGGACAGACTTGCGTCCGAGTTCGTCGGCGGACGTTGCATCGCTCGCTTCAAGCACGTTGGAACGTTCCGTCAGTGTTGCAGCAGCCGCAGCGGGGCTGCTGGCCATCGCGCGAAGGAGTGATAACGCAGACCACCACCGAACGCGTTGATGAAGCGCGCCGCCGGAAGCGTCGGTGACAGTCTCGCGCGCGTAGTCGAGCACCTTCTCGAAGAGCGCCTTGTAAGCGGGGCTGAGTTCGTAGTGCGCTTCGGTGTCCTTGCGCTCGGGAAACGGCGTGTCGCGTTGAAGAAAGTGGCGCAGATCGGCCCGGCGGCGCTGGACCAGATGTGCGGCGAGCCGGCGGCGGTGGACCGCCTTGTCCGGGCCGCTCAGGTCATCCGGCAAATTGTTGAAGTCGGGCGTGAGCAGTGCGAGCAAGGAACGAAACGCGCCTTCGTTGCCACTGTGCGGCGTGGCGGTGACGAGCACAAGATGGCGCTCCGGTTTTTCAGCGAGCTTCGCCAGCAGTTCGTGCCGCTGATGAGCAGCGCCACGTCCCTCAGCCGACGACGCGCACGTGTGGGCTTCATCCACGATGACGAAATCCGGGCAGGTGCGGAGAAAATCATGGCGTCGTCGGTCGGCCTTGATGAAGTCCATCGAGACGACCACGAACGGATGCGCGTCGAAGATGGATTGATCGGAACGAAGATTTTTTTCGAGACGGCGTGCCGTGCTTGAAAGCACCAGTTCAACCGCGATGTTGAATTTGGTCGCGAGTTCCTTTTGCCACTGTTCGGCAAGATGGGGTGGACAGAGCACGCAGAGCCGGGTGATCTCGCCACGGTCGAGCATTTCGCGCGCAACCAGACACGCCTCGATGGTCTTGCCGATGCCGACATCGTCCGCGATGAGCAGCCGGATGGGATCGAGTTTGAGCGCCATGAGCAGCGGCACGAGCTGATACGGTCGTGGCTGCACCGCGAGCCGACCGAAAGATCGAAATGGTCCGGCACTGGAGCGGAAACCGAAACGCACCGCATCACGCAACAGACGGCACGAGACGAAATCACCGAGATCGTTTTGAGCCGGTGGAGCAAACGTGGCCGGGGTGACGGACTCCAGCACGGAATGGATGCCGGCGGTTTCTTGAATCGTGCCGCCGAGCGGGCGAACGACGAGGAAATCGTCCTCTGATTCCGGCAAGACAACCCATTCTCGCCCGCGCGCCTTGACGAGAGTGCCCGGAGCGTAGCTCATTGGCTGCCTCCTGCCGCGATAGCTTTCTCGCAGTCCGGACGCACCCAGCAATCCCGGCAAAGCTTGGTGCGCCGGTCGAGCACATCTGGATTGCCGAAACAACCCGGCTTCGGCATAGCTGGGGCATTGGCTGGTTGGGGCTGGGGCGTGAGTCGCCACGCGGCGGTTTTGAGCCAACCGCCGGCCAAGGACATCCCCACGGAAAGATGGGCTGCAATGTTTCCCGCCGCATTCAAACAGTTACCGAGCAGATGGAGAACATAGGGGGTCGCCGCAATCACACCAGCGATGACCGTAAACTCGACCCAGTATGAAGAATGGCCGTCGCCGGCAAAACGGAGGGAAAGGACCGCATCGGAAATCGCGCAGTGGTCCTTCAACAACTTGCCCAAGGCCGCTTCTGCCTCTGCGCGGCAGGTGGCTTTGTCGGCATCGGTAAATGCTGCGTGTCCGGGCTTGTCGAACCGGAGCAAGAAAACCGCCGCTTCGAAATCCAGCCGGTGTTGGGTAACAGGTTTCCCGAAGACGCTCGGATACTGGGCAACAACCGATGCCCAATCTGTGGCGTGATGGAATCGAATGACGGTGATGCCTTCTGCCTTGAGCGTGGCGTTCTGTGTGGTGTCACGGGTCTGGCGCTCCGGGAAGTCGTGCGGCGGTCCATCCACATAGATGAATGCCGGGTTCTCGCCCGTGTAACTGAAATCGGGGCGCGTGCCGAACTGCTCGTAATAGTGCTGGGCGCGTTCGGGCAGCCGCAGGTTGTGCTGATCCAGAAAGTCGAGGAACTGCTTTTCGAGGCCGGAGTCGCAGAGACGCTTCAATTGCGCGAGATGCTCGGCGCGGGGAATTTCGACCGGAGACGGCTCCATCGTGCCCGCCATGATTTGTTGCAGCAGGTCTTTAACGCAGTGTCGGTCCAACGACTCGTGATCGGGCTGATTGAAGTAACTGAGCAGACAGTCGTAACAGGCAGCCTGACATTTCTCCGCTGCGTGTTCCGCCTTGCCGAGGTCGGCACCGGTGTCGGGATCAAAGTGACAAAGCGCGAGTGCAGTGCGGGCTACGCGCACCCAGGCTCCGGGGTCTTCCACCAACTGCCGCAACACACCCGCGCCGCCTTCGGACGCTTCAAAGAAGAGTAGATGGCGGCGTTTCTGCCGCGTCGGAAGCGCCTCGGTCGCGAGTTCGGCATCTTCGAGCTGATATTCGATCTGAATGGCGCGTTTGAGCGAAGCTTCCAGCGAAGCCATCACGTTCAAATCCCACTCGTCAGCCAGCGCAACAACCAAGCTGTTGCGACGGTCTTTGACATAGGGAATGACTTTCTGGACGCGGGCGGGCGCTTTGCCGCCGTTTTCGTCCTCGTCGTCCGGGTCGATGGCGCGTTTAGTCCAGCGCCGCTGCTCGACATCAAGCCAGAACCCGCGGTCTTCCTTGTTCTCCCGGCGGGACCAACCAAGATTCACGCGCCACAATTCGGCGGCGTCGCCATATTGTAATTCGGCAAATTGTTTGCCGCCGATGAGCAGGCGGGCCGTGCGAAAAAGCGGGCGGCCATCGCGCTCGGCGAAGCGCACGCCGGTTTTGACTTCGTAACCGAGACGCAGGCGCTCTTCCTCGTCGCAGTTGATGCGTTCGCGCCGCCGGGTGACAACGTTTTGTTGCCGGAACATGTTGCTCCAAATGTCCTTTGCCTCGAACGCCTGCTTGCACCGCTCACAGTTGGATGGACCGGGCTCGGTCAGCACGGGGTGGAGGTAGCCACAGGCGCTGCACACGATGAGTTTCGAGGTTGGCAGGTCGCCGGTGGCACCTTCCTGAATCGGCATCATCACGCGAGTGACCTGGTAACGTGCGCCCTCGTGGTAGATCAGCGCGCCCGGACCAAACTCGGAAATGGCGAGGAAGCGCGGGCGGGAGATAAACTCTTCGGCCTCCTGCGCGGTGCGCCGTCCGGGAATGAAGGCGGACAGTGGAAGGCGCGGGAAGTTGTAGCCGGGCAGGAAGCCTTCGCTGGCAAAGTAGCGATAGCTGTAGAAATCCGACTGAACGACGCTCTGTTTGTCGGTGAGGAGCTTGAGCTGGGCTTCCGCCTCCTGGCGGAGGCGCTTCGCGTTTTCGTGATCCTGCGGACGGGAATGATCCAGAATGATGCGATTTTGTTCGTCAGCTTGATTGCGCGCCGTGCGGTAGAGAAAGCGCCAGCGTTCGAGCGCAGCCTCAAAGGCGTGCGGGACGCCACGCAACACTTCGTCGAGCCAACCTTCGGAATACCACGGGGCGCTGGCAAGATACGGGCTGAGCGCATCAAGGAGTTCCTTGGCGCGAACACGCGCCTGCGCGGCGGCAGCGTGGCTGCGGACTTTGTCCTTCACGTCCGGGAGTAACTCCAGCGAGGGCGGTTCACCGCCGAGTGTGATGAGGTCGCCGGGTGTATTACCGAGATCGAGATCGGCTTCGCGCAGCCAGACGGCGTGGATGTGGGACCGGATGAGGTCTTCGTTTGCTACATCAAGGCGCGGCGTTTGCACCTGACCGGAAACCATCAACTCCGGATGCTTGAAAAAGTATTGGTCGTGAGGGCTGCCGAATGAGCAGTAGGTGAACACCAAGGCGGGTTGCCCGCTGCGACCGGCGCGACCGCTGCGCTGCGCGTAATTGGCCGGCGTGGGCGGGACGTTGCGCAGATTGACTGCGTTCAAATCCTTGATGTCGATGCCAAGTTCCATCGTCGGCGAACAGAACAGAATGGGCAACTTGGCTGCGCGAAAGTCGTTCTCACGTTGGACCCGAAGCTGACTCGGCACCTGCGCCGTATGCTCACGCGAAGAGACACCGCGCAATTGCTGAATGCGTGAGCGAAATAATTCGACGAAGAATCGGTTGGGCGTGTTGCCAGTGGCCGAAGCGGTGGGCATGCGAATGCGGTCGTGGTAAGCCTTGGTGCCATCGCCCGCGCGCCAGATGAGGGCGCCGGAGTTGATACGATAGCCGGGCACTGGCGCACGTTCGCCTTTCGGAACACACTCGCGGACGATGTTCGCCTGCCGCAGTCCCTCGAACAGCGCACAGATGAGGTCTTTGGTGGTGGCCACATCGGGCTTGGACTGGCCGGGAAAAGTATTCGCGGAACGCAGAAACAGGCCGAACCCGCCGAGAGCGGAAATATACGAAGCCTCAAGCTCCGAAGTGTCCTCCAATTTCGAGCATGGAAACGCCAGTTTCCGCTGGTCGAGTTTCTCGACTGGATCGAACGCCCACGGATCGCGAAGCTCATTAAAGCTGTTGCGCTTGATGCGATCCTGAGTGTCACGATCGAGGTAGTCCACCTCGGTGCAGAGATCGCGCCGGATGAAATCGAGGAGGGTTCGGCAGATGACCTTGCGCGTCTCGGCGCTCGCATTGCCAAGCAATGGATGCAGCGCGGTCCACAAAGCGGCGTCGCCGGAAACGGCATCGAGTTCAGCGTAGTCAATTTCAATGAGGCCGCATTGCTCCAGGTTCGGCGCGTTGACGCGCCAACCACGACGCAGATCGCGATAGACGCGGTAACCCACGACATCCCGCAGGACGTTTTCCACCTTGTCCCGGCCGTATTTGATGGTTGGGTCTTTGGCGTAATCCTCGAACCGCAGGCCGAGAGCCGCCGTGACTTTCTGGCTGATCGTGTCGTCCCGCAGGCCGTCGGCACCAGCGGCCACGGCAGCTTTGTAAATCGCGCCCCGGAGAAGTCCGACCTCAATGAAATCGTTGAGGTGCCCGGATTGCAGTGAAGCATCCTGACGATTGTCGGTGAAACTGAGCAGCTTGCGCGCTTCGGGCTTGATCGTCTCCTCGCGTTGAAGGCCAGCCACAGCCGAAGTGGTGAGAATGGTGGTCGCGGTGCTCCGGCCTTCCGAGCCGAGCGTGCCGAGCTTGGAGAAGTCAGAACGCTGACGCGCCGTGTGCGACACACCGCAGCCCAGGCAGAACATGAAGGGCACCGGGATGAACGCGACATCCAAGCCGTCCGCTCCGATTGAGCCGTCCGATTTCACCATGTAGTGTCGCGGCATCCGTTCGCGGCGAGAGGCGATGACCTGCCGTTTGCCGTTGCGCTCTTCAACCCAGTCCGTGGGCAGCCAGGCAAGCTGCGTCTCCATTTCAGTATCGCGCGGCCACGGCTTCTGCGGATTGATATAAAGCAGGCCCTGCTGCTGGCCTACGACTTCAGTGCGTTCGTGAGCCTCGCGACTGAGAAATCTCTGCTCGCCGGTCTGTGGGTCTTTGGCGAGATACACCGAGTAATATTCCTGCCCGCACTCGCGGCAGAAGCAAAGCGGAAGCAAAACTTTGTTGCGGTCCTCGGGCGAATAAATCTGGCCGTGAATGGTGAGGTATCGCTGTTCCGGCGACTCAACGGTCGCGTAGAGCGTGTCGCCACGGCTGATGAATTGATGGAGACGGAATGCGAAGACAGGAAATCCCGTTCGCGGGTGGCGGATGCGGGTGGCTCCGGCGAGCAGTGTTTCTGCAACCACGTCCTTGCAGCGATCGGGAGACGCGCCAGTAAGTTTGGCAAGACGCTCGGCGGCGCCATTCTTTCCGGTCAGGGGGATGGAAGGCGAACGGACGAGCCGGCCAGCACGCGGGACGATGCCAAAAGTTCCTTCAACCCAGCGGGCAACTGGATCAGCCGCGAGTTGCTCAAAGGTCTCCGGCAGATGTCTGGCGTCTGGCGCGAGCACCGCGCTGAGGGCGGCGACATCGGCGGCGCTGGTCTCGTCAATGGGAGCGGTAGCGCGTTCCAGCGTTTCACCAATAATGTCGGATGCTTCGACGGTATCCCCGAACAGGCGGGTGGCCAACCGGGCGACGTCGGCGCACTGCTCTTCCCACGAACCTCGCCCTGCCAACGTTGCGGAAGTGCCAATGCACTGCATCGCGTCGGCATTGAGTAATTCCCGCACCCGGCGCAATAGCAATGCCACATCAGCTCCTTGGCGACCGCGGTAGGTGTGAAGTTCGTCAAGCACCAGGAATTTCAAACCTTTCGCGGAAGCGATGAGTTTCTTCTCGCGCGGCCGGGTAAGAATCAATTCCAGCATGACGTAATTCGTCAGCAAGATGTCAGGAGGCGTGGCGATGATTCGCGTGCGCGTTTCTTCGTCTTCCTGTCCGGTGTAGCGCTCGAAGGTGACCGGACCTTTGCCGCCGGCAAATCCCAACTTCAGAAACTTTTCCAGTTCCCCATACTGGCTGTTGGCCAGGGCATTCATCGGGTAGATGATGATTGCCTGGATGCCGCGCCCCGAGCCGTTGCGCAGAACGTGATCTACAATCGGGACGATGTAGGAGAGGCTCTTGCCGGAACCTGTGCCAGTCGTCAGCACATAGTTCCGTCCCTCCTTCGCTTTCCGAATCGCGTCTTCCTGATGCTGGTGAAAAAGCAGGTCCTCTCCGCTGCCAACCGCCGATGTTTTCTCGCGGCGGAAAACCTGAGTGCAGCTGGAATCGAGCACACCTTCCTGCACCAACTCGGCCACGGTCTTGCCCGGCTTGAAGGTCGGGTTTAGTTGAATCAGGGGATCGGGCCAAAGAGAACCGGACCGAAAGCAGCGGTCAACGAACTCACGAAGTCGGGGCTGGGCAATGGAGATGAAGCTCGAAACGTAGCCGCTGTAGTCCTCAATGATCTGATTGCGAAAGTTGAATACGTTCATGTGAGTTTGGGCGTGCTGATTATTCCTTCACATCCGTCACGGCAATCCTGGGCGGTAGCGGAGCCAACATTCGCAGGATGCGTTCATCTTGCCTGTTCGTGTGATGGCGGCGGAGGCTGCCTGGTGCAATTGACCTAATCATTGTGATCGTCTCCTGCAGCTTTACCGGCCCGAACCCAAGCGTCCACTTCGCTCGCCGTGAATTTCCACAGCCGCCCAACTTTGTGTGCCGGCAACTGCTTTCGTGCTATCCACTTGTAGATCGTGTCAGGATTGACGCCCAAGTGCGCGGCAATCTCCGCTACCGACAACCAGCGTTCTTTCATGTGCTGTGCTCCGATTAACCGAATTCGCCTAATCCGAGGACGGCCGAAAGTTAACGGGATCTGTCCAATTGAACCAGAGAAAAGCGGTGTATGTCGCCCCGAACTGGCAGAACCGGGTGGCGAGTCGTTTAAGAGCCGGAAACTAGCGGCGACTCCGATGGAGGCGTGGGATCGCGCCGGGTGTGGCACGGCCAACGCCTTTGACTTTCAGCATAGTCAGAGCGAGTTCGCGCATAGCGGCGTCAGGAACTTTCGTCGGAAGCAATTGCGCGAAGCGGCCCTTCATTTCGTCCATAGTGGGCGCTTCGGATTCGCCAAAGCCGAAGAACTTGCCGTTGCCGCTGCGGATGATGGGCAGGAACTTCTGTTTCTGGCCGCTGTGGGACTCGCCCATGAGCACGATCATCTCACGCCGATCCAGGGCCTCGGACGGTGCTTCCGTTTCGTCACATTTTTCGCCGGGCGTGGCGAACTTGGCCCATGCTTCAAGTGCCATGACGACGGATGTCGCTGCGTGCGCAATGCACATGAGGCGGGCATTGGTCGCGAAGTCGTCCTTTGCGCCATCGTCGGGAAGTGATTCCGGCATGAACATGAGCGGCCCGTCTGGACCGACCAGAAAAACCGTGGGCGGCATCCGCCCCATGTTACGCATGGAATAATTGGCGTAGTGCTCCGCCTGCGCGAGGAGGTCATCGAGAGTTTCAAGTTTGCTCGGTTGCACTGGCAACATTTTGCTGCGCCCGATGCGAAAGACAAGAATCGCTTCGGTCTGGAGGCGGAGGCTTGAGCGGATGGCGTAGCGGGCGAAACGAATTGAGTGAAGCCTCGAAGCCGGAGCGAAGACGACAACCGCCAGACGGAAGCGTGCCGCTCTTGCGGTCTGATGCGGAAGCCGCGCGTTGGTCACGGCGGCGGCGGAATTGGAGCAGACTCTCTGCATTTTCCTGTCGCCCCCTGTCAGCGGTTGTCATACCATCCCGCACACACTATGTGCATGAAGACAAAATCAGCCAATTCTGAGGTGTCCAAATGAACATCAGTGAATCATTCCAGTTGCTCATCAGCCGGATTCAGCCACTCGAATCAGAAAATCAAGCAGCGCGCCAGCATCTTGCCACAATCCGCGCCCGACTAGAAACAGAGTTCGAGGTTTCCAAGTGTTTCGCCATCGGCAGCTTCGCCCGCGGCACATCCATTCGTGGCTTCAGCGATACGGACCTGCTGGCGGTCTTCCGAAAGGCAGTCTTTACGTGGGGCGACAATCTCATCAATTCCGACACGGCCCTGGAAAAGGTCCGAGTGGCATTGGCGGAGCGCTATCCCAACAGCAACGTTTACAAGGACGGTATCGCGATTGCCGTTTCCTTTTCAGATGGTCGTCACGTGGATGTTGTGCCTGGTGTCTTTGACTCCATGTATAAGGAGAAGTGGCCGGTTTATCTGATTCCCGATGGTTCTGGCGCTTGGATGCAAACCAGTCCCAGTCTCTATGACGCATATCTATCTGAAGCCAACACAGCGAGTGGCAGCAAAATGATTTATGTCGCCCAACTTATGAAATTCTGGCGTGAGTGTCGCGAGCCGCGTATTCCGCTTTCATCGTTTCACATTGAGATGGTGCTCGCCTACGAGGAAGTCTGCAAAGGGGTGAAATCTTATGCGGACTGCATGTTGGACATTTTGCGCAGCCTCGCTCGGCGCGAGTGCCGCGCCATGCGTGATCCTTACGGTATCGCCGGCAACATTCCCGCCGTCAAAACTGCTAGTCAGCGTGAGCGGGCGCTCGCCTCGGTGATCAACTCACGCGATCACGCAGAGAGCGCAGTTTCCGCTGACCTGCGTAACGACCTGGCCGAGGCTCGCCGTCAGTGGGACATCGTCTTTAACACCAAATTCCCGTGGTAACTGGGTGCAACATTGCCGTAAAGCAAAACGAAGATGAGCAAATCAATTTGCTCGCTGCCGCTAGTCGCATTTATGGCCGCGCCAAGCGCCTTATGGCCGTCCAGTTTGCGCTCACTGTTCCTGCGGCACTTGCCAGCGCCCTGCTGATGGCATGGCAGCCGACGTGGAAAGTTTGGCTCACGTTTTTTTCTATCACAGTCACGTTGTTTGACGTCCTTTGCCTCACACGTGCGCTTGCTCGGTTCAAAAAGCGCGGTGCAGTGGTCCAGCAGATGTTTGATTGCGCAGTCTTTGAGCTGCCGTGGCGCGCGTTGCGTTGCGGTCCTCGTGTTGACTCGGAAGACATCTTGGCCGACGCCCAGGATCAGCTTCGCAGCCCTAAAGCACGGAACGGACTCCCCGACTGGTATCCACCGTCAGTGAAGGCACTGCCTCTGTCGCTTGCTCGGCTTATCTGTCAACGCGCAAGCCTTTGGTGGGATTTGCGCCAGCGCGACCGCGTGCGCGGCGCTCTCACTGCAATCTTGAGCGTCCTCGCGATTGCCATTTTTCTGATTGCGCTTGTGCGCGGCGACACAGTGCAACAGATGATTCTCACGGTGTATGTCCCGCTCGCACCCGCCATCGTGTGGATACTGCGCGAAATTATTTCCCAGCGCGACGCTATCCAGGCCGACGAGCGCGGTCTCGCGGCGGTCGAGGCGCTTTGGAGACAGGCGATGGAACGGCGGCTCGACGATGCCGAGGCATTGAATCAAAGCCAGCTAGTGCAAGACGCCCTCTTCGATAACCGCTCGCGCAGTCCCTTGGTTTTCGATTGGGTTTATCATCTTCTGCGTAAGCGCAAGCAGCAGCAGATGGAGTTTAAGGCTGAAGAGATGGTGAAGGAAGCCCTGCGCTCCCTTGAGCAGCACGGAAACAAAGTATCATCAAGCGTGTCATGAATTACCGCCATACATAAATCCCACCTTCCATGCCCATCTTCCACCCCAATGCGTATAAAGCAGCGTGTCGCGGCCAAGTGCCAGATGCACTAGCTGAAGAGCATTTTGAGTCCTGGGAGAAGCTCGAAGAAGCCTTGCTGTGGCTGCCGACAGATGAGCAGCGCAGTGATGCCATCTACGGGGATTGGTTGCTTCAACTCAACAATCCCGGTGGCACGGAGCGCCTGGCGATTAAGAGCCTTCTGATCGGCAGTGGCGCACTCGCGGCCAACTATCTGGCCGAGCTGGCGCAAAATGCGAATGACGCCGCCGACATGAAAGAGGCGGAAATTCGCGTCATGCTTCATGGCAACTGGCTCGTATTTGCCAACAACGGCCGCAAAGTGACGCCGCTCAATCAAATCGGTCTCTGCCGGTTCTTCCGACATTTTGATCCAGGCCTGCCGCTCATGCAAGTGATCGGCCAGTTTGGCGTCGGCTTTAAGTCCAGTTTCAGAATTGCGGACGAGGTGTTTGTTCAGTCTTGGGCTGGAGAATCGAAGTTTTCCTTCCGATTGCCCATCACCGCGCCGTCACGAGAACAGTCATTTCCGAACGAGGCAACGAGGCAAAGGATTCTCCGCCAGCTTGAGCAAGTGGGAGAGCGCCTTCATCCGAACTTGATGCGCCCGGAGTTCAGTGGATTTTGCACACCCGAGGCGATCGCACATTTGCCATCAGAATTGCAGCCGCTTGCCTCCCGGCTGGGCACGGGCAATCGCGGCACATTCTTCGCATTCCATTTGCACGATGAAGGACGCCGAGAAGTTGCTTCCCGAATCCAAGGGCAGTCGCACGAGTTGTATGAGCTGAACCCCATCTTCTTGCCGTGGCTGAGGACGGTTCAGGTTGGACCAAACGTGCTCAAGATGAGTGAGTCGAGGGTTGCGGAGGAGGACGGCATTCCCGGGTCAGTGGAAGCCGTGAAGGTCACACTGGCCACGACCTTGCCGGACGGCCGGAAATCCAATTCACGATTCTGGCGACTCAGGGGTATTTGCGAAGGAGACCGCTGGCAACTGGCCCTTCATGCGGATTCGGATTTCAAGTTGCGCGTGGAGCGGGCGGGTGACGAGCAAGGTCTCGGCCTCAAAGAGGGCGCTGCCTATGCATTCTTTCCTCTCAACAAGGTCAACTGGCCGTTCCGGTTGCACCTGCACATCGAACTCCAACCCAATTTGGCGCGGGACGACTGGAATCCGAATCTTGCACCGTCTGTCGAGGGGCAAATCACAAGAGCGGTGAAAGCTTTCGCGGATTGGCTTGAACAGCATGCCGACCGGCGACATGAGAATTGGCGAATCGAAGATTTGGTTCGAGACGGCGTCGGTTCAGGAGACCGATGGGCGAAAATCGCCTGGGAAGCCCTGCTGGCGGAAGTCAGAAGCCGCCCACTTCTTAAAACGGTTTGGGGAACATTATGTCGTGCTGACAAGGCCGTGACGGTTCGGCTTTTTCCAAAAGACCAGGTGCGAAAGAATTGGGTCGAATTGTGCGCGTGCCTGACCGGGTTAAGTGCCGAGTTTCCCATTGTGAATGCAACCGGCGCGATGGATTTCAAACTCCAACCGATGGGGGATGCGCTCCTGCGAGATTTTTTCTTAAAAGCTGCTCAGCAGTGCCACAGCGATGACTCTCAGCAGAAATTGGTCACCGCGCTGCTAACGATTGAGGATATTGACCCCGAGACGCTGGAGGAGATAGCCGAGCACATCACGATCCAGACTGCTGATGGCCCGGCTACGTTGGCCTCCATTTGTCAGCAAAGGGGAGGCTGTGAACTTTCGGAGGCGTGGCATCGAACGTTCGATACGCTGCGCAGCTGGCTGAATCAGACCGATCAGAATCCGCACGGGTTGACGTCGTTTTTCTGGGGACAATTGCGGTTTGTCCTCAAAGGCCTGTCTTCGCCGGTTTTCAATCCCAAGTGGCAGCGGATTCCGGAAATCCTCTCGACAGAGCAGCAATGGGCAAAGCACGGCGAGCAATTCTGGGGGCTGGAACGTGATGCCTGCACAACTTCAATTCGAAAAACGGTTTTCGAGTTCCTCCGCATCAAAGATGGTGGTCCGGGATGGGTCAGGCTCGACGAGATTTGGTTGGCGGACACGACTGCGCCCCAGTGTTTCCACGGAGTAGTGCGCTCATGGAATCGAGGTGGCGTGCCCCATTACAACGCCCTGCGCCAGGCTGAAGAAAAGCTGCGCAAGTGGGGTTTATGGGAAGCTTGGGAGGACGCCGTGGAAAAACGGCTAAGGGAGAAGCTTTCGAAAGCGCTCACTGAACAAATCCTAAAGGGAATGAACCTGCCGCCAGGGCACATCGCCGTCACGAAGCCCTTCGAAGAGGTTTTCAGCGATGCCCACAGAAACACCCGGGGAAATCTCCCAACCCGCTGGGAGGCGATTGTTCAGCACTCCGAAAAACAGGCCATCAAGTCTGTGCTTCGTGAGCGGGCCAGTGAGCTGGGAGAGGGACGACTGCTTTCGCCGGAACTTCCGAAGGATACGCGAACGGTATTGGCGCTTTCCGGCCACTACGCATCCGCCCCGTTCTGGCTGACCTCATTTGCAGACGAATGCATTCGCGAGGCAGGCGAATTCGATCCACAAAGGCTTACCATCATCGGCCCACGCGAATTGGATACATCCAAAAAACGGGAAGCGGCTTCAATGTTACTGGCGGCGTATCATAAATGGGCAGATCGCCACCTCGCTCCGGATGAGATCAACGCGTTTAACGAACTTTGCATTGCGACTCCGACAACTTTGCGAGGCAACTGGAGCGTGGGGTTAACCAGCAAAACCACTGTTTTACTAAAGGATTTGCTGAATCACCAAGCCGCCGATCCGGCGAAGGTGTTGGCGGGGGATGATCTGGCAAATCTGCCATTGCTTCAACACCCCAAACGCAAATGGCTTCGCGTCCAGGAACTTCCAGCACCATTGCTAAAGATTCCCGCAATTGCGGAAGCCAGCCTGCAAGCCAGCCAGTTCACAGTCCAAGTTGATATTCCCGGACATCCCTTGCCGATTACCCAAGAGCAGGTGGATGCCGAAGCCCAAGCCGATCCATTATTCAAAACTCTGCTGCAATCTGCTGGCGGAAATATTTTGAGATGCCGCAGTGATATTTTGGCCCGCTGGATGCGAGGTGAAGACGTCGTGGCGGAGCTGCGTGACGCGCCATTTGCCATTAAGGACGGCAACCTCTACACAAACCGTGCGGTCATCCAAGCGGAAGACCGCCAATTCACTGAAGTCTTGGCTCTTTACAGCCAGCGCGCCCGGCCTGATGAAGCATTTCAACGATTCCAACAGATTTGGCAGGCGGGAAACGAGTCGCACGCGGATGTTTACGGTCAGTTCCGTGATGAAGTCAAAGCCACGTTGCTGAAAACCGAGGTTACAGATCTCGGCTACCGGAAATACCATGTCATCCGCGAATTACTTCAAAACGCGGAAAGCGCTTATGATAGCATGGCGGATGAGTTGCCCAAGACGTGCGGCTTCGAGTTGGTCATTCGGCCGCCAGTGCAGGGACGGGTGTGGCAGGCGATCGCAAGACATCGCGGTCGGCCATTCAACGAAACGCTAAAAACCGGGGAAGAACGCAATGACATTAGTTTGATTGTCCGGACTCCTAGTGCGGAAGCTCCACCAACAGAGGGCTGGGTTGGCCGCTTCAATCGTGGATTCAAATCCATTTTTACGGTGGCGGATGCTGTTGAAGTCGTCAGCGGTGCATATCGTTTTACGATCCAGGACATGCTTCTGCTAAACCCTGCGAATCCGCCGAGATTGCAGGCTGAATTCAGTCAGACGACCAGCTTCACATTCCGGTGCTCTGCAACCGATGCCAAGTCACTGTTGAAGCTTTCGCGAACCGATGGCGACCAGTCGCCACTGACCTTGTTCAATCCGTCATCGTTCGTCTTCTTGTCCAAGACAAACTTAGTTCGGTTGCAATTTGATCATTGGGTTTGGGAGTGGGAACGCTCGGCAGATGGAACAGTCGGCAACTGGTTGAAACTATTGGTCAGACAGGCGCACCCGGCAAGACTGGAGCGTTTCTTGGTGCATCACGGTCATACTCGCGAGGTTCAACATCCCAATAACAAACGTTTCTCCGTGGCTTTGCGGGTGGATGCGAACGGATTGCCCCTCAAGCTGGAGGACGACTGGCGTAAGGTGCGGCTGACCTTTGAGACAGAAGAGGAATTTCCGCTGCACATCCTGGTGAACGGTGATTTTGAAGCCGAGCCCGGCCGATTGGGTATTCGCAACAATTCTGCAAACGAAGAAGTGTTTGCCGCCTGCCTCAAACTCGCAATTGACCTTTGTGAAAGCGACTTGGCTGCCCACACCGCAAAAGACCGATGGATTGCTTGGGCTGAAGCTCTGAACCTGCACGATGGAGACTCGGTGCTGCGCCAGCGTTTTGAAGGTCATTGTGAATCCCTCATCAAAGAGCATGCGCGTTTCACAAAAATCCTTTGCTCCCGCATACCGCACAAGGGTGGTCTTGCGAGCTTAGCCTCTCTCAAATTCCCGACCACCTTTTTGAGGCGTATCGAAGCCTTTATCAAAAAATGGCGGTTTGGGACAGACGACTGGATCGACCTTCACATTGACGGGCTCCTGCCAAAGGCTCTTCGGGATGCACAAGTGCAACAAAGCTTTGATGCGATTGTTGGGCGGCTCGCACCGGCATCGCAATTACTGCGGCAAATCAACGCAGACATGGCTACGGCGGAATTTCAGCAGCTGGCTACTCGGCTACCGGCGCAGCAAGCTGCAGAACTGGAGCGGGCACGTCGGATTATTGAAGAGAAGCTCCGCCCGGTTGCCCCGCCAGACGGCGGTGTTATCCCACCGCCTGTCATTGAGGAGTGGAGTGTTTCTGATTTGCTCGCTTGGTGGACACGCAAAGAAAAGCCCCTCCATGAATACACACTTGATGGCGCAAACTGGGCACTGATTTACCCATCAGATGTGACACCTGACATTTCGCGCGCTGGGAAATTGGAAGCTGATTTGCTCAAGGCCGACCAGCCAGAGGGAAAGTCAGTTTGGTATCGAATCTTCGGCCTGGCTTGTCTCATGTCAGCAGGCCGAAGGGTGACGGAAGTGCGCAAGTATTGGGCGGAAGAACTCGACGGACGCGATTTCTGGGAGCGCACCAGTGGCCCGAAGTTTGCCGATGGCGCAGATTCCCTATTTGAAGACCTGATTCGGCGGCCATTTAGCAACGCCACAGCCTCTGGTGAGAACGCCTATTTCTGGCGACGAGTTTTCTATGACCTGCGCAAAATCCATCAAATGGTCTGGGAGAACGAGTTCCCTTCCGTGTTGTTGGAATTGGCATCAAATCCCTCTCGGAACGGCGAATTGATCAACTTCCTGCGGAGCGGCCAACTAGCCGGACAAGCGCCTTGGGTCGGAGTATTCGGCCAGAGCGCCGGATCACCGTTGTTCTTTCTCGTGCGGGAACTCCGGCGCATTGGAGTCTTTAAGAGTCCCAGCCTGGATCGTCTGTCGTTTTTCGTCTGCACACCCGTTCGGCACGCCGCCCAACAAATTGGTTGGATTGAGGCTGAGCTTTCTAGTCGTGCGGATTTCCTTTCCCTGGCTGAAACCAGCGAGCGTCTTTACGAACGCATCGCCAATGACGGCGAGGCCGGTAGTGAGTTGCTAAAGGACTATGATATCCCGCTTCTGCATTATGGTCTGACAAACTGAACGATATGACTCTTTCACTCAAGCCAGGCGACCGCGTCATTCATCGGCAGCATCCGGAATATGGCTTCGGCCTTGTGCGCTATGTCGAGGAAGACGCCTTCGGCGATACCCGCTTGCAGGTGTCTTTTGATCACCTGGACCAGCTCGTAATCGTCGCTCCGAACGAGGTCGCTCAGGTGCAAGATGCGTTGGCGGATGCCACAGCGCATGCGTGGGGTGAACTTGAGGTCTTCAAACGCAAGTTGGCCGCCGGCCTGATCATCGGCGAAAACAATCTGACCGGCGGCTTCACCAAGGCCGCCGTTCAGCCGCTGCCGCATCAGGCCTTCCTGCTCGACAAGGTGCTGGCCGCGGACCGCTTCGGCCATTTGCTCGCCGACGATGTCGGCTTAGGCAAAACCATCGAGGCGGGCTTGCTGATTACCTGCCTGATGCGCCGGGAGCCGCCCCAGCGGATCATGGTCGTCTGCCCGGCCGGACTTGCCCTCCAGTGGAAGGACGAGATGGACGAACACTTTAATTTGAACTTCACGATTCTCGGCACGGACTTTCAGGGCAAGCTGGAATCAAACTGGCGCACCCAGCCTCTGGTGATCGCCCCGATTGACCGCTTGAAGCGGGACGAATACCGCGAACTCCTCGCTCGGGTCGGGATGTTCGATCTTGTTGTCTGCGACGAGGCCCACCGGCTCACGGCCCAGCGCCGATTCCTCAGCCAGAAGCTCGAAAAAACCTCGAACTACCGGTTGCTGGAATTCCTCGTCGCCGGTCGCCTCATTCGGCACGTGGCCAATGCGGACAACACCCCACGCTCACCCCGGCTGCTGCTTTTGTCCGCAACGCCCCATCAGGGTGACGACGAGCGCTTCCTTTACTTGCTGCACCTGGCCCGACCGGATTTGTTCAAACCCGGCGAGCGGCCTGTGGCCGCGCAACTACAGACGCCTGCGCTGGTTGAAACGCTCACGCGCACACCGAAATCGCGTGCGGTGGATTGGGATGGCAAACCTCTTTTCAAGGGCCACACGGCCACCACCATCGACGTGCGCTGGACTGTGGAAGAAACCGAGGTGTCGCGCTTGTTGACGGAATACATCTTGAAGAGCCTCGACTTCGTCCGTGACTCCGACCGAGGCACTCAACTGGTGGTTCAGTTGGTGATGCACACGTTTCACAAACTGGCCGCGAGTAGTTGGCCTGCGTTGGAACGGGCCTTGCAACGGCGACTCGATTCCCTACAGGGCCGCGTTGAACGGCTTTCCGAACTCCTGGAGGGCGATGATGACGAGCCAAACGAAGAAGTTCGCGACTTCGCTTTGCCGACCAAGGTTTTCTTCGAGAATGAACGCATCCTGCTCGATACATTATTGACCCGTTTGCGTAGCTTGCCATCGGATTCCAAGTGGCATTCCTGTTCTGACCTTCTCGCCGAACTCGGACGAACCGAACCGGACGCGAAAGTTCTCCTTTTTACGCAATATCGCACCACCCAGGACATGCTCACGAACCGGATTGCGACCCTCTTTCCGGGGTCAAAGGTGGAGGTGATTCACGGCGACGTCGAGATGGAGGGTCGCCGGGCCGCGCGCATTCGATTTGAGCACGGTTCGCGTTTCATGGTTTCCACCGAAGCCGGCGGCGAGGGCATCAATCTGCAAAAGGCGTGTCATTTGATGATCAATTATGATTTGCCGTGGAATCCGATGCGTTTGCAGCAACGTATTGGCCGCCTTGACCGCTACGGTCAAAAGCAGGTGGTGCATGTCTTCAATCTCCGCGTCCCCGATTCTTGGGATCACCATATCTCCACCCGTCTTCTGGAGCGCCTCGATGTAATCCAGCAAACGATGTCAGCGGCCGGGCCGGGCAATCTCGAAGACTACCGCGAGATGATCCTCGGCCAGGTTGCGGAGCAGGTTGATGCCGCCAAGTTGTTCGCGGCGTCACAGGCCGGACACCGCGTAACGGATGAACAGATGGACTCGTGGATCAGGTCGGCGTTGGAATCCATGTCGCGGTGGCGCGACCTGTTCGGCTCCGATTTAGGCATGGCAGACAACGGGGCCAGATTGAAGCCCTCGCTTGGCAGCGCGCAGTTCAAACTGGCGTTCCGTCTGGCTTGTGAAGCACAGGGCATCCGCTTGCGTGAAACCCGCAATAGCGAGAACCAGTTCGTTCCGGAGGTGTTCAACTTCGATTTGCCCGCCGCGTTCCGCGATCCGATTTTCCGCCCGTCCCGCACCATGCATGTTGTGTTTGACCGGGAAACTTATTCCGCCGTTCGTGGCCAGGACCTCGGCACCGTGCGGGGTCAGCCGATTCGGCCGGTTCTGGCCGGCTTTGGTGAGCCATTCACCGATTGGTTGTTCCAAACCGCGCTTCACGCCGCTCCGGGACCCAATGCCTTTTCACTGGCACCGGAGCAGACATGTCCTTTGCCGCCGGGTTGGCTGCTTGTATATGCGCTTCGCTGGATGGGTAAAAGCCGTCGCATCCCGTCTCCAGATTCGCTGGTCGTTTGCCACCTGAGCGACGCTGGCGAAACCAAGCAGATTACTCCCCTCGATGCCATTGCGGTGATTGCCAACGCCGCCGCTGTGCCGTTTTCCGGCTCCAGTCTCACCGAGGCGGAGAGTCTTCCCGCCCGCAAAATAGCGCAACAAGTGCTTAAGGAATGTGCGATGAACCGCGACAATTTCGCCCGGGGCGCGGCGGGTATCACGCTCCTTTGCGCTGTTCGCCTCGCAAAAGCTGCCACCTCAGCCTGAACTGATTTATGGCCAAGACCAAACCCCAAGCCGTCACACGCCCGCCATGGGAGCGCATGATGCGCTTCCATCAGCTCGTTCAGGAAGAGTCATTTCCCAACTGCAACGTGCTCGCTAAGGAGTTTGAAGTTTCTTGGCGCACCATCATGCGCGATGTGGATTTCATGAAGTGCCGGCTGAAACTGCCTCTGGAGTTTGATGTCCAGCAAAACGGCTATTACTACACCAAGGCGGTAGACCAGTTCCCGCAGATGCCCTTCACCGAATCTGAAGTGTTCGCCATGCTGGTCGCCCACAAGGCCATCGCTCAATACCGTGGCACGCCGTTCGAGCATCCGCTCGCTATCGCATTTCGCAAACTCACCGGCCAGTTGGATTCGTCCACCAAGTATTCCCTCGGCAATCTCGACGAGGCGCTCTCCTTCCGTCCCTTCGCGCCGGAGGACACCGACCTCGAATCATTTGAAATCCTCACGCGCGCCTTGAAGGAACGGCGCGTCCTGAAATTCCAATACCGCAATCTCGACGCCGATAAGCATCAGCCCCGGCTGGTGCATCCCTATCATCTCGGCTGCGTGGACAACCACTGGTATCTGTTCGCCTTCGACGTGAAGCGGCAGGCCATGCGCACCTTCGCCCTGCCGCGCCTCAAATCCCCGGAGATTACGTCCGAACGCTTCACCATCCCCAAGAAGTTCAACCTCAGTGAATACTTGAAAGGCAGTCTCACCGTGTTCAAGGGCGATGCGGATTACGAGATCGTGGTGGATTTCGATTCGTGGGGCGCGGACCTGATCCGCGGACGCAAATGGCACGCCAGCCAGGAAATCACGGAACTCCCCCGCCGACAGCTCCGCCTCCGTCTCCGTCTCAACAACATCGAGGAAGCCGAGCGCTGGGTTTTGAGTTGGGGCACGCACGCCACCGTCGTCCGCCCACAGGCCCTCGCCACCCGCCTCCGCGAAATTGGCCGCACCCTTGATGAACGCTACAAGCCCAAACCATGAACCAAGGATTTCTCGATTTCGCCCGCGCGCGTGACTTCAGCTACTGCCGCCCCTATTGCGCCAAATGTTACATCCGCTTCGTTGGCGATTTCATCGAGCCGATTGAAAAAGCGCACGGAACATTCCCCGACGGTGGATTTCCCAGCGGGATGTGGTGCCACGAAATAATGGAGTTGCCCGGAGTAAAATCCCATCTCGCCGAAGAACTCGAAAATCTTTCGCTGTCAGAGCTTCTGCACCTCGACCATTGGGATGGGCATCTTACCGTTGCCTTCACCATGCTCAGGGGCAGCGACTTGCCAAACCAACTTTTGCACCGCTGGCTGGAATCTTGTCCGGATAATTCCCGGTTTGTGGACGTAGTGATTTTCTATTTGTTGCCGTTGGCCACAACCTCGGAAATTCGCCAAGCGTGGTTTACCAAGGCCGCTGACATGGCGGTTGCCAGCAAAGATTGCTCATTGGTCGAAAGCTTGGTCTGGCGACTTGGCGGCGGCTTAGATGAATATCCGGCACTGTTGAGACTCGCCACCGAGTTGCAAACGACTTCTCCGCATATCGCCAAAGCCATGCACGCGCGGATTCACCCGCTCAATTAGCCGGAGCGCCGGTCAAAACAACGCCATCTGCGTTTGATTGCCGGTGACCTTCGTCGGCGTGGGCGCAACTGGTTTCGCTTTGCCCGGACCGGCTGTCATCACCCCTTTCGCTGTCCGCATCGCTGGTTCTATGATCTTCCACTCCGCCAGCTCGCCGGCCCACACGCGCCGATTCAGCAGGTGCGGCGGCAGTTGTTTCTTCACCAGTCGCTCCGCCGTCAGATAATTCTCCTGAAACGCCGTTTTGCCCGCCGGCACTTCGCGCCCTTCCAGACTGTCGAGAAATTGCTGCATGTCCGAACGGTCCAACCATTGCCGAGGATACTCGCGGAAGTGAATCCAGGCGTTCGATCGCAGTGTGCGCGTGTCTCCCGCCAGCCAGATCAGCACTTCAGCCCCGGCCAGGCACACATGGCTGTGGATATGAACTCTGATTCCTCGCGGACGTGTTCGCACTATCTCGTAAAACGCGAGTGCCGCATCCACCAGCACGTTGCCCGTGTCATAAAGGCAAAACTTGAACTCATCGCCTGGCTTGGCTTCTTGCAAGCGGTCGGCCACTTCGATGGCTCGCGCGTCGAACGCGCCCGTAATCGGGAGATTGATGGTAATCATATTGGCATCCGGTTGCCGCCCGCAGCCGCTACTGTAACGGCACTCCACGGCAATTTGGTGACCACCTTAACCGACGGGGTATGCCATCCGCTGACATCCCCATGAGATAAGGCGGACATAATGCACGTCATTTACCCCGGAATCATCCACGGCAAGGCATTGGCTGATTGGAAAGAGCTGAGGCTAGAGCGGCGGAAGCTGAATCCATCAAATCCACCCCTGCCAACTAATCTGGATTCCAACTGAACTGACACTTGATCTGCTGTGCCATCACCCTCCAGCGAATAGCCGCTTCCAGCTACTGAACCATTTAGCAATTGTACCGTCCGACTCAAGCGGGGGCAGTGTCACCCGCCGGAAGCCCCGTTCGCAATGGACGAGGACGCACTCGTGGTCGCGGAGATTGCGGAGCTTGTGCGGCTTGATTTTGTGTTCCTCGGTCTCGGAATAGTTCACGTTGCGCTTGCCGGCACTGAATCCCCACGAGCGCTTCACGACGAGCTTCTTGCCGAGGAAGTCGGCAGCTTGGACGGCATCGGCTTCGTCGGCGGCACGGAAGATCATTCGGTTGCGGAGATTCAACGTGAGCACTTTTGATTTATCGTTGCCGAGGGGCGGAACAAAGGAAGTCGTGCTTTGGGCGGCGGCTACGACGGTCGCCCCAGCTTCGCGGATCACGTCCACGCAATTGTAGTCGCTCGTGCCGTCTTCGCTGGCGGTCATGAAGCGTTGCGCTTCGTCGGCCCACAGGATGAGCAGATTGTCTTTCGCACGGTCAGCTTTGGTCTGGTCGAAACGACGCAGCGCGTGGCTGTAATACAGCAGCTTGAGAAACGTGTTCACATAGCGGCGCTCAGTTTGGAACTTCTGCGGCATCGTGGTTAGGATGATCTTGCCCTGGTCAATCGCGGCGAAGTCGAACGTGCTTTCCTCTGCACAGAACACCTCGGCGACTTCGGGTGTCAGAAAGTATTGCAGGTAGTTGCCGATGGTTTCGCGGACGCCGCCGGATTGCTCGTCCGGCTGGTTCAGGAAGCGATTCGCAAAGTGGGCGTAAACGGCCTCGCGACGCGGCGTTTCAAGCAGCGATTCCAGGTTCTCCATTTCTTCTTCGAGCAACTCGCGGTCGGACAGCAACTCGAACGCGCCGAGCAACGTGACGGGACGTTTCAATTCGTAGAGCATTTCGAGCGCGTGGGCGATGTGGGTCTGCGCCTGGCTCTTGAAGAACCCTTTATCCCCGCCTTGGCCGAGACTGGTGGCGGTATCCACAATGAACTTCGCGTAGGTCGTGAAAGGGATGCTCCGGTCGCCCGTCAGGTTGAAGCGATGCTGCGGTGTCCATTGGGCGTCCTCGCTGCCGGTGCGTATTCGCAACTGAATCAGATCTCCCTCACGCCCGTAGTGCTTCGCCATCGCTGTGAGCGTTTCCCAATAGACGCCTTTCTCATCAATGCACAACCCGCCCCACGTCGGCTCATTCTGAAAAACCTGGTGCGCCAGTTGATTGATGCCGGAACTCGTTTTGCCTGAGCCCGTGTCCCCTGTGATGAGCCATCCTCGGCAGAACTGCGTTCGCTTCCACATCAGTCCACCGAGCCGCGCCACGTATCCACCCTTCTTCGGCTTGAACAACACCCATGCGGCGATGATCGCCAGCAGGATGCCGCCAGCGACCATAATATGTTGGGGATTCCTCAACGCAAAGATGAGGTTTGGAGACGGCATTATCGGACCAAAGGGGATGAGGTCGAGTTTCATGGCCATGCCCTCCCAATCAGATAACCCGCGAGCAGCCCCGCGATGGTCGCACAGACAGCAGCGGCACGAGTGACTCTGGCTGCGCGGTGAGCAGGCGCTTGAGTTCGCAAGATTTCGAGCAATGCCGCCGATTGTCCCTGAAATGTCCGCGCAGCTTCCGCCAGCTTTGTGATGTCCGCCCGGAATTGTTCAAACGACGGAAACTCCCGGCGTCGGACTTCATCCCAATGCCGCTGGTGGATTCGGAACAACTCGACGAGGAGCATCACCGCGTCGTCTTCTCGCAGCCGATGTTTATCGCGCCACTCGGCGACGGCCGCGTCGAACTCTTCGTCGAAGTTGGGCTGGTCGTTGCTCGACATGGGACTATTTAGCGGGCAACAAAAGGCCAGCTACGGATTCGATCTCGGAATAGAGCTTCCGCTGCCATGTTTGAAGACGTTGCCGATCAAGAAGGCTGAACGCCGGGTGCTTAGTCGCAGCCGTAATCGTCAGATTCTCGGCGTTAAGTGCTTCAACCAGCCAATCCTGCAATCGGCTCATGGCAATTTCCCGTCCACCGAGCTTGTCCTTGAGTTGAGCGCGCACCTCCGACGACTCGAACAGGGCAAAGCTGTCGCTGTGCGCGGCATTGCGAACCACCACATAGCTGCATTGCTTTCCGAACTGGTCGGTGAGCCGCTGGATCTGGTCCACGCTGTCCGCCTCGTGGTTCACCGGCATGATGAGCGTGAGCGCCGCGCCCATCGCGGATAGCACGGCGGACAGGTCAATCTCCGTGAAGTAATCAATAAACAGGTCGGTGGACGCGGCGCGGCAATCCATGACCATGAGATTGGCCTTTTCGAGTGCCGTGAATATCCCGTCGAGTTCCCGGCGAGTGTCCAGGTCGAGGAATCGCGTGTCCGGGTGAAACCGCTTCAATGTTGAGTTCTCGTTGTCGGAATCAATCGCGACATGAGCAATGCCCTTGTCCTTGAGGAATTGGACGAAGTTCACTGCAAAGAAGCTTTTGCCGACGCCACCTTTGCCGTTGAGGATCAAATCGAGTCGTTTCATGTGGTTTGAGGTTTAAGCATCCGCACTTGGGCAATACGCGGTCCGCGAGCGCGGCCAGGAGTCGAGTCGCCGCCATCGGGATTCGTGGGCGGGTCGGTAGCCATCGCGACTTCAGTGGCCGATGCCGGTTCAGGCGCTGCCCCCTCTCCGTTTACTGACACGGACATGATTGGACGTTTCCGTCCTAGCCGTTTTCGTGGCCGGACGTTTTCACCGAGCACCTGATGACAGAATTGCGCGATAGCCGTTTTGCTCGTCGGCAGACAATGCTGCGTAAGGAGGTCTGCGATGGAGCGATACGACGCGCGTTTCTGACGCAACTCGACGATGACTTCCTTCGCCGGGAGCAAATCCTGGAACTTCTGCGGACGGCGTGGCGTGAATTCCTCGACCGCCTTGCGGACTGCGGCTGGATCAAAGGAGGACATAGGCTGGATTGTGGCAGATGCAAACCGGGAAACTGGTTGGCGGCAGAATGTCCACGGCGATGCGGTGGATTGGATAGCTCCCTGCCTGAACTGGTTCGCGGCCCATGCCTGTCTGTGGCTGGACGGCAACCACGTCAGGTTCGCGGATGCCGCCTGCCTGCGAAATATCCACGTCCGCTGCTGCGCCGCACTCGCGGCCAGTTGAAGCCGCGTCGTTGCCACGGACGTGGACTGTTCGCGCTCTCGATTGTTGGCCCGGACTGGACACGGCTGCGGACTGTTTGTGAACACGGATCAGCCGCAACTGCGGCCTGCTCTTTGCCTGTCCATGCTCGCGGACTTGCCGCGATTGTGTTCGTGCGTGATTCATATCGCGCAGATGTTTTGAGGATTCACCGCGACTGCTTCGCGGACGCAGAGTCCTTCGGAACGAAGGGGTAACGCGTGCCTTGTCTTAAACATGATGAGCAACACACTGCCTCCTCTGTTGGAGCAAATCGTCGCGCCACTTCTCCAACTGCTCCGCGACGGCCTGAATTCGAGTGACTTGTTCGATGCTCACCACTTTGGCGCGTGCTGCGACATGCTCGCCGAATCGAGTTTCCGGCAGATCAATGATGACATTCGCGGCGTTGTGGTTGATGTGTTCGCCAAACCGTTTCAACACCTGGATGGCGGTTCGGATTTCAGCGGACGTGGGTGTTTGCATAATCAGATGTGGATGCCGTGTGAGTGCCTGCGGTTGGATTGCTGGCGGCGGCTCTTGCTGTCTTGAGGAAGCATTCCGGCGCGTTGTGCTTCTTCGGGAGTCACGGGATGTGCCCAGGGTTCGCTGAAGCCGAATCGCGCGGCGGCTTGTTCGGCGGCAAACTTGGACGGGGCTTCGACGACAGTGCGGAGTGGATCGCCCATCAAGCGGGCATACTCACGGTCGGTGTGGTAAATGCCCCACAGTTGGCAGCCCGATTTCAGAGTCGCGGTCGTGCTCATGGTTGTAGTTGAGCACAGCCCGTCCGCGTGAGGGTGTAGCTGCTACACAAGATGCGCGCATAGTCCCGATGGCGTCCGCAGCGTGGACTTGGCTGATCCAAAAGCCTAACCCTGGCCTTGACGTTTGGTTGGGAGTGAACTACCTGAGAGATGTTCGTAAACCACGCGACTGACGCCTTACGTTGAGGTTTCGGTTCAAAGTGCTCGTTTGGACAGCAAGTCTGCTGGCGCATGGTTCACGGACCTTGAGAACGAGCAGCAATTGAATACTTCTTCCATGCCCCAATGCGGGCGTCCCGCGCGTGACCGATGTGGAGATGATCCGCGTCACCGTGCGCTGCGAATCCACGAAGGCGGTTATTCTCAGTTGTTCAGCCTCATGAGCCAACCACAGAGAGCTAAGGTTGCACGATTAGGAGAATACCTATGTCAAAAGGCAACAACAGTGGTCGGGGAGCGATGAATCAACAAGCGGCTTCCCGAATTCAAAGCGCAGGTGCACGTAATCCCGGCAGTTCTACTGCGAGGAGCGGATTTGGTCCGCGCGCGCAGAGTTCCGCCGCACAAAATGCGTCTGGCCAGAGCCAAGGCAGCCAAACCAGCTCAACTGGCGGCAAATAGCTGGCCGTGGCGTTGACCAGTTAAATTCTGACAGGCATGGGAGGCGCAATCCTCCCATGCCCACGCTTTTCGATCATGAAGATTCTGCAAGTCATCCACGGCTACCCGATGCGTTTCAACGCTGGATCGGAGATTTACACCAGCGTTCTGAGCCGAGTCCTGGCCGCTGAACACGAGGTCAATGTGTTCAGTCGCGAAGAGGATTCGTTTTCGCCCGATTACGCTGTTCGTGTTGAGCGTGATCCAGCCGCTCCGGATGTAACGCTACATTTGGTGAATCTACCCAGAACACGGGATCGGTATCGTCATGTCCAAGTGGATGCCCGCTTTCGAGAATTGCTCGCTCAATTTAATC
>CALMTT010000617.1 GCA_937872615.1 uncultured Verrucomicrobiaceae bacterium | reverse complement strand
TGTCGACCGGACAGCCCCGTCCGATGCAATGCATCATCGTCAATGAAAAGGGTTTCCACCAATGCTTTGTAGGGCAGCGATTGATCAGATTGCGTCATGAATAAGCCGAGCGCCCGGCCGCTCTCGCTGGACTTTCTTCGCAGCTTCGAGGCGGTGGCGCGGCGCCTGAGCTTCAGCGCGGCGGCCGAAGACCTGCACCTCACCCAGCCGGCGATCAGCCGGCAGATCAAGGGCCTGGAAGAGGAGCTGGGCACCTCGCTGTTCAACCGCGGCACGCGCAAGGTCGAGCTCACGCACGCGGGCCTGAGCCTGATGCGCGCCGTCGAGCCCATGCTGGGCCGGCTGGACGCGACCGTGCGGCAGATCCGCCTGGCGCAGGGGCGGCTGGACGAGGCGGCAGCGCACTTCGGGCAGGAGACGGTGCCGATGCTGCGGCAGCAGGGCCAGGTGCTGCTGCTGCACACGCAGGGGCTGAAAAAGATCTACGATGGACGCACCGTCGTAAACGGCGTCGATATCGAGGTCAAAAAAGGCGAGATCGTCGGCCTCCTCGGCCCAAATGGTGCCGGCAAGACCACCACCTTCTACATGATCGTGGGCCTCGTCAGGCCGGATGGCGGCAGTGTCGTCTTTGATGGCAAGGACGCCACTCTTCAGCCCATGTACATGCGGGCCCGTTTTGGCATGGGCTACCTCCCGCAGGAGGAGTCCATCTTCCGCCGCCTCACCGTTCGGGACAACATCCTCGGCGTCATGCAGACGCAGGGATACACCAAACAGGAAGCGGAGGACCAGACGCAGTCACTGATGGAAAAGTTCGGCATCGACCATGTCGCCGACAACCTCGCCATCACCCTCTCCGGTGGTGAAAAGCGTCGTCTCACCATCGCCCGCAGTCTCGTCACCTCGCCAAAGCTGCTCATGCTCGACGAGCCCTTCTCCGGCGTCGATCCCATCGCCGTCGGCGAGATCCAGGAGATCATCCGCATGCTCCGCCAGGCCGGTCTCGCCATCCTCATCACCGACCACAACGTCCGCGAGACGCTGAACATCGTCGATCGCGCCTACCTCATCTTCGAGGGCAAAGTCCGCCGCCACGGCACCAAGGACTTCCTCGTGAACGACGACGAGGCCCGCAGGCTCTATTTAGGACAAGATTTCACCATGTGAAGCTCGGAATTGTGCCTTGAACAACCGTCGCCGAACCGCCAGTTTTCCAATCATTCCACTTTCAACCCCAAACCACCATGCAAGTCCACAACGTCAACCTCCCCATCGTCGTCACCGGCCGCCACGTCGAGATCACCCCGGCCATCCGTGAGTATGCCCACAAGAAGATCGAGGGGCTGCATCTCGACTACCCGCGCATCATTGAGGCCAAGGTCGTGCTCGACGTGCAGGGTCACCATCGCCAGATGGCTGAAATCATCCTCTTCTGCGCCAATCACATCGTCATCGAAGTGAAATCCGTCACCGAGGACATCTACGCCTCCATCGACGAGAGCATCAGCAAGATCGCCCGCCGCATGCGGAAGTTCAAAACCCGCCTGCTCAAGAGCCACCGCCCGCGCAAGGAAGGCTCCATCCGCCACATCCAGGAGCAGGTCTTCCATGAGGAGGCCGTGCACCACGAGGAAGAACACGTCACGCCGGCCTACGTTCACGAGGAGTCCTACAAGATCCGCCCGCTCTACCCGGACGAGGCGATCGTGGACCTCGAGATCAGCCAGCGCCCCTTCGTTGTCTTCCATGACCAGCAGAACCACAAGCTCGCCATTCTCTTCCGTCGTCAGGATGGCGATTACGGCCTCATCCATCCGGAAGACACCGCTGCGAAGAAATGACCGCCAGCGGACATCCGCTCCAGATGACACACCGAATGACGAAAGGCCTTCGTCATTCGGTTTTTGTTATTCTCATCCTCTGCTGCGCAGGCCTGTCATCGTGCTCGAGCTCGAAAGCACCATCGCCAGCCTCAGGTGCCAGGATCGTGGAGACCCAGCATGGTGTTGCCTCGCTCTACACGGACCGGCGCACGGCCAGCGGCGAGCGTTTCAGCGCCGGTGCCTTCACCGCGGCGCATCGTCATTGGCCCTTTGGCTGCCTCGTGCGCTGCACAAACCTTCACAATGGCCGCTGGGTGGTGGTGCGTGTGAATGACCGAGGGCCGCATGTGCGAGGTCGTGTGATCGACCTGACGCCAAAGGCCGCTTCGATGATCGGCCTCACGAGGTCCAACGGGCTCTGCCAGGTGCGGATTGAGCGGTTTCAGTAACACCAGCTCATCAAACGCCCGCACGTGTTTCCATCCACTGCACGGCATAGCGGACGAGGGCCGCGCCGTCGGTGATGCCGAGCTTTTCCTTCACGTGGGCACGATGCGCCTCGACGGTGCGGGCGCTGATGCTGAGCTGTGTGGCGATGTTTTTGGTGGCCACGCCTTTGCCGATGAGTTCGAGGATTTCGAGTTCACGGTCGGTGAGAGAGTCGATGCCTGCCGCCTTGCTGCGAGTGGGCGCGGTCATTTGCTCGAGCATGCGGGCGTTGAGCGTCTCGCTCACATACAGGCCGCCGGAGAGCACTTTGTGAATGGCGGTGATGAGATGATCGGCGGCCTCTTCCTTCATCACATAGCCGCGAGCACCGGCACGGAGGCTTCGTTCACCATAGAGCGCCTCGTCATGCATGGAGAGCACGAGACAAGCGGTGCCCGGATGCATGGCGCGGATGTCTTTGACGAGTTCGAGGCCGTTTTTGTCCGGCAAAGTGAGGTCGATGACAGCCATGTCGGGCTTGAGCTTGCCGACGATCTCCAGGCCCTCACGGGCGCTGCCAGCCTCGCCACACACATCGAGCCCGCTTTCCATGCGGATGAGCTGCGCGAGGCCGTGGCGCATGATCGGATGGTCATCCACGAGGATGACGCGTTTCACGGTTTCGGAGCTTTGGGTGGTGCGGGAACGCTGCATGTGACCTGGGTGCCGCCCTGCGGCCTGGAACTGAAGCTGACGGTGCCGCCCATCATTCGAGCGCGATGGCTCATGGTCAAGAGGCCCATGCCTGTGCCTTTTGAGGGTGTGTCGGGAATGCCGACGCCATTGTCCCGCACCGTAAGCACGATATTTCCATTCTGACGGGCGAGGTGAATCTCCACGCGGGTGGCCTGGCTGTGCTTCACGGCATTGGAAACGGCCTCCTGGGCCACGCGGAAGAGTTGCAGGGCGGTCTTGGTGTCCTGAACCTTCACCGGATTGTCGAAGCGAGAGTCACACTGGATCTCAAAAGCCCTCGCTGTGCTCTCAGCGAGGTCTTTGAGCGCGTCCATGAGCCCGCCGGAGTCATGCACGACGGGCATGAGGCCGTGCGCGGTCTCGCGGGCGCGGGTGTTGGCCTCGCCGAGCATGCGCACGATCTCCTCCATGCTCTCGGATTCCGGGCAACCGGCTTGAGCGAGCTTCTTCTGCGCTACTTTCGCCAAGCAACCGATGGCGGCGAGCCGCTGGCAGAGATCGTCGTGGATGTCACGCCCGATGCGTGCCTGCTCCTCCTCACTGATGTGGAGGAGCTTGTCCTCCAGCGCCTTGCGGTCGCTCAGGTCGCGGATGATGCCGGTGAAGATGCGGCGGCCGCTGGGCAGCACGGCCTCGCCCACGGAGAGGTCGATGGGAAAGACGCTGCCGTCCTTTCGCATCGCCAAGGCCTCGCGGCCGATGCCGATGATGCGCTTCTCTCCTGTGCCCAGGTAGTTCTTCACATAGCTGTCGTGACGGGACCGAAAGGGCTCCGGCATGAGCATCATGATGTTTTGGCCCACCATCTCGTCACGCGTGTAGCCGAAGAGCCGCTCGGTGGCCGTGTTCGTGGTTTCGATGATGCAGTTCTCATCAATCGTGATGATGGCATTCACCGCCGTCTCCACGATGGCAGCCGCACGCTGCTCGCTGGCCTGCAGTGCCGTTTGCAGCTCGGCGATGCTGGGAGCGTCAGGTGAACTGGGTTTCTTTTTCATGCTTGGATCAATCTGCTGCGGCCACAAAGCCATCCGGCTTCACCGCCAGAATCGAGCAGGGAGCGTGCTGCACAATCTTTTCCGCCGTGGTGCCGATCAAAAACTCGCGCAGCCCGGTCTTCCCGCGTGTGCCGAGCACCACGAGCGTGGCTCCCGTGTTCTCGACATGCTCGAGGATGGTCTCGCGGATGTTCATGCGCTCGACGACGAGCGGCGTGACGGCCACGGAGCCTTTTTCACGTGTGATGGGTTCCAAAAACTCCTCCAACTGCTTCTGCCAGTTTGCCAGGGCCTGGGGATCGATGGCCGCAGGCATCGCCGGCATGAAACCGCCGTAGTCGAGCGACATGGCGATGGCGCTTTGATACACGTGCAAGCAATCCACGCTGCCACCATCGAGCGTGGCGAGGTGCAGGGCGCATTGCACGGCCTTGGCGGAGTTCTCGGAGAAGTCCACGCAGGTGACGATCTTCTTGTGCGGCGACTGCGCATCCTCGCGCACCACGAGCACATCGACGGGTGCCTTGCGGATGCATTTGGCCGCGATGGCACCGATGCGGTGTGGCTCGTCTTTGGAGCCTTTGGCACCCATCACGAGCAGGTCAGCCTCATGCGCTTTGCAAAACTGCGCGATCTCCGTGAACGGGCGGCCGATGCGCACCTCGCAGCGCACGTTTTCCGCACCCACATCGCTCTCGGCGATGAATTTCCGCAGGCGCTCCGTCCACTCGCTGACGATCTGCGCCGGCTCCAGCGAGAGCGCCTTCGTGAGCTCATGAATGAGATAGTCATCCATCACATGCAGCGCGGTGATGGCGGCCCCGTCCTGCGAGGCACGGGTGACGGCTTCTTTGAGCGCCACGCGGCAGGCGGGCGTGAAATCGATGGCGGCGATGAGTTGGTGGAACTTCTTCATGGTGGCGTCGGGTGGTTGTGATCCCAGCTTAGAACGCATTCAGAAGCCTGCGCCGCTCAAATTGCGTCGTTTTGGGCGGGACTTGCCCAAGATGAGGCTTGTCAAAACGGCCGCGAAACGGCGTAATCTCTCCCGCCATGAGCACCCCACCCTCCTCAACCCCACTCTCCCGCCGTCGCTTCGTCGGCGCGGCCGGCCTCGTCGCCGGTTCCATGATCACGCGTCCGCTTTTCGGACAAAACGCCGCCAGCAACAAACTCAACGTCGCCCTCATCGGCGTGTGGGGTCGCGGCCTGGCGCATTACAATTCCATCGCCGAGGAAAACGTCGTCGCGCTGTGTGACATCAATGAGGCCCGCTTCCCCGATGCGCTGAAGCGCTTCCCCGGAGCCACCACCTACATCGACTGGCGCAAGTGCCTCGATCACAAGGACCTCGATGCCGTCGTCTGCTGCACGCCGGACCACACGCATGCCTTCATCGCCAACTGGGCGCTCAAACGCGACCTCCATTGCTACATGGAGAAGCCGCTCGCCATCACCGTGAACGAAGCCCGCACCGTGCGTGCCACTTGGGAGACGAAGAAGGGCAAGCTCGCCACACAGGTGGGCATGCAGCGGCATGAGCAGCCGAATTTCAACCGCGTCAAAGAGCTCATCCGCGATGGCGCGATCGGTGAACTCAAAGCCGCCTATGCTTGGGGCAATCGTCAGATCCCGAAACCCGGCTACTTCCCCGCTGAAGGCGAGCCGCCAAAGGGCTTCCACTACGATCTGTGGCTCGGCCCAGCTCCCTTCCATCCTTACAATCCCGCCTACTTTGTCGGTGGTGCCGGCGCGAACTGCCTCTCCTGGAACATGTTCTGGGATTTCGGTGCCGGTCAGATCGGCGACATGGGCAGCCACACGATGGACCTGCTCTGGAATGCCGTGGACGCCAAGCTGCCGACCTCCGCCGAAGCCAAAGGCGATGCCTACAACTCCGACGTGACGCCCGTGATGTGCGAGTCTCACTTTGAGCATCCCGCCAATGACTGGCGCGGCCCCATCACCGTGAGCTGGTATCAGGGCGGCGCGATGCCCCGCTCGCCGAAGCCGAGCATCGATCTCACGAAGATCGGCCACGGTGCCATGTTCAAAGGCACCAAAGGCTTCATCATCGCCGATTTCGACTCCCGCATGATCATCCCCTTCGGCGACGACGCGGACATGAGCTACTTCAAGCCCCGCAAGAAGGAGGACCAGTATCCCGACGTGGGCAAAGGCAACTTCCAGAAGCAGTGGTTCGATGCCTGCAAAGACCCGAGCAAGCCCACCGCCTGCGATTTCGGCTACAGCGCCAACATGATCGAGATGATGCTCCTCGGCCTCGTGGCCTACCGCACCGGCAAAAAGATCAGCTACGACGGCAAAACGGGCACCAGCCCCGATACGCCTGAAGCGAACGCCTTCATGAAGAAGGAATACCGCGACGGCTGGAACATCGACGGTTGATCGCGCATGCGCCTGACCTGCCTATTCGCCCTCGCCACGTCGTCCGCCTTCGCGGTGGACTTCGTGCGCGAGGTGCGGCCGATCTTCGAAAAGCACTGTTATGAGTGCCACGGCCCCGAAAAGCAGAAGAACGACTACCGCCTCGACATCAAGGCGGTCGCCTTGAAGCACATCACGCCGGGAAAGAGCAGCGAAAGCACGCTGTTTCGCTTCGTCAGCGGTTTGGAGAAGGACACGCCCATGCCGCCGAAGTCGAAACTAAGCGCGGCAGAGCTCGAAACAATCAAACGCTGGATCGACGACGGCGCGAACTGGCCGGATGGCGTCGATCTCGCGAAGCTGGAGGACAAAACGAACTGGTGGGCCTTCAAGCCGCTCTCCAAACCTCAAGGCGAAGGCGTGGATAACTTCATTCGAGCGAAGCTCAAAGAGGAGGGCCTCACTGCTGCTCAGCGTGCTGATAGCCGCACACTCATTCGGCGGCTGTTCTACGATCTCACCGGCCTGCCGCCCACACCGTCGGACTTGTCAGACTGGTCCGACCTGTCGGACGAACGCTACGAAAAGCTCGTCGATCACCTTTTGTCATCACCACGCTATGGCGAACGCTGGGCGCGGCACTGGCTGGATGCGGTGCATTACGGCGAAACGCATGGCTACGACAAAGACAAGCCGCGCCTGAACGCCTGGCCTTACCGCGACTACGTCATCCGGGCGCTGAACAACGACAAACCCTACGCTCGTTTCATTGAGGAGCAGATCGCTGGAGATGCGCTCTATCCCGGCACGGTGGATGGCATCACGGCACTTGGGTTCATCGCCGCAGGGCCGTGGGACTACATCGGGCATGCGGAGGTGCCGGAGACGAAGCTCGATGGCAAGATCGCGCGTCATCTCGATCGCGATGACATGGTGCAAAACGCCATCGGCACCGTTTGCAGCCTCACCATCCAGTGCGCGCAGTGCCACAATCACAAATTCGATCCCATCAGCCAGGAGGACTACTACTCGCTCCACGCCGTCTTCGCGGCCATCGACCGCACGGAGGTCGATTACTACCCTGATGACGCGTCCATGCAGAAGTTCGCCGCGCTTCAAAAGCAGAAGAAGCAGCTCGCGGATCAAATCGCAGCCTTGGAAGCCCCTTTGAAGCAAAAAGCCGGCGCGGCCTTCACCGCGCTCAGCAAGCGGATCGACGGCGCGGCCGAGAAAGGCGCGAATCCGAACGCAAAGCCCGATTTTGGCTATCACAGCGCTATTTCACCGACGCAGGATGCCGTGAAGTGGGTGCAGGTCGATCTCGGCAAAAGCGTGCAGGTCGAGCGCATCGTGCTGAAGCCCTGTTACGACGACTTTGGCAAGATCGGCGGCGGCTTCGGCTTCCCGGTGCGATTCAAGATCGAAGTCAGTGACGATCCCGAGTTCAAGACCGGCGTCTCGCTCGTGTGGCGAAAACACGACGCGACCTTCATGCACGACTTCCCGAATCCCGGCCTCAAGCCCTTCGAAAGCGGCACGGCGGGCGATGACGGCGTCACGGGTCGTTTCGTGCGCGTCACCGCCGTGAAACTCGCGCCGCGCCGGAGCGACTACATCTTCGCGCTGGCCGAGATGGAGGCCTATGACAGCAAAACCGGCCCCAATCTGGCCGCAGGCCGTCCCGTGACCTCGCTCGACAGCATTGAGGCCGCGCCGCGCTGGCGTAAAGCCAATCTCACCGACGGCATCGCCCCTGAAAGCCGCAGCGAGGAGGACAAACTGAACCTCATCCGCGAACGCGATGCCCTCATGCTCGCTCAGGCTGATGCCGCCATGAAGAAGAAGCTCGTCGCGCTTCGCAAAGAGCGCGATTCACTCCCCGCGCTGCCCGCGCCGCAGAAAGTGTATGCCGGTGCCGTCCACTATGGTAGCGGCGCCTTCAAAGGCACGCACGGCACGCCGCGCACGATCCAAGTGCTCAAGCGTGGCGACATCAAACAACCGGCGCAGGAAGTGGGACCGAATACGATTCAGACGCTCGCTGCTCTCTTCGATGTTCCCTTTGAACTGCGTGGCCAAGATGAAGCCGCCCGTCGTGCCGCTTTGGCGAAATGGATCACGAGCAAAAACAACGCGCTCACCTGGCGCAGCATCGTGAACCGCGTGTGGCAGCATCACTTCGGCCGTGGCCTTGTCGAAACCGCGAACGACTTTGGCCGCATGGGTGCGAAACCGACGCATCCTGAGATGCTCGACTGGCTGGCAGTGACCTTCCGCGACGATCTGGGCGGCAGTTTGAAGAGGCTGCACAAGCTCATCGTGATGTCAGAGACCTACCAACAGTCGTCTGAAGCATCAGGGCCGGCGAACAAAACCGACTCCGCCAACCAGTGGCTCTCGCACCAAACCCGCCGCAAGCTCGACGCCGAAGCCATCCGCGATTCCATCCTCGCCGTCAGTGGCAAGCTCGACCTCACGATGGGCGGGCCGAGCTTTCAGGACTTCGTCATCGACAAGCCACAGCATTCGCCGCACTACGAATACCATCTGCACGATCCCGAAGATCCAAAAAGCCATCGCCGCAGCATCTACCGCTTCATCGTGCGCAGCCAGCAGCAGCCTTTCATGACCGTGCTCGACTGCGCCGACCCCTCCATGCGCGTGGACAAGCGAAACGAATCCCTCAGCCCGCTGCAAGCGCTCGCGATGATGAACAACGGCCTGACCGTGAGCATGGCGAAGCATTTCGCCGCGCACGCTGGCAGCGTTAAACGCGCCTTCCAGCTCGCCCTCGCCCGCGAGCCGAAGCCCGATGAACTCACCGCCCTCGAAGCCTACGCCAAGCGCGAAGGCCTCGAAAACGCCTGCCGCGTCATTTTGAACCTGAACGAGTTCAGCTTCGTGGATTGATCCTGCGTGAATGGCGGCTCGCAGAGTCTGGTATGCCGAAACATGGCTACAGCAACTTGGCGATTGGTAAATGCGCTGAAACTTGATTCAGCATATTGAGTCAATTTTATCAAAAATAAGAGAAGAAAGGGCTCAAGCGGAAGAAATTTGTCATATTTGCCATATTTACGTCTTGCGAAGGTCTATTGATCCACTAGAATTACCACAGATCACAACCTTGTTTTTATAACATGAACCCAACCATCTCTGCCAGTTACCCGGTTCAGACCAATGCCGCCCTTTTGGACGCGTTGGAGGCCCGTCGCCTCTGGCGGGAAAAGGAACAGGTCTCGCCCCACTGGTGGGTGGTCGTGTCGGTGATCGGCGATTGGATCATGGCCGTGGTCGCCGCGCTTGCCGCCTACGGTCTTCGTTTCCACACCGCGATCCGTGACCTCGGCATCGTGGACTCCATGTCCCTCCGCCAGTATGTGGGCTACATTGTGCTGGGCAGCGTCTCGCTGGTCTTCGTTCTCGGCTGGCAGGGCATTTATCAGGCGAATGTGCTCCTGCGCAGCCGCATCATCACCTCCCGGGTGGCGAAGAGCGTGTTGATCTGGACGGCAGGCTTCCTCGCGATGAGCTTGGCCCTGAAACTCGAACCGGCCATCTCCCGCGTTTACATGGCCCTCAACGGTGCCTGCGCTCTCCTGCTTCTCTTGAGCTGGCGCACGCTCTTTTTGAGTTTCCTCCGCGCCCCGGCACGCGTCGAGGCTCTGCAGCAGCGGGCGATCTTCGTTGGCTGGAACAAAGAGGCTGAGTCGCTCTGGCGGACGCTGAAACGCGACCAGGCGAGTGCTTACGACATCGTCGGCTGGGTGAACATCCACCCCGATGACACCTCCGAGTCCTCCCCTCCCCATGATTTCCCCTGCCTGGGCAGCCTTGCCGAGGTCGAACGGTTGATCGGCACCCATGCGGTGGACATGATCATCGTAGCGGATCTGCACGGTGCTCGTGACCAGATGATCGCATTGGCCAATCTGTGCGAGCGGGAGATGATTCAGTTCAAAGTGATCCCGTCCGTGTTCCGCATCTTTTCCTCCGGACTGGCATTGGAGACCATCGCGGGCACGCCCATTCTTGGCATCACCCGTCTCCCGCTCGATCACACGATCAATGTGATGGCCAAGCGCCTGCTGGACATCATCGGCGCGACGGTTGGCCTTATTTTGAGCGCACCTATCATCGGCCTTTTCAGTGCCTTGGTGTGGCTGGAGTCGCGTGGCCCCGTTTTCTACCGTCAGCGTCGCTGGGGCTACAATGGCGTGCCCTTTGAGATCATCAAAATCCGCTCGATGAAGCTGGACGCGGAAAAATCCAGCGGTGCCCAGTGGTGCGTGAAGGATGATCCGCGCCGCCTGCGAGTGGGGGCCTTCATGCGGGCCACGAACATTGATGAACTGCCGCAGTTTTGGAACGTTCTGAAAGGTGAAATGAGCCTCGTCGGGCCTCGTCCTGAGCGTCCGGAACTCATCGCTGGCTTCAAACACGAGATTCCACATTACAACGCGCGTCACACCGCCAAGCCAGGCATGACTGGCTGGGCCCAAATCAATGGCCTCCGCGGCGACACCGACCTCGGTGAGCGCATCAAGTGCGACCTCTGGTATCTGGAAAACTGGAGCCTGTGGCTCGACATCCAGATCATGGCCCTCACCTTCTTCAAACGCGACAACGCCTATTGAGGACATTGTCGCCAAATGAAGAGACTCTGCTCGATCAGGCCTTCAAGCCTTCCTGGCGGAGGAAATTCTCCAGCCACGAGATGTCATACTGACCGTTTTGGAAGTCAGAGGTCGTGAGCACCTTGCTCTGCAGCGGGATGGTGGTCTTGATGCCTTCGACAGTGAACTCGCCAAGCGCACGGCGCATGCGGCGGATGGCAATGTCTCGCGTGGCACCAGTGACGATGAGCTTGGCGATCATCGAATCGTAATACGGCGGGACGCTGTAACCGGCATAGACATGGGTATCGACGCGGACGCCGCGGCCACCGGAGGTATACCACAGATTGATCTTGCCGGGGCTGGGGGCGAAATTGCGGAAGGGGTCCTCAGCATTGATGCGGCACTCGATGGAGTGGCCACGAGGCTTGGCGTTGATGACGTGCTCGGAGAGCGGGAGGCCGGCGGCGATGCGGATCTGCTCCTTGATAAGATCGCAGCCATACACTTCCTCGGTGATGGGATGCTCCACCTGGATGCGGGTGTTCATCTCCATGAAGTAGTAATTCTCGCAGGCGTTATCGACGAGGAACTCGATGGTGCCGCAGTTCTCGTAGCCGATTTCTTTGCAGAGCTTCACCGCGGCATCGCCCATCTTTTTGCGCAGCTTCTCAGGCAGTTTCGGGCTGGGGCACTCCTCGATGATCTTCTGGTTGCGGCGCTGCATGGAGCAATCGCGCTCGCCGAGATGCACGACATTGCCGTGAGAGTCGGCGACGATTTGGAATTCGATGTGGTGGGGCTTGTCGACGAGCTTTTCCATGTACATGGAGCCGTCGCCAAAGCACTTCATAGCCTCGAGCGAGGCGGCCTGGAAGGATGAGATGAGGGTGGCCTCGTTCAAAACGGGACGCATGCCGCGGCCGCCACCACCGGCGGTGGCCTTAATCATGACGGGGTAGCCAATCTTCCGCGCCCAGGCGAGAGCCTCCTCCTCGCTGGTGATGATGCCATCAGAGCCGGGCGTGACGGGCACGCCTGCCTTGCGGGCGGTGTCGCGGGCGACGTTTTTATCGCCCATCATGCTGATGACCTTGGCGGAGGGCCCGATGAACTTGATTTTGCACTTCTCGCAGATCTCCGCGAACTCTTCCTTCTCGGAGAGGAAGCCGTAGCCGGGATGAATGGCGTCCACGTTGGCAATTTCCGCCGCGGAGATGATGCGGGCTATTTTGAGGTAGCTCTCGGTGCTGGGGCCGGGCCCGATGCAGATGGCCTCATCCGCGAGGTGGACGTGCATGGAATCGACATCGGCTTCCGAATAGACGGCGACAGTTTTGACATCGAGTTCTTTGCAGGCGCGGATGACGCGAAGGGCGATTTCACCACGATTGGCGACGAGGACTTTTTTAAACATCAGAGCGGAGGGCGGAGGGCTAAGGGCGTAGGGCGAAGAGTCGGAGGCGAAGGGAAATGGCGAGTGCGATTCAGCGAGTTGCTGGCGTGGAACTCTATGCCCTTCGCTCTTTGCTCTATGCTTTCAGTTCAAACAGAGGCTGGCCGTATTGCACGGGCTTGCCGTCCTCGGCGAGGATGCGGGCGACGGTGCCACGGGCCTCGGCCTTGATCTCGTTCATGACCTTCATGGCCTCAATGATGCAAACGGTCGTGTTTTCATCGACCTGATCGCCGACGACCACTTCTCGCGCGGCGACCGCGAGCTGTTCCGCCCCATCGTCGATTCGCTGCTGGGCCGCGACAACTACCGGCTGATGGGCGACTTCGCCTCCTACCTGCAGGCGCAGGACCAGGTCAGCGCCGCCTATGCCGACCGCGAACGCTGGACGCGCATGTCGATCCTGAACGTGGCGCGCATGGGCAAGTTCAGTTCAGACCGCAGCATCCGCGACTACTGCCGCGACATCTGGCGCGTGCAGCCGACGAAGATCGCGCTGCTGTCCGAAGACGAAGTGACC
>CALMTT010000616.1 GCA_937872615.1 uncultured Verrucomicrobiaceae bacterium | reverse complement strand
GGGGCGCGGGTCCGGGTCGGGGAGGCGCCGCCGGTGCTGAATCTCTGCGCCAACAACTACCTCGGCCTCGCTCAGCACCCGGAGGTCCGGCAGGCGGCGCACGAGGGACTCGACCGCTGGGGCTACGGCTGCGCCAGCGTGCGCTTCATCTGCGGCACGCAGGGCGTTCACAAGGAACTGGAGGCATCGCTGACCGACTTCCTCGGCACCGAGGACACGATCCTATACGGCTCCTGCTTCGATGCGAATGGAGGCCTCTTTGAAACGATCCTCGGCCCCGAAGACGCGATCATCAGCGATGAACTCAACCACGCCTCGATCATCGACGGCGTGCGTTTGTGCAAAGCGCAGCGCTATCGCTACAAAAACTGCGACATGGCCGATCTCGAGGCCCAACTCATCGCCGCCGATGCCAAAGGCGCGCGTTTCAAGCTCATCGCCACCGATGGTGTGTTCTCGATGGACGGCTACATCGCGCCGCTGAAGGAGATTTGCGACTTGGCGGATCAATACAACGCGCTGGTGATGGTCGATGACTCCCACGCCGTCGGCTTCATGGGCAAAACCGGCCGCGGCACGCACGAGCACTGCGATGTGATGGGCCGCATCGACATCATCACCGGCACACTCGGCAAAGCCCTCGGCGGCGCGAGCGGCGGCTACACCAGCGGTCGCAGAGAGATCATCGAACTGCTCCGCCAGCGCTCGCGGCCTTATTTGTTCAGCAATACGCTTTGTCCCAGCATCGCCGGAGCCTCACTCGAAGCGCTGCGCCTGCTCAAAACCAGCACACTGCTCCGCGACACCCTCGAAGCGAACACCCGTTGGTTCCGAGCCGCGATGACTGCGGCTGGTTTCCAAATCGTGCCCGGTGAGCATCCCATCGTCCCCGTCATGCTCGGCGATGCCGCGCTCGCGTCGAAATTCGCCGACGCCATGCTCGAGCGCGGTGTTTACGTCATCGGCTTCAGCTACCCCGTCGTCCCGCAAGGCAAAGCCCGCATCCGCACGCAGATCAGCGCAGCACACACGCGCGAGGACTTGGAGAAGGCGGTGAAGGCGTTCACGGAGGTCAAACAAGCGCTCGGCTTGTGAAGTGGCCGATTTTTTCCAAAAATCGAGCCGGCGCGACTTTCGGAGAAAGTCGGCCACTGTGCCACGCGACTGATTCACCCGCCTCCTGACGTTCAATGCGCCCATCTATGAGAATTGCCCTTCTTCTCCTCTTCCCGCTCATCACTTTCGCCGAGCCTGTGCGCCTCGTGCACGAGCCCGCGCTCTCGCCGGATGGCAAAACGGTCGCGTTCGAGTGGCAGGGAGACATTTGGACGGCTCCGACAAATGGCGGACGCGCCACGCGGCTCACGACGCATCCGGCGTTGGACTCCGGCGCCGCGTTTTCGCCGGATGGAAAACAAATCGCGTTCAACAGTGAGCGGGAGGGCTTCAAGCTGCTCTACTCGATGCCCGCGAACGGTGGTGAGCCGAAGCAACTCACGTTTCACACGGATGGCTGTGACCTGCGCGAGTGGACGCCGGATGGAAAAGGGCTGCTCGTTGGGCTTGGTCGCGACTTCTCGTGGATGCGCGAGTCGCGTGCCGGACGCCTCGCCATCATTGATGCGAACGAGCGGAAGGCGGAGAGCGTGCTCTTTGATGACTATGGCTTCGATGGCGTGATCTCGCCGGATGGTCAGAAGGTGCTCTTCATGCGCGAAGGTTCGGAGTCGTGGTGGCGGCAGGGCTTCAAGGGCTCGCGTGCCGGGCAGATCTGGCTTTTCAATCGCGCGGATCGCAGCTTCAAGCAGGTGATCAGCGATGAAAACGAGAACCGCTGGCCGCTGTGGAAGCCGGATGGCAAAGGCTTCTACTTCGTGCGCAATGGCAACCTCTGGCAGCACGATCTGGCGAGTGGCAAGCACTCGGCGATCACGAACTTCAAAGATGATCTCGTGGTGTTTCCGGCCATTTCGCGGGATGGCAGCACGCTGGTCTTCCGTGTGCGCTTTGATCTCTACGCGTGGCATCCGGGTGACAAAGAACCGGCGAAGATCGCCATCGAGGCGGCGCAGGATGACTCTTCGGACATCGTGCGCGTGGTGTTGGACAAGGCCACCGACATTCACTTTACGCCGGATGGCCTGCAGATGGCTTTCATCAGCGGCGGGGATGTGTGGGTGATGGACACGGAGCTGAAGGAGCCGCGTCGCGTGACGCAAACGGCTGAGGAGGAGCGTGGCGTGATGTTTGCGCCAGATGCAAAGTCGCTCGTGTTTGTGAGCGATGCGGGCGGGCAGACGGATCTTTGGAAAGCGGTGCCAGCGGATGCGAAGAAGGCCTGGTTTGAGAGCACGGGCTTCACGCTCACGAAGCTCACGAACGATGCTGAGGCTGAATCGAGTCCGAAGTTCACGTCCGATGGCAAGAAGCTCGGCTGGCTGCGTGAGCGGGGCGATTTGATGCTCGCCGATGCGGATGGCAAGAACGTGAAACGGCTCATCGAGTCGTGGAATGAGCCCGCGTTTGAGTTTTCGCCCGATGGAACGTGGCTGGCGTATTCCAAAGAGGACGAGTGGTTCAACGACGACGTCTGGCTGATGCCCGTGGATGGCTCGAAGCCGGCTTTCAACGTGTCGCAGCATCCCGATGACGACGCGTGGCCGCATTGGTCGCCCGATGGCAAGATGCTCGCGTGGACCGGCACGCGTGAGATTGATGAGCACGATGTGTTTTATGTGCATCTGCTCGCCGAGGAGGATGAGAAGACGAAACGCGAGCGCACGCTGGCCAAAGCGCGTGAAAAGATCACCAAGGCCAAAAAGCCCGAACCGAAGAAAGAGGCCCCGAAGGCTGAAAAGCCTGCTGAAGCCGAGAAAAGGGCCGAGGAGCCGAAAAAAGCGGAAGAAGCCGAAAAGAGGGAGGAGGTTAAAAAAGAGGAGAAGAAGCCTGCGCCGCTGAGAATCGACTTTGAAGGGCTGCATGAGCGCGTGCAGCGGGTCAAAGTGCCCAACTCACACGAGTACTCGCTCGTGTGGTCGCCGGACTCGAAGAAGCTCGCCTTCCTCTCGCAATATGAGGAGTCGAAGCGGATGATGAGCATCGAGTTTCCGGATGAATTGAAGCCGAAGACGCTCAGCAGCGCCGTTTTGACGAACGCCGTGTGGCTCAAAGAAGGCGACCAGCTCGTGGGTTTGCTCGATGGCAAACCGGCAACGCTTTCCGGCAAGGGCGGCGAGGCGAAGGCGATGCCGTTCAAGGCGCAGCAGGCCTATTCGCGGGCGGAGAAGCAGCGGGCGGTGTTTGATCAATGCTGGCAGGTGATGCGCGATCACTTTTACGATGAGAAGCTCGGTAATCGCGATTGGAACGCGGTGCGTGCGAAGTATCGCGACATGGCTGCGGAGGCTCCGGATATGAAAGGCGCGGCGGAGTGCGTGTGGCTCATGCTGGGCGAGCTGAATGGATCGCATCTCGGTTTCATGCTCGGCGCTGCGAGCACAGCGAGCGGCTGGCGTGAGGAGACGGCGCATCTGGGGCTGCGCTTTGACACGAGCTTTGCCGGACCGGGCTGGAAGGTGCGGGATGTGATCGCCAAATCGCCCGCGAGCCGCAAAGAGAGCCGCGTGGAGGCTGGCGAGATCGTTTTGAAGGTGGATGGCAAGGACGTGACACCTGGCATGGATGCCAGCCTCGTGCTCAATGGCCCGATGGAGCGCGATGTGGTGCTCACCGTGCAAAAGGGCGACAAAACTCGCGATGTGACGCTGCGCCCGATCAGCTTCATCACGGCGCGTCGCTTGCTTTACGATGAATGGATCGAGGAGAACCGGAAAGCGGTCGAAAAAGCCTCCGGCGGCACTTTGGGCTATCTGCACATCAGCGCGATGGACGACGCGAGCTTCCAAAAGTTCCAGGAGGAGCTTTATCATGCTGGCGCAGGCAAAGACGGCCTCGTCATCGACGTGCGCGAAAACGGCGGCGGCTCCACGACGGATCATTTGCTCACCGCGCTCACCCAGCCGCGTCATGCCATCGCCATCCCGCGTGGCAGCAAGACGCCGGGCTATCCGCAGGACCGCATGATTTACGCGACGTGGTCGAAGCCCATCGTGGTGCTTTGCAATCAGAACAGCTACAGCAACGCGGAGGTCTTCAGTCATGCGATCAAGACGCTGAAACGCGGCCAGCTCGTCGGTGTGCAGACCGCGGGCGGCGTCATCAGCACCGGCGCGACGGGCATCATGGACGTCGGCACGCTGCGCCTGCCTTTCCGCGGCTGGTATGTGCTTTCCAACGGTCAGGACATGGAGCTGATGGGAGCAAAACCTGATCACATCATCTGGCCGCAGCCCGGTGACAAAACCGACCGCCAGCTCGCCAAAGCCGTCGAGGTGCTCAAAGCCGATGTGGAGACGTGGAAGAAGCGTCCGCAGCCGAAACTGATCAAGGCGAGTGAGAGAAAACCATGAAGCGACTCCTTTTCATCCTGATGACGAGCGGTGTGCTTCACGCCGAAGATCTGTGCCAACAACCTTCACCCGAGGCGATGGCCGAGGCTGCGGGTGTGAAGTTGCCGCCGCTGCCGTGGCATGTGGCGAATGTGTGGTGGGACTTTGAGAAGCCGGTGGAGCATTTCACGTCGCTGGAGGTCGATGTGACGATCGACCGGGATGTGCCGGAGGATTATAATTTGTACATCTCGCCGTGCGGGATCGCGAAGATCAATGGATTGCAGTTTTACGGTGGCATCCAGACGAATATCAACGGCTGGGCATCGAAGGAGAGCCGCGAGCGCGTGCATCGCGGAAAGGGCGGCATCTTCTCTCGCTGGTCGAGCGACAAGACGACGCCCATCGGCCTCGATCATGTGCGCACGGCGGCGGACGAGTGTCTGGTGGAGAGCGCGGGGTATGAAGGTGAGTTCGCGAGTGTGCGCCGGCCGTTTGTGTGGACGAAGGGGACTTACACTTGGTGCATCACGAAGGGTGTGACGGAGGGCGAGAGCACGTGGTTTACCTGCTCGATCCGCGATGCGAAGGGCGCGGCGCATGAGGTGGGCAGTTTGCGCTTTGAGGGCACGGATTTCACGTTTTGGGAGAGGCATTCGGCCTTCGTGGAGGTGTACAGCACGTCGAAGATTCCGAAGTCCGGCATCCCGAAGGTGAAGGTGACCTTTGGCTGCCCGCGGCTGAATGGGAAGAAGGTGCCGCTGAAGAAAGCGCATGCTTATTATCCTGACAAAGGCGGCCCGGATTCGCCGGATTGCGCGTGGGTGAAGGCGGAGGGCGAAAACTGCGTCGTGGAGGTGGGGCCGATCTTCAAACGTGATGAGGCGAAGCGGCGGCATGATTTGAACGTGGCCGATTCTCTCCGAGAATCGAGCCTTGGGAGGTGATGGGCTCGATTTTTGGAAAAAATCGGCCACGTCATTGCCACGCTTCAGGGCGATAGAGGGTGTATTCGCCGAGCTTGAGGTGTGCTTTCGCGGGGTTCTCGTGAATGTATTGCTGGATGCGGCGGAGTGACGCCACGCTCCGGATGATGTGATCGAAGCTCTCGGGTTGCCAGAAGTCGCCGTGGCGGCCGAGAAGGCGCTGGATGCTTCCGGCGCTGAAGCGTTTCCAGGAGAAGCAGGTTTTCTCCACATCCTGGCCTTCGTGCAGGGTGACGAGGACATGGACGTGGTTGGGCATGAGAACGAAGTCGCCGAGGTCGTAACGAGTTCCGTCAAAGTGTCGCAGAGCGGCTTCAACGTGGTCGCGGACATCGCGGCGATGCAGCAGGCATTCGCCGTGGCCTTGATCGAGGTGATCCTGCCAGCGGCGGGAGAAGCGCTCGTGGTAATCGCGGCGTTGATCGGGCGGCAGGCTGTCGAGATCGGTGAGGGTGATGCCATGCTGATGCAGCCAGGCATCGCGTTCAGCCTGCCATTGACGCCAAAGGGCGACCGGGATGGAGTCGGCGGTGCGCCAGGTGATGAAGTAGGTGCGGCCGGTTTGCTGCCAGTGGGGGAGGAGGCCGTGGGAGACTTTTACATGGCCGTCTGGGTCGAAGGGGACGAAACGCATGGAAGGGAGAGTGGCCGATTTTCTCCGAAAATCGAGCCTGGGGAGTCATGGGCTCGATTTTTGGAAAAAATCGGCCACGGACAAGGCTCAACTTTTGGAAAAAGTTGGCCACTATAGATGCGTCGTCAGATAGCTGGTCATCAACTCATAAAGATGCCGGGAGGTGCCTTTGCCAGTGTTGATGGAGTGGTCGCGATTGGGATAGGGCATCACGGTGAAGGGTTTGTTGTGGGTGATGAGTTCGTTGATGAGCTTTTCGACGCCTTGGTAGTGGACGTTGTCATCGCCGGTGCCGTGGATGAGGAGGAGATGGCCTTGGAGTGACTTGGCGTGGGTGATGGGTGATCCGGCAGTGTAGGCTTTGGGCTGGTCCTTTGGCAGGCCCATGTAGCGTTCTTCGTAAATGGTGTCGTAGAGCCGGCGGTCCGGCACGGGAGCGACGGCGATGGCGGTGCGGTAGAGGTCGGGAAACTGGAAGATGGCGTCGAGGCTGCTGGTGCCGCCGCCGCTCCAGCCCCAGATGCCGACGCGTTTCGGATCGAGGAAGGTGAATTGCTTCAGCAAGCTGCGCACGCCAGCAGCTTCTTCGCGGGCGTTCAAGATGCCGAGTTGCAGATGGGCGGCCTTGCGCCATGCGCGGCCTTTCGGCGCGGGTGTGCCGCGGGTGTCCACGCTGGCGATGACGTAGCCCTGTTGCGCGAGCATGGCATGCCAGAGCATCTTTTGACCGCCCCATGAATCTTTGACGGTTTGCCCAGCGGGCTCGCCATAGACGTTCATGAGTAGCGGGTGCTTCTTTTGAGGATCAAGCTGGGCCGGTTTCATGATCCAGGCATCGGCTTGGATGCCGTCGCCGATGTCCACGCGGATGAATTCGGTCTTGGGGAGGCTCACGGCGGCGAGTTTTTCAAGGAGCTTGGTTTGAGACTTGAGTGTGCGCTTGGTGAGGTGCGCGGGGAACTCGATGAGATCGACGACGGGTGGCGAATTGAAGGTGGAGTGCGTGTGTATGGCCCATTTGGCATCTTCGCTGATGTCGTAGGTGTGTGTGCCGGGCTGAGTGGAAAGGCGCTGCGGCTCTCCGCCATCGAGGCTGATGCGGTAGAGGTATCGCTGCGTGGCGTTTTCGGGGGAGGCGTAGAAGTAGAGGGTGCCGTTTTTGACATCATTGACCTTGGTGACTTCGATGACGTCGAAGGAGCCGGTGGTGATGGGGGTGAGCTTGCCGGAGAGAGTGGCGCGATAGGTGTGACGCCAGCCGCTGCGCTCGCTGAGCCAGAGGAAGTCATCGCCGATCCATTGAATGGGATTGTCGTTCTCGATCCAGGCTTTGTCGGTCTCGGTTAGGATGAGCTTCGTCTCGCCGGTGGTGGGATCGGCGAGCATGACCTTCAGCGTGTTTTGCAGGCGGTTGAATTGCTGGAGGAGCACCGCTTTGCCGTCCTTGGTCCACTCGGCGTGCGGCAGGTAATGCTCGCGGGGATCACCGGGCACCTTGAGCCATGTCACGGGGCCGCCGCTTGCTGAAACGATGCCGAGGCGGGTGGCGGAGTTCTTCTCGCCGGCTTTGGGATAGGGGAAGGTGGTGAAGCGCTGGTAGGTGCCGTCGGTCTGGTTCACCATCGAGAAGCGTTTCACGTCTTTGGCGTCGAACTGCCAAAACAAGAGCTGTTTGCCATCGGGGCTCCAGTGGAAGCAATCGCGCAGGGAGAGCTCTTCTTCGTTCACCCAGTCGGAGGTGCCGTTGATGAGCGTGTCGCTGCCGTCGGTGGTGATGGCGGTGATGCGGAGGTCGGACACGTATTGGACGTGGAGGTTGTTTTGACGCACGTAGGCCACGCGGGAGCCATCGGGCGAGAATTTGGCAAACATGAGCGTCGAGGGCGCGGCATCGCCGCCGAGCTTCACGAGCTTCTTCGAGGCGAGATCGAGCAGCCAGTAGTCGCCGCGGGTGTTTTTGCGCCAGACCTTCTTCGTGTTGGTGAAGAGCAGTGCTTGAGACTCGTCGGCATTGAACTCGTAGCTGTCCACGCTCAGCGGCTTCTTTTCGCCCTTCGGCGTCAAAGCCTTCGCGGAGGCGAGGATGGTTTGCTTGCCGGTTTCGATGTCGTTGCGGACGAGGTCCTTGCCGTCCTTGCCTTCGGCGGGTTTTTCGAGGGTGAAGTAAGAGGCGCTGATCTTGCTCCACTTGAGCGCAGGCATCTTTTCCTCCTCGAACTCCTTGTCGGTGAAGATGCGGGCGAGGGTGAGCTGGGCGGGATCAGGCTTCGCGGGCTCGGCGTGGAGTCCGATGAGGGCCTGGAGTGCGATCAGCAGGAAAAGCGGGGCTTTCATGCCGCATGGTGAAGGAGTGGCCGAAGGATGTCTTGATTGTTTTTTGCCGAAAGACGGTGCTTGGCTCGATTTTCGGAGAAAATCGGCCACGATGGCTGGATGACCTTTTCACGACTTCTGCTTTGGATTTCGCTGCTCACCCTCGGATTGCATGCCGCGGAGCCTTTTGCGGTGTATCGCGGTGATGTCGAATTGAAGTCGCGTGACGGGTTGGTGAGCTCGTGGGGTAATCTCACGCGCATTCACGGCGCACCGCGGGTGTGGAAGGTGAAGACGCCGGGAGGTGTGAAGGAGGTTGTGCGCTTCGATGGAGCCTCGGCGGTATGGCAGGCGGTGAACGCGTGGGGTCGCGTGGATGGGGCGAGGACGATCGTGGCGCTCGCACGCGTCGGTGGTGAGGGTGTCCTGTGTGATGGATCGACACGCAGCGGCGCGGATGCGATCCGCGTGCAGGGCGATGGCACAAAGTGGGAGGTTTTGAAGTTCACGCGGCCGGCGGGCACGCTTGGCGGCTTCATCGTCGGCGCGGATGTGGCGACGCAAAATGGCGTGAAGGCCGATGTGGCGGAGATCGCGGTGTTTCGTGGTGTTTTGAGCGAGAAAGAGCTCGCGGAGGAGGAATCGCGGCTGCGGCAGAAGTGGGGCGAGCCGGTCGATCTGCCGGAGGCTGAGCAAATCAAGCCGTGGCAGCCTTTTGCAGGACTCACGACGAAGTTGTTGCGCAAAAACGGGCAGGATGGTGTGCATACTTACCGCATTCCCGGCTTGGCGACGACGACGAAAGGCACGCTGCTGGCCGTCTTTGACCTGCGGCATGAGGGCGGAGGCGATTTGCCGGGTAACATTGATGTGGGGCTCACTCGCAGTACCGATGATGGTGAGACGTGGAGTGACACGCAGCGTGTGATCGACTACGATGGCAGTGGCGTGGGTGATCCGAGCATTCTCGTGGATCGCGAGACGGGCCGCATCTTTGTGACGGCGCTGTGGTCGAAGGGCAATCGCGCGTGGTTTGGCAGCGGGCCGGGCATGACGCCGGAGGAGACGGGGCAGTTTGTGATCTCGCACAGCGATGACGATGGCGCGACGTGGTCGCCACCGGTGAGCATCACCTCGCAGGTGAAGCTGCCGGAGTGGCGCTTGTGCTTCGACGGGCCGGGCTGCGGCATGCAGTTGAAGGATGGCACGCTGGTGTTTCCGGCGCAGTTTCGCGATGCGAAGGGCAAGCCGCATTCCTGTTTCATCACGAGCAAGGATCATGGCGAGACGTGGAAGATGTCGCCGCCGTGTGAAGGGCCGACGAGCGAGGCGCAGATCGTCGAAACGAAGGACGGCATGCTCATTTCGATGCGCGATGAGTCCCGCAGCGGGCAGCGCAAGTGGCAGCGCTGGGATGGTGCGGCGTGGAGCAAGCCATGGCTGAACCTGCCTGATCCCGTGTGCCAGGCCAGCCTGCTGCGTCATCCGGATGGCACGCTGCTTTTCAGTAATCCAGCCGATGCGAAGGGCCGTGTGAGGCTCACCGTGCGTGAGAGCCGCGATGACGGTGAAACGTGGAGCGAGGGTCGCGTGATCACGCCGGGCGGCAGCATGTATTCCTGCATGAGTGTGATGCGCGATGGCCGCATCGCGATGGTGTATGAAGGCGCGGGCGGATTGTGGTTCGCGAGTTTTGCGATGGAGCAGGCGAACCTCGCGGCGCTGCCGGAGGGGCGATTTGAGACGACGGGCAAGTTTGGCTGGTGGCCGGCGCGGCATGCGCAGAAGGTCGCGGAGCCAAAGCAGGGCGTGGAGGTCGTTTTCATCGGCGACTCGATCACGCAGAACTGGGAGAAGGCGGGCGCGGAGGTGTGGAAGCAGCATCTAGAGCCGCGAAAGGCCGCTAACTACGGCTTTGGAGGCGATTCGACGCAGCACCTGCTCTGGCGCATCGATCACGGCGAGCTCGATGGCATGAAGCCGAAGGTCATCGTGCTGCACATCGGCACGAACAACGCCCGTCATGGCGATTTCACCCCGGCGCAGATCGCGGAAGGCATCGGCGCGGTGGTGGTGAGGCTGAAAACGAAGTTCCAGGAGGCGCGTGTGCTGCTGCATGCTATTTTCCCGCGTGGTGCGGATGTGAAGGACGAGATGCGGATGAAGTGCGCGGCGGTGAACGCCTTGCTCCCGAAACTCGCGGGAGATCGTGTGAGCTTCATCGATCTCGGCGCGGCCTTTTTGCAGCCTGATGGCACGCTGACACGCGACATCGCGCCGGACTTGCTGCATCTGAGTGCCAAGGGATATGAAATCTGGGCAAGCAAGCTGCTGCCACATCTTCCATAGCCATGCCTGTCTGGATCGAATACTTCGCCGTCGCTGTCTGCGCGATCACCGCCGTGCTCGCGGCGGAGGGAAAGCACGTCGATTTGTTTGGCGTGCTCGTGCTGGCGCTCGTCACGGCGGTCGGTGGGGGAACGATTCGTGATCTGTGCCTTGGTGTGCGGCCCGTTTTTTGGATCGAGCAGCCGCAGGTGGTCTGGACGGCATTGATCGCTGCCTCGGTGACCTTTGTGATCGTGCGCTTCACGCATCTGCCTTCGCGTCTGCTCGATGTGGCAGATGCGTTTGGCCTCGCGTTGTTTGGCATTGCAGGCACGGAGAAGGCGCTGGCGTATGGCACACCGGGCATCGTGGCGGTGCTGCTCGGTATCGTCACCGGGGTGGCGGGCGGCATTTTGCGCGATGTTCTCCGCAGCGAGATCCCGTGGGTGTTCAAAGCGGAGGTGAATTTTTATGCGACGGCCGTTTTCGCCGGCGCGGTGGTGTTTGTGGCGCTGCGCGAGTATCTGCCGCCATCCGAAACGCATCGCTACATTGGCATGGCGGTCATTCTCGTCATGCGCCTGGCGGCGATGAAGTGGAAGCTGAGGCTGCCGACGTATCGGACGCGCACGATGAAGTCGTCATGACGTCGGCTAAAGCCTCGACTCCAACTCATGGTTTCGCGGCCTGCCAGCCGGCACGGAGCTGCTCGGCGAGCTGCTTCACGCGGTCGGCATGATCGGGATCATCGGCGAGGTTTTTGGACTCGGTTTCGTCGTAAAGCTCGATGCCTGCGGGCTTGCCTTTGAGATCATGCCACTCGGTATAGCGCCATTCGGGCGTTCGGATGCTGCGGCCCATGTAGGGTGGCTTGCCGGTGCGCAGGTATTGGCTGAAGACGGCTTTCTTCCACGGCTGGTCCGGTTCTTCGAGCAACGGGGCGAAGCTGCTGCCTTCGAGATGCGGCGGCAAAGGCAGCGAGCACACACTGGCGAGCGTGGGATAGAGATCGACGAGTTCCACGAGGGCCTTTGTTCGCTGTCCGGCGGTTTTCATGCCGGGAAGGCTCACCAGCAGCGGAACACGCGTGCCGTGCTCGAAGTTCGTCATCTTCGTCCACACACTCTGCTCACCGAGATGATAGCCATGATCGCCCCAGAGCACGATGGCGGTGTTTCCGCGCAAACCGAGCCGCTCCAGCTCCGCGAGCACCCGCCCGAGCTGCGCGTCCATGAAGCTCACGCAGGCGCGGTAGCCGCGGATGAGGTTGTGAGCCATCGCGGCGTTGATCTTGCCGTTTTCGGGCACGGTGCCGTAGCTGCGGAGTTCGTAGTTGGTGTGAAACGCAGGCGCGGGAGCCTGCTCGGGCCGTTTTGCATTCTCGGGCAGCCGAATCGACTCCGCCGGATACAGATCCCAATACTTCTGCGGGCAGGTGAAAGGCAGATGCGGCTTCACAAAGCCCACGGCGAGGAAAAACGGCTTCGCATCGGCTTTGAGACGCTGAAGCGTCTCCACCGCCTTCGCAGCCGTCTGACCATCCGGATAAGCCTCATCCGGCTCATTCGCGGCCTCAAACGGTGCCGCGCGCAGTTGCTTCGGCTGCTGCTCTTTCGGCAACGCCTTCAGCCGCTTCACATAATCGAGCGATTCCTTCGTGAACCAGTGCCGGCAAGGCTCGCCGTGATACCACGCCGGCTCGCTCCACGACTGCGGATCATCCCCCGGCTCACGTTCGCTATGATGAAACACCTTCCCGACCGAAAGCGTGGTGTAGCCATGGTTTTTGAAATGCTCCGGCAGCGTCACCACCTCCGGCATCTGCGGGCGAAGGAAGTGCTGGTTGTCGAAAATCCCCGTCGTATCCGGCCTGCACCCGCTCAACACGCTGTTCCGCGAAGGATTGCACACCGCGACCTGGCAATAAGCCCGCTCGAAGAGCAACGCCTGTGACGCAAGCCGGTCGATATTCGGCGTCTTCGCCCGGGGATCGCCGTAACAGCCCAGGAAGTTGTTGAGATCATCGGCGACGAGGAACAAGCGGACGAAATGATCGAGTCCGCTGAGCCGAGCCTGGTGCCTGCTGTCGATGAACTGGCGGCGCCAGATGTCTTCGCCCTCGATGAGTTGCTTGAAGAGTTAAGCACCCACCATGGTCCAGATGTATTTGTGAAGGGGCTTGATGTCCTATGAAAATACCCAGACTCAATAGTTCAAAATGAATCAAAGATAAAAAGCTAAATTTGAGCATTTGTGAAAGATGAATAGTGAG
>CALMTT010000615.1 GCA_937872615.1 uncultured Verrucomicrobiaceae bacterium | reverse complement strand
CGTCTGACGCAGATGGCCGCGGGCCAGTTCCGGCGCCCGCTGGCGCTCGCGCAGCCACAGCACCAGCAAGGCGGCAAAGCCGAGCCCCGGCACGATCATCAGATTGGCGAGATACAGCGCCTCGGCGGCGACGGCGATTTCGCGGCCGGGAATATCGAAGTCGAGACTGGAGTCGTCCATGGCGAGAGTCGGGCCTGTGAAGAGGAACGGACGGCGCCGGGCCAGTACCCCGGACCCCGGCCACCCGATGGGGCGATTCACCGCTCCGCAGCTTAGTTCGCCGCAGCCGGCGCAGCCTTGACGACGAAGCGTTGGGCGCGCAGGTGCGTAACAGCTTCATCGGCAGCGATCCGGTCACGTTGATCCTCGGTGACAACATCTTCTTCGGCGGCGACGCCTTCCCGCGTGCCTTTGCCGACTTCAAATCGGGCGCGACGATCTTCGCCTACCACGTGAACGACCCCGAGCGCTATGGCGTGGTCGAGTTCGGGCTCGATGGCAAAGCGCTTTCGATCGAGGAGAAGCCCGAGCATCCTCGCAGCAACTACGCCGTGCCCGGAGTTTACCTTTACGACAACGACGTCCTCGCCATCGCCCGCTCGTTGAAGCCCTCGCCGCGTGGTGAACTGGAGATCACGGATATCAACCGCGAGTATCTCCGACGCGGCACCTTGCAGGTTCAGCGCCTCAGCCGCGGCACCGCGTGGCTCGATGCGGGCACCAGCACCAGCCTGCACGATGCCTCCGCGTATGTGCAGACGATTGAAAAACGCCAGGGCATCAAGCTCGGCTGTCCGGAGGAAGCTTCGCTGCATCGCGGCTTCCTTTCGATTGATGAATTTGAAAGCGTGGTCGCCGCCATGCCAAAGTGTGAATATCGTGAGTATCTGAGCGGCGTGGCAGGTGAAGTGCGCCGGCTTGGCATCGGCGCTGCTTGATTTTTTGCATGGTTCCTCATCCCGTTTTGTCCAACCGCTACGCCGCTCCCGAGGAGCGGCCGGGCTATGTCAAAAATCTCTTCGATGAAGGCGCCAAGCATTACGATCCCGTGGTGGGCTGGGGCTTTTGGGGCACGGGAAACCTCTACCGCAAAGACGCGCAGCGTCGTCATGGCCTCAAGCCGGGCATGCAACTGCTCGACGTGGCCTGTGGAACCGGATTGATGGCCGTCGCAGCGAAGGAAGTCCTCGGCGGCGATGACACCATCACCTGCGTGGAGCCCAGCGATGGCATGCTCGCCGTCGCCCGGACCAAGCTCAACGCCCGGTTCATTCAAAGCGGTGCCGAAAGCATGCCGCTGCCGGAGGATGCCTTCGATTTCCTCACCGTCGGCTACGCCCTGCGCCACTTCGCCGACCTTGAAGCGACTTTCCGCGAGTTCCACCGCGTGCTCAAACCCGGCGGCAAGGTCCTCATCCTCGAAGCCACTCGTCCCGCTGGCAAGTTCGGCTCCTGGCTCTTCAAGCTCTACTTCGGCCGCATCTATCCTTTCTTCGTCCGCCTTTTCACCCAGAGCGACATCGCCGAGGAAATGATGGTCTATTTTTGGGAAACCATGGACACCTGCGTGCGCCCCGAATCCGTGCTCACCGCCTTCAAAGCCGCAGGCTTTGAAAACGCGACCCGCAAGCCGGTGCTCGGCTGGTTTAGCGAATACACCGCCGTCAAAGCGTGAACCTTCTCATCACAGGCGGTGCCGGTTTCATCGGCTCGAACCTCATCCGGCATGTCATCGACAAGCCGGAAATCGCGAAGCTCGTCAATCTCGACTGCCTCACCTATGCCGGGCATCTCGAAAACCTCGCGGGCATCCACGACAAGCATTCACGCTACGTGTTCGAGAAGGTCGATCTGCGTGAAAAAGACACCGTTCACCGCGTCGTCCGCGAGCATGAAATCACCCACGTCATGCACCTCGCCGCCGAAAGCCACGTCGATCGCAGCATCTCCGGCCCCGGCGATTTCATCACGACGAACATCAACGGCACCTTCAGTCTTCTTGAGGCCTTCCGCGACGTGAGAGGCCAAAAGTTCCTCCACGTGAGCACGGACGAGGTTTTTGGTTCGCTGGGCTCAACCGGCTTCTTCACCGAAACCACGCCTTACGCTCCCAATTCGCCTTATTCGGCCTCCAAGGCCTCCAGTGACCTGCTGGTGCGTGCTTATCATCACACTTATGGCCTCCCGACGGTGATCACGAACTGCTCGAACAACTACGGGCCGTATCAATTCCCCGAAAAGCTCATCCCGGTGGTCATTCAGAGCATTCTCGCCCGCCAATCGATCCCTGTTTACGGCGATGGCATGAACGTGCGCGACTGGCTCTACGTCGGCGATCATTGTGAGGCCCTGTGGACCGTGCTCACGACCGGCAAGGTCGGTGAGACCTACAACATCGGCGGTCACAACGAGAAGGCGAATCTCCACCTCGTGCAACTCATGTGTGACCTCATCGATGAGTTCAAACCCGAACTCGGCGGCCATTCTCGCAGCCTCATCACCTTCGTCACCGATCGTCCCGGTCATGACCGTCGCTATGCCATTGATGCCTCGAAGATTGATCGCGAGCTCAGTTGGCGTCCTGCGCATACCTTTGAGACCGGCATTCGTGAAACGGTGCGGTGGTATTTGGATCAACAAGACTGGGTTAAGGCAGTCACCGCATCGAAATGACCGCTTGGGCGCCACCTTCTGCGACACTGCGGCAGCACGATGGCATCTGGCAGCCGGCGCAGATCTCGAATGTCAGCTATCCCGAAGATGGAAACGATGCCTGCTACCAGATCGAGGAGGGCAGCTATTGGTTCGCTCATCGCAATGAATGCATCCTCACGATGCTCTCGAAGTTCCCGCCGGGAGGCGAGGTGTATGACATCGGCGGGGGAAATGGATTCGTCAGCTTGGCTTTGCAAAACGCGGGCATCGACTCCGTGCTCGTTGAGCCTGGAAGCGGAGCTCGCAATGCCGCGCGACGTGGTGTTGCTCGCGTCATCCATGCAGCGTTGGAGGACACCGGCTTCGCGGAAGGCAGTTTGCCTGCCGCAGGTGCCTTTGATGTCGTCGAGCACATCGATGACGATGTGGCCTTCCTTCGTTCGATTCATCGCTTCCTTCGTCCCGGAGGCCGGTTCTACGGCACGGTGCCGGCCTTGCAGGCCCTTTGGTCGGAGGAAGATGTACACGCAGGGCATTTCCGCCGTCACGATCCCAATGGCATCGCCACGCGACTCCGCGCGGCAGGCTTTGAAGTCGAGTTTGTGGCCTCTTTCTTCTCGTGGCTCGTTTTGCCTGTCTTTCTGCTTCGTGCACTGCCTTTTCGACTTCGCGGCACACCGCCAAAGCCCACGCTCGATACCGCGAAGCGTGACCACACGCTTCCACGAATGCTCGGTGGCATCGTAAACGTCGTGCACGCCTGGGAACTCGATCGCCTTCGTCGTCGCCGCTCACCCACGACAGGCTCCAGCCTCATCTTTTGTGCTCGAAAGCATGTTTAAGGGCATCTTCATCAACCTTGGCTGCGCCGCTCTCGCGGTGATTGCCAATGCGCTGCTCAAGCAGGCGCTGCATGGTCGCATCGGCTGGAAGGGCAGCGTGCTCACGCTCTTCGCGGATGCCTTCGGTTTGCTGCGCTATCCGCTCGTGTGGCTCGGTGCGGCGGCGTTTGTGGGCGCGAATGTGCTGTGGTTGTTCATCCTGGCCACGCAGCGCATGTCGGTGGCTTATCCCTTGCAGCTTTCGCTCGTGTTTTTGTTTTCCACGCTCGCCTCGATCCTCGTCTTTTCGGAGAAGGTGACCGTTTCCGGCATGCTCGGGCTCGCGTTGGTCGTATCAGGTGTCGTGCTGGTTTCACGCGGATGAGTGCCCCCGTTCATATTTCGGTCATCACACCGGCCTATAAATGCGCCGAGTGCATCGAGGAGATGCACCGGCGGCTCACGCAGGTGCTCTCGGCAATCACGCCGGACTACGAGATCATCTTTGTCGATGACCGCAGTCCTCAAAACGACTGGGAGATCATCTCCGGCATCTGCGCCAAAGATCCGCATGTCCGCGGTGTGCAGCTCAGCCGGAACTACGGCCAGCACTTCGCCATCACCGCCGGGCTCGATCATGCACGGGGCGAGTGGATTGTGGTCATGGACTGCGATTTGCAGGACAAGCCGGAGGAGATCGCCAAGCTTTACGCCAAGGCGCAGGAAGGTCATGACGTGGTCTTTGCGCGTCGCTGCGAGCGGAATGACTCGCTCTACCGCAAGCTCGTCTCGAACGGCTTCCGCCTCATCTACAACTGGCTGGGCGACATCGATTTCGACAACAGCATCGCAAACTTCTCCATCTGCTCCCGCCGCGTCATCGAGAGCGTGTGCAGCTTCCGCGAGCGGAACCGCAGCTTTCCCGTGTTCATCCTCGAGGTTGGCTTTCGCCGCACCACGGTGGATGTCGAGCACGCCGCCCGCTTCGCTGGCAAGAGCAGCTACAACCTCGTCAAGTTGCTCGACTTCGCCGTGCAGTGCGTCGTGGCCCGCTCGAACAAACCGCTGCGCCTCTCCATCCGCTTCGGCTTCTTCCTCGCCATTCTTTCGGTGCTTTACGGCACGGTCGTCATCATCCGCTACTTCATGCTCAATGTGGCGGTGGAAGGGTGGACGACGCTCGCCGTGCTAGTGAGCTTCCTCGGCGGCCTCGGCTTCGCGAACCTCGGCATCGTCGGCCTCTATCTCGGCAAGGTCTTCGACGAGGTGAAGCTGCGCCCGCTCTACTTTGTGCAAACCAGCCTCAACGATCCGAAGGAGGACTCGCCAGCGATGATCGCGGCCACCACCCCCGCTCGCATCCATGCCTGAAAACACCCTCAAGCTCGGCATCATCGGCGGTGCCCTCGATTCCGCCATCGGCCGCTCGCATCACATCGCCTCGCAGATGGACGGACGCTTCCGCATCGTCGCGGGATGCTTCAGCCTCATATCAAAGGTGAACGAAGACACCGCCGCGCTGCTCGATGTGCCTGCGGAACGTCTTTACAGCGACTGGCATACCTTTTTGAAATCCGAGCATGGCAAGCTGGATGCCGTCCTGCTGCTGACGCCCACGCCGATGCATGCCGAAATGGCTGCTGAGGCCCTCGAGGCCGGTTTTCCTCTCATCTCCGAAAAGGCTCTGGCCGTCTCTTCAGCCGAAGCCGCGGCCATTCGTGCGGCTCGCGACCAGCACAAAGGCTTCGTGGCCGTGACCTACAACTACACCGGCTATCCGATCATCCGCGAACTCCGCCACATGATCGAAAATGGTAAACTCGGCCAGATCACGCATGTGGCCGCGGAGATGCCACAGGAGGGCTTCTTGCGTCTCGTTGGCGCTCAAGACAGCAAGCCGCAGCCACAGGCCTGGCGTTTGAAGGATGATTTCATCCCCACGGTCTCGCTCGACCTTGGTGTGCATGTGCATCACCTGATTCACTTCCTCACGCAGGCCTCGCCCATCGAAGTCTGCGCCATGGAGCAGCAGCAGGGGCACTTCGACGGCATCATCGACAACGTGCAGTGCCTCGCCCGCTACACCGGCGATCTTCCCGTGCAGCTTTGGTATGGCAAAACCGCCCTCGGGCATGCCAACGGCCTGCGCATCCGCATCTTTGGCACCACCGCCTCCGCCGAGTGGGTGCAGATGAATCCCGAATACCTCACGCTGCACGACAATCGCGGCCACACCTCCCTCATCACTCGTGCCGCGAACGGTCTGCATGTCTGCAATCAAGAGCGCTACACCCGTTTCAAGGCTGGGCATCCCGCCGGCTTCATGGAAGCCTTCGCCAATTACTACGCCGATCTCGCCGACTGGCTCATCGCCTATCGTTCGGGCGATCAAAAGCCTCATCCAATGGTCGCCGGTGTCGAGATCGCCGAGGAAGGCCTCCGCATGATGGAGGCCATCGCCCGCTCCGCCCGCAGCCGCTCCTGGCAACCGGTGCCGAACCAGGAGTGATGGAGTCATGGAGTGTTGGTGCTTTGAAACCCATCACTCCATCCCTCCACTACTCCACCACTCCCTTTCTCCATGGATTCGCCGATTCCCTCCATCCGCCCGCGTCAGATCTTCAAGCTCGTCGAGGACAAGTTCCCCGATCAGAACGTCGAGATCACGCTCACCATGCCGCCTAGCGCCATCGGCAGCCTGCTCACGCTCGAAAGCTCCCTGCTCGTGGCCCTGCTGAAGATCACCGAGGCGAAGAACATCTTCGAAATCGGCACCTACAACGGCAACACGGCTCTCTTGATCGCCAACAACACGCCCGCGGATGCCGTCGTCACCACGCTCGATCTGCCGCCGGAGGACATCGAGATGCACGACGCCTCGAAACTCGACCTCGCCGATGCCGATCAGAATGACCAGTTCCTCCGCCAGATCTTCAAAACGCAAGGAGCCTTCTATGTGAACCGCGCCTCACCCGCCATCCGCTCCAAGGTGCGCCTGCTGAACGAAAACAGCCTCACCTTCGATCCAGTCGCACGCGGACTCGTTGGCACGCAGGATGTCGTCTTCGTCGATGGCGGCCACGACTACGAGACGATCAAGAACGACACCCTCAAGGCCTTCCAGATGGCGAAGCCCGATAGTGTCATCATCTGGCACGATTACCTCTCCAAGATCCACACCGAGGTCGAAGTCTATCTCCGCGACCTCGCCGTCGAGAAAAAGCTCATCGGCATCGGCAGCACGATGCTGTGCGTGTGCTTCCAGGGGAAATACGCCGAGTTGTTTGAGTGAGTCCTGCCCCAAGTGCTCAGTGCAAAGTGCTCAGTTGTTGAGCCACGGCCGACTAAGCACTGAGAACTGAGCACTTTCTCCGCTTCACCCTCTAGCTCCGCTTCCGCACCATGACCGCCGGCGATAAATACTACCGCAGCAAGCTCGACACCGAGCAGCTTCGCCGCCTGCATCAGCGCAGCGATGGGGCCGCCGTGCTGCGGGTGCTCGGGCATCTCGGTTCGCTGGGAGGCACAGGCTGGTTGTTCTTTCTTTGCACGCAAAACGGTTGGTGGATCGCCGCGCCGTTCGTGCTGCTGCTGCATGGCACCATTTTTTCCTTCTTGGGCTATGCCGGTGCCAGCCATGAGTTCTCGCATCACACGGTCTTCAAGAAGAAGGCGCCGAACATCTTCTTCCTCCGGCTGTTCTCCTTCCTCATCTGGGGCAATCACGCTTACTTCTTCCGCACGCACACGATTCACCACCGCAGCACGCTCGATCCTGAAATCGACACCGAAGTGCCCACCACGAAGTGCATCGCGTTCTTCAACGTGCTCGTGACCTCCACCTTCGATGTGCGTCGCATGATCCGCACCATCCGCATGCAGTGGCTGAATGCTCGGGGCATTATCCCGGGTCGTGCGGGCACGATCGTGCTGCCACCGGAGAATGCCGCCGCACGCCAGCAGGTAGCCAACGCGGCTCGCACCATCCTTTTCGGCCATCTGGCCCTCGCCACGATCTTCGCTCTCACCGGGCTTTGGCAGCTCATTTTACTCGTGGACCTCGCGGCCTTCATCGGCAACGGCCTGCCGAACCTCCTCGCCTCCGCGCAGCACTGCGGGATGAAGGTGGACACGCTCGATTATCGCGAGAACAGCCGCACGGTGCTCCTCAATCCCGTCATCGCGTTCTTTTACTGGAACATGAACTACCACGTCGAGCATCACATGTATCCCGGGGTGCCTTGTTACCATCTCCCGCGACTGCGGAAGCTCATCGAGGCCGACCTCGGCCCCGCCACGCTTGGCATCTCCGGCATCGTGAAAGCCATGCGCCAAGACCACGCGGCTCGCCAAATCGGTGATTGCTCACTCAATGCAGCCTGATCCCCAATCCCTCGCCGTGCTCGGTGAGTTCCTCGCGAATCCTTCGCGGCGTTATCTGCTCGGTGCCACTCCATATGCGGCGGGCATCTTGAGCACGATTCCGGTTCAAGGGGTGATCGATGACTTTTCGAAGGCGACCGAGTTCCATGGTGTGCCCATCGTCCGCACGGTGGATGCGCCGAAGGATGCCTTGGTGGTCACGACGACGCTGGGTCGTCCTCACACGGCTCGTCAGCATCTTCTCAAGGCCGGTCTGGCGCAGTGCGATTACTTCACGTTCCATCGTCACGGCGGCCTCAAACTGCCTGAAGCCCGTTTTTGGACTGGTTTTGGCGAAGATGCCCGCGAGCATGCCGCCGAGTTAAAATGGGTGCGTGAGCGTCTAGCCGATGAAGCCTCGCGAGAGCTCTTCGACAGCCTTGTGAACCTTCGTCTAAGCGCGAACCCTGCCTGCATTGCCTCGTTCCGCGAGAATCAGGCGAATCAATACTTCGAGCCCTTCCTCGATTTGCAGCCTGCTGGCGAATCCTTTGCCGACATCGGCTGCTTCGATGGTCGCACGAGCGCTGATTTCATCGAGCGCTGTCCGCAGTTCAACGCGGTGCATATCTTTGAGCCTGATCCGAACAACCTCGCTGTCATCCAGGCGAAGTTTGCGGGGCAGGGGAAGGTTCACTGCCATCCCGTGGGCCTTGGCGATGCCAAGACCACCGTGCGCTTCTCCAGCTCCGGCTCTACCTCGGCGATCACTGACGACGGCGATCTCGAAATCCAGATCGAGAGACTCGACGGCTTTGGCATCGACGGGATCACCTTTTTGAAGATGGACATCGAGGGCGCGGAGCTCGGCGCCCTGGCCGGGGCATGCGAAACCATCCGCCGCTGCCACCCACGCCTCGCCATTTGTGTATATCATCAAGCCAGCGACCTCTGGCGCATCCCACAGGAGGTTTTCACCATTCGTGACGACTACACGATCTATCTCCGCCATTACACCGAGGGCGTCACGGAGACCGTGATGTTCTTCATGCCGAAGAAATGAAGAAGCTCCTCATCGCCGGTGGCAGTCATGCCGACATCCCGCTCATCCAAGCGGCCAAGCAGCTCGGCTATCACGTGACCACCAGCGGGAACCGGCCGCAGGATCTCGGGCATCGTTTTTCCGATGCCTTCGAGCCCTGTGACTACTCTGATCCGCAGGCGGTGCTCGCCGTGGCGCAAAAGATCGGCGCGAAGGCTCTCTGCGCCTGCTGCAACGACTTCTCCGCGCTCTCCTGCGCCTATGCGGCGAGGGAACTCGGCCTTCCCGGTCACGATGACCCGAAGACGGCCGAGATCATCCATCACAAAGACCAGTGGCGGGCCTTTGCGCACGAGCACGGCATTCCCAGTCCACAGGCCATCGGCTGTGCCAGCATGGAAGAAGTCCAAGCCGCGATCCCGAAGCTGCGTCTGCCGCTCATCGTGAAGCCGGTGGACCTCACCGGTGGCAAAGGCATCCAGCGTGCCGATACCGTGGAAGACACGCTCAAAGCCGCTGAGGCCGCCTTCGCCATCTCGAAGGCCAAGCGCATCGTGGTGGAGGAGTTCATCACCGGCACGCGGCATGGCTTCACCTGCATTCTGCGGGATGGTCGAGTGGCCTTCCACTTCGCGGATGATGAGATGTACCACCTCAGCCAGTATCTCGTCTCGGCCGCCTGCACGCCTACGTCTTGTCCGCCGTCGTCCATTGAGGCGCTCATCGAGCACAGCGAGCGCATCGCGGGCCTGCTCGATCTCGTCGATGGCATCTTCCATGTGCAGTTCATCCAGCATGAGGATGGCAATCCGGTGATCATCGAAATCTGCCGCCGCGCACCGGGTGATCTGTACATCGAGCTCGTGCGCTATGCCACGGGCGCTCCGTATGCCGAGTGGATCGTCCGCGCCTCCGCCGGGCTGGAGTTGAGCGATGTGTTTTACATGCCCTCTGCCCGCTGTGTGACGCGTCATTGCCTCATGGCGGACCACACCGGCACGTTTGATGGTTTTGACTTCGATCCCGCCGTCGAGTCCCGCATCATGAACCGCCTCATCTGGGCCAAACCGGGTGACAAGGTCACCGATCCGCTCACGCACAAGTTTGGCATCGTCTTCGTGCAGCATCGCAACGAGGCCCACCTGCGTGAAGAGGCCCCGCAACTGCAAAAGCTCCTCCGCGCCCGCCTTTCGGCAGCATGAACCTCCCGCCCGCTGGCTTCATCCCGTTCAACCGTTCCTCGCTGCAGGGGCGTGAGCTGGAGTACATCTTCCAAACGATCACCATTGGCCAGATCGCCGGTGATCAGACTTTTTCACGCAAGTGCCACCAGCTCCTCGAATCGACGCTGGGCGTGAAAAAAGCCCTCGTGACCACGTCCTGCACGCACGCTCTCGAAATGGCCGCTATCCTCCTCGGCATCAAGGCAGGCGATGAGGTCATCGTGCCGTCCTTCACCTTTGTCTCGACGCCGAACGCCTTCGTCATGCGCGGTGCCACGCCGGTGTTTTGCGATGTGCGGCCTGACACGCTGAACCTCGACGAGACAAAACTCGAAGCTCTCATCACGCCACGCACGAAGGCCATCGTGCCCGTGCATTACGCCGGAGTCGCCTGCGAGATGGATGCCATCCTCGACATCGCGGCCCGGCATGGCGTGGCCGTCGTGGAGGACAACGCGCATGGACTCTTCGGCAAATACAAGGGCCGCTGGCTCGGCACGCTCGGCTGCATGGCCACGCAGAGCTTTCACGAGACCAAAAACATCACCTGCGGTGAAGGCGGTGCGCTGCTGATCAATGACGCGAAGTATGCCGAGCGAGCCGAAATCATCCGCGAGAAGGGCACGAACCGCGCCCGCTTCTTCCGTGGCCAAGTTGATAAGTATTCCTGGGTCGATGTCGGCAGCAGCTATGTGATGAGCGATGTCCTCGCCGCGTTCCTTTATGCTCAGCTCGATGTCTGGGAGGTCATCCAAAAGCGCCGCCAGCAGATCTGGGAGCGCTATCACACCGAACTGGCCGATTGGTGCGCTGCCAGCGGCATCCGCCAGCCCGTGGTGCCTGAGCACTGCGAGCAGGCCTGGCACATGTATTACCTGCTGCTGCCCAGTTTGGAGAAGCGCCAGGCTTTGATCGCCCATCTCAAGGCGCGAAACATCTACGCCGTGTTCCACTACCTGCCGCTGCACCTCTCCGAGTTCGGCTCCCGCTTCGGCGGCCGGGCAGGGGACTGCCCCGTCACCGAAGACCTCAGCGACCGCCTGCTGCGCCTGCCGTTCTTCAATTCCATGACCGACGAGCAGCAGTCGCAGGTCATCGCCGCGGTGAAGGAGTTCGCATGAGCCCGTCTGTCACGCGCACGCATCTCGTCGCCAGCTTCGTTTTTATTCTCGCCGTGCTCGCCACCTTCATGCCATCGATGCGCACCTCGCCGCCCGTGTGGATCGACGAGGTCATGATTGTCGATTACGGCCGTGTGATGCTTGATGACGAACCGCGGGACATCGCGGTGACCTACAATGTGGAGGCCAATCGTCCGGTGAAGCCGGTGCCGTGGCTGGGTTGTGTCATTCAAGAGCTCGCTTGGCGTGTCACCGGCTCGCCGCTGGGGCCTCGCTGGGTGGCCACGCTCGGCAGTTTGCTCGGCGTGGTGTTTCTCGCGGTCTGGCTCTGCGGTCACGCCACGTCTTCGACGGAAGTTTGGGCAGCACTCACGCTCTGCGGCACTTGGTTTCTGGAGTCCACCTTTCTCGACAGTTACCGCGGCGCTCGTGTCGATGGTCTGGCGGTCGCCTGCGTGATGGCCTCGCTGCTCCTGGTGCAGGGCAAGGCGGGTGCATGGCGCTTGCTGCTAGCCGGGGTGCTGCTCTCCGCCTCGTTCTTCGTGTGGATTCGGGCGGTCATCACCTGGCCGGTCGTGCTGCTGGCCTTTGCGGACAAGGAACGCAAGGCTCCCGCGCTGCTCACGCTCGTGATGGGCATGGCTATCGGAGCTTTACTGCTCGTCGGACCCTCGATGGCCGGTTTTGCGGATACCGCGCTGTTTGCCCATCAGCCGTGGGGCGAGATGAGCCTCCTTCAGCGGGCCGTGCTGGCCTTCCGCTCGCTTGCCAGCCTGCTGCCGCCCTATTTGAACCTCCGCTGGCTCACGCCTCTCGTGCTCGGCGTGTGGCTGCTGAGTTCCAAATCGGCCCGGCTGCGCATCCCGCTGGCTTGGTGGCTCGGCATCGGCCTCGTCACGCTGGCGGGACTCGTCCTCACCGCCACGCACCTGCATCACTTCAACCGCCTCTTCGCCTTTCCGCTGATGGTCGCCGTCGTGTGGTTCTTCTGGCAAACACTCGCGCCACGTCTCCGTCAGGTCGGGCTCGCCCTGTTTGCTGTCACGCTCGCTCTTGGCTTCACCTTCTCCGCCGTCCTGCGCACGCTTTATCCGGCGAACCCTTACGTGGAGATCAATCCCGCCGACCTCAAGGTCGATACC